>JBBSGA010000116.1:0-16738 GCA_038254585.1 Chloroflexales bacterium | reverse complement strand
TGCAAGGTGGCAACATCGCTGGTTGGCAGATCGAAGGCGGCGAGTTCGGTCATCTGGTTGGAGGCGGGATCGTCGACGCGGCAGACAAGCACGCGAATATGGCTCATCGGGCACTCCTTAGTCAAAATATCGGCTTCATGCTACCACAGCTACCCGTGTCCGGCCTGAACTTGACCCAACGCTTATTCGCGCTTACCCTGAGATGCTCCTCTTGCGCACGATGCTCACTGAAGGCGGCAAGGTCCCCACTCGGCGGACCTTCGAACGCCGTCTCACCGCCATTCCTGACACCCTGCCCGCCCAAATTGGCTGTCTCGGACGCCACTTGGTTGCTCTGATCCAGCCCTGGGCAGACTGCGGACGCGCCGCAGCCATCGATAGTACTGTGCTGCGTGCCCGCGGCGGGGTTTGGCATAAGCAGGATCGCGAAGCTGGCGTGGTGCCACACTCCTCGATTGACACTGAGGCACACTGGACCAAGTCGGGTTGGCACGGCTGGGTCTACGGTTGGAAATTGCATCTGGTCGCCACCGTCGCGAAGGTTTGGATCCCGCTGGCAGCCGAGTTGACACCAGCAAACACGGCGGACAATGAGGTTGCTCCCGAGTTGCTGTGCCGGATGCCGGCGGAGGTGCGCTTTGTCTTGGGGGACCAACACTACACCACACCGGAGTTGGAGGAGTTGTGTGAGGAGGATGAGCGGTGCTTGGTGACGACACAGCGAGGCCGGTATCCCCACACGGACGATGGAGTGGAAGTGCGGCGCATCTTCCATACATTGCGGTCGAGCACGATCGAGACCTTCAACGAGCAGTTCAAGGGGATGTTCGATGGGCATGTTCAAGTGCCGACGAAAGGGCTGATGGCCACACGCCGTTTCGCTCTGGGTGCGATCCTGGTCTATCAACTGGTCCTGTGGTATCGCTATGAGCATGAGATGGAGCTCCGTGTTGGCCTTAAACCCTTCCTTAAAGCTGCCTGAGCAATTATGACCAAGCCTCACTTAAGTCGCCGCTGGCGGTGTTGCTCCGCCCGCCGCTGGTGGTGGCGCAGGAGCCGTCCGCCGTGTTGCTGAGGCCAAAGTCGACGTGCGAGCAGCTATCCGCCAGGGCGGCGGGATGGTGACCCGGCCCGACGGTCGCGACTGCCAGCAGCAGGATCAGCAGACCGGCTAGAACGAAGTGGTGTGATCGCATGGGATACCTCTCAAATACGCGCCGGGCGGAGCAACACGATGCTCGTGCAGAGCGCCCAGACCAGATAGACTACCGGCGCCAGCGCCGGCACAATGCCGCTCGGGGACATCGGCCCCTGCGCAGCCAGCGACACCGACGCGACCAGATGCGCCAGCGCCGCGGCGACGCCGATCCAGCCGATCCAGCGCGGGACAACGCCCGTGCGGAGCATGACCATGGAAAACGGCAATACGTTGACGATCGTCGGAAACGCGCCAAAGTTCACTACCATGAAGAACAACTGGTAGACCACGCGCGCTCCGGCCGGGTCGACGGCGGCCAGCTGGTAGACGGCCGTCGCGCCGAGCGCCGCGAACATCAGGGCAATAGCGGCCACCACTAAGCCCCCAGCAAAGCCGAGCAGCGCCAGCGGACTCGGGTCGCCTTCGGCGCGGGCCAGGATGGCGTACAGGCCGCTGGTAAAAACGAGCAGCAGACCGCCCCAGCCGAGGCCGACACTATACATGCCGAAGAGTAGGGAACCACGCTGGCCGGTCAGGTATGCCGCGATCTGGGGCGCTGTATCGCCGGCCTCCGCGTGGGGCAAGAAGAGCGGCAAGACGGTCGACATGATCCCAAGCACCACTAAGATCAGGCCGCTGATGGCGGTCATGCGCCGGCCGCGGTCGCCGTTGGTCGTGCGGGCCATAGTATCCTCCTCCCATGTGTTGCTACGCGTCCTATTGTGCGGATGATGCGGCTGCCTGACCACGATGGAACTCACCGGTAGCTCACCGTTTGTCCATCTTGGGGGCGCGCCGCCGGGCCAAAGACGGTGCGCCAATTGAGCCAGCGTGCTACCATAGCGCGCGACAATGCCGCACCTCCAAACTGGAGCCGCATATGATGGATGCGCACGACCCGGTCTCGTTTGCCACCGTCCTCCGGCGCTGCCGTGGCGCCGCCGGCCTCACCCAGGAGGAACTCGCCGCACGGGCCAACCTCAGCGCCCGCGCGGTCAGCGACCTCGAACGCGGCTCTAACCGCCTCCCCCGCCCGACCACCGTCCATCTGCTTGCGACGGCCCTGGGTCTCTCTGCCGAGGAGCGCGCGGCCTTTATCGCCGCCGCCCGCCGGGATCCGTCAGCCGGGCCGTCGGCCGCCTCTGCTCCGGGGCAGGGCGGCATCGTCCTCCCCGTGTGGCTGACGCCACTCATCGGCCGTGAGCGTGATCAAGCCGACGTGGTGGCGTTGCTGCGCCGGCCAGGCGTGCGCCTGCTCACGCTCACGGGTCCGGGTGGGGTGGGCAAGACCCGCCTGGCCGTACAGGTCGCCACCGCCGTGCGAGACGACTTTGCGGATGAGGTGGTATGGGTCGATCTGTCTCCGCTGCGCGACCCGGCCTTGGTGGTCCCGGCGCTGGTCCGCGCGCTCGGCGTGCGTGAGCGCGAACGCGATGCCAAACCGCTGCACGAGCGCCTGGCCGACTACCTGCGCGCGAAACACCTGCTGCTCCTGCTCGACAATTGCGAGCAGGTCAGCGAGGCATGGGAGGCCCTGCTCGCGCTGCTGGCCACCTGCCCGCGCCTCGTTGTGCTGGCGACCAGCCGCGTAGCGCTGCGCGTGCGCGGTGAGCACGTGTACCGGCTCGCGCCCCTGGCACTGCCCGAGACCGTAGCCTCACCCGAAGCGGTGGCGTGTGCTGCGGCGGTGGCATTGTTCGTCGAACGGGCTCGCGCCACGGGGGCGGATCTACCGGTGACTGCAGCGACTGCGCCGGTGATCGTGGAGATCTGCCGCAGGCTCGATGGATTACCCCTGGCGATTGAGCTGGCCGCAGCCTGGGCGCCGCTGTTGCCGCCGGCCGCCTTGCTAGCGGAGCTGGAACGTCGCCTCGTTCTGCTGGTCTCCGGGCCAGCCGACTTGCCGCCACGCCAGCACACCCTGCGCGACGCGATCGCCTGGAGCTACGATCTGCTGGACGCACGCGAACAAGCGCTCTTTCGACAATTGAGTGTCTTTGAGGGCGGCTGCACCCTGGCGGCCGCGGCGGCGGTCTGCGGCGATGAGCATGCGGATGGAACCGGCGAGATAATGGTGGCCCCTGCCCAACCGGGCAACGGTGTGCGTGAGGCACTGCTGTCGTTGATCGCACAGAATCTCGTCGTTCGATCGGTCGTAGTGGCGGAGGGTGCGCCCCGTTTCAGGATGTTAGAGACCATCCGCGAGTACGCGCGCGACCGCCTCGTCGCGAGCGGCGAACTGGCTGCCACGCAGGAGCGTCATGGGCTCTTTTTCCTCGCGCTGGCCGTGGCGGAAGCGCCGGTATGGCCCGGCGTGCCGCCGTGGCCCTGGCTCGAGCGGCTGGAGCGCGAACACGAGAACCTGCGTGCCACGCGCGAGTGGAGCATGACGGCCCGGCGCGATATGGACGCCGAACTGCGTCTCGTCGGCGCTCTGCTGTGGTTCTGGTACATCGGCGGCCATTATAGCGAGGGGCGTCTGTGGTCGGCTCACGCACTGGCGAGCACCGATGCCACGCGGCGGTCACTGCCACGCGCACGCGCCCTCCTGGGTCTAGGGATGTTCGCCGCGTTGCAGGGGGATAGCGCGGCGGCCGGTCCCTCTCTGGCGGAGAGTATGGCGATCTACCGGGGCAGTGGGGATGAGCGTGGAGCGGGATATGCCCTGGTTATCCTCGGGATGGCGACGATGGGCCAGGGGGAGATCGTCAGGGCCGTCGCGCCCATCCAGGAGAGCATTGCCGTATTTCATGCCGTTGGCGACCGCTGGGGTGAGGCATATGCGCTCTACGGCTTGGGCAATGCAATGCTCATGGCGGGCCGGATGTCCGAGGCGCGCGTGCACTACGATGCGAGCCTGGCGTTGTGGGAGGCGTTGGGGGATACGTGGGGACGCGCTCTGCTGCGCGGAGCGTTGGGCAATGTCGCGCTGGCCGAAGGAGATGATGCGGCGGCGGAGGCCTTGCTTAGCGAGAGTGTGGCTCTGTTTCGGGCACACGCGGTCAAGTGGGAGCTCGCGCAGACGCTGAACGTCATGGGCGCGGCGGTGGTGCGGCGCGGCGATGTGGTGCAGGCCGAGCACGTCTACCTGGAGAGCTTGCGGATCTGGCACGCGATCGGGAATGAGATGGGCCTGATCATGACCCTGGCCGGCATCGCCGTGGTGGCTGCGCTGCGCGGGCTGGTGGATCGCGCGGCGCGCTTGTTTGGGGCGGTGGACGCATTGTCCACCGGCCGCGACCGCTTCGCCTACGCGGAGAACAGCGCGATTTTTGACCGCTATATCGGCGAAGCCCGCACCCACCTGGACAATGCGACGTTCGCGGCGGGGTGGGCCGAGGGGCAGGCGCTGACGCTGGAGCAGGCCGTCGCCTATGCGCTCGACGAGACCAAGGCCTAGTTGCTCGGGAGTGAGCAAGAGTTGTCAGGCGGCCAAAGGGGTTCCAGCTGCCTGCGGTTGCCTTGCGCACTGCGCCCGTTGTTGCTTCACACTCCATGCCTTCCGCCAGGGGTGCGTGTCATTGGCTTGCGCCAGTTCGGCGCGGACCCGTGCGAGCACCTCCGGCGCCAGCCCACCACGCGGCGGTTCGTTCACGGGTGGGCTGCTGGCGCCCCCGCACCTGCGCCTTCGGCCTGCCCCGGCGCCCTGCCCGCTGTGTCGCCGGCCCGTTTTCGCACGTAACACCGCGCGGGGACGGCACCTAGGGCCATCGCTTCCCGCCACCGCCCGCTCTTCAGCCACGCCCGCACCGTCGCCACCTGCTCCGCCCCTGTCGCCTCCCAGAGCATGCCCGGTCCCTTCAGCCGCGCACTCACCAGCTGTTTGCAGGCACTTTCAACGTTGCCACTGCCAATCTGCAGCCCGCGCGCCCGGTAGACCGCATAGTCCATGCGCGTGCGATGCGTCGTATAGTAGCTGAGCGCCGCTTCTACCGCTTCGCCGTGCACCCGCTGCTGGGCAAGCTCCGCCACAACCTCCTCAACCTTGCCATCCCACAGCCGGTCTAACTGCCGGTGCGCCCACGCGTCGCGCTGTGGCTGCCGCTCGCCCCAGATCGCCGTCGCAGCCGCCCAGACATACGTACTGGCGTGATACCAGTCCAGGATCTGCGTCGCCCTCGGAAAATGGGTGTCCGCAATGTTCCAGATCCAGTGCGCGCCATCGCCGACCACCACCACCTCGTCAGCCGCGGCCACCCCCTGATGCGCGGCCTCCTGCCACAGATGCCAGCCGAAGGTCTGCGCCTCCACCAAGGCGGTGACTGACCTGCCCCCCAAAAACTGGGCCAACTGCTATGTTAGAACCTTCTCAAGGATTGGAGGAACCGCATGCAGCAGGCAAGCCAGTTTTCGGCGGAGCAGATCATCGCGATCTTGCAGGAGGCCGAGCGGGGCGAGCAGCCCGTCGGCGCCGTGTGCCGCCAGCACGGCATCGCCGAGACGACCTTCTACCGTTGGCGCAAGAAGTTCGGTGGCATGACCACCTCGGAAGCCCAGCGCTTACGCGAGTTGGAGAAAGAGAACAGCCGCCTCAAGCGGCTCCTGGCCGAGCGCGATCTGGAGGTCGATGCCCTCAAGGAACTGTTGGCAAAAAAATCGTGACGGTGGCCGATCGCTGGGCAGCTGTGCCCTTCCTCGTCGCGTTGGGTGTGTCCGAGCGGCAGGCTTGCGTCTTACTGCACCTCCACCGCTCGACGTTGCAGTATCAGGCCCGCCCCGATCGGAAGGTGGGCCTGGAGCAGCATCTGCAGGCCCTCGCTCAGCGCCACCCGCGCTATGGCTACCGGCGCATTTGCGCGCTCCTGCGGCGACGCCAACTGGTGAATAAGACAAGGTTCCTGGGCACTTTACAGTGTTTGCGAGCCAATTCGGAATAAGGCTTTGTAGAGCCTTAGAATGCGACCTGATTTCGCCAACACTCTCATGTAACTGTCGTTTCCACGGCTTCGGGCACGAGCACGAATCCGAGTTCTTTCGCGCGGCGTGTCAGGTTCTGCATGACGCGTTCTTTGTATTCGCGCTCATAGTAGTCCTGGCCCCGGTCCACGTACTCCGTCCCATACCGCAACATGCTAAAGATCAAGCGGGCGAGTTTGTGCGCCGTCGCCGTGATCGCTTCGGGCTTGCCCAGGCGCGCCGTCATCCGCCGCAGATAGGCCCCCAGGGCACTGCGACTGCGGTAGAGGCTGGCGGCCGCCAGCCGGAGCGCGGCTGCGGGGCGGTTCGCCGTCGGCTTGGTTTTGCTGCTCTGCACTTTCCCGCCCGAGACTTTCGTCCCCGGGCAGAGCCCCAGCCACGAGGTGAAGTGCTTCACCGTCTTCCAGCGCGTCATATCGGTCCCAATCTCCCCGAGCACGGTTAGCGCGGTTCCTGCATCAATCCCATCGATCCGCGTCAGGTCAACGCCGGTCATGCGGTAGAGCTGGGCCTGCGCCTCAAAGTGGAAGGGATTCCCCGTCCGCTGGCGCGGCTTCGCGGGAGTCGGAGGTGGGTCCGTGGTGACTGGGGCGAAGCTGGCGAGATACTGGTCAATCTGCTGATCGCACGCCACGATCTGGGCTTGATAAACTTCATACAGTGTCACCGCCTGCTGCAAGGCAAAGAGATGCTCGGCCCGGTAATTCCCCACGAGGCTCTGCGCTATGACCTCCGCACTCTGTTTACAGCGATAGTCTCGAAACTGCGCGAGCACCTGCGGGTCACGCTCGCCGGCCAGGATCGCCCGGATGATCGTCATACCCGTGACGCCCGTAATGTCGGCGACGACCTGATGCAGCAACACATTCATCTGCTGCAGCGCTTTCTGCATATGCTGAATCTGCATCGCGGCGCCTTGGACCAACATCGCCCGCTGCCGGAGGTAGCTGCGCAGCACGACGATGTCGTCAGCGGGCCGAAACGCCCCACTGAGCAGCCCGTAGGTGTGGAGTTGCTGCAGCCATTGACAATCCAGTACATCCGACTTGCGCCCGCTGACATTCTTGACGTGCCGAGCATTCACGAGGAGCACCTTGAAGCCGCGCGCGTCCAAGATCTCGAATAGTGGGATCCAGTAGACCGACGTAGATTCCATCACCACGGTGTCCACACCACAGGCGGACAGCCAATCCGCCAGCCGATGCAGATCGGCGGTGAAGGTCGCGAACTGGCGGACAGGCTGGGGATCGCGATCGGGCGGCACGGCGACAAAATGGGCAGTAGCACCGATGTCGATGCCGGCGGCATTCAGGTTGAGGTGCGGCAACTGGGCCGGCAGCGACAGCGGGACGGCGGACGCGGGGGTGGGTTTGGGACGGCGTGGCATGGCAGTGGCCTCCTCTGGGCACGGATCCAACGCATACCGGCGCAGGGATGCCATCATTAACCACTCTCTCATCCGGGATCGCCATGCGTCACCAGTGATCTGCTCGTCGCATCCCTGGGACCAAGCTCCTAATCGGGCAGAACGCACCACGGTCGCGTCGGTCTTGACAACCGGTATGACCCGGCTAGGATAGCGCGGGCGGGGTATCTGCCCGCAGTTACTGCCCGTTCTGGTGTCCCGACGGGGCATGAAAAGCTCCTAAGTAACTGCCGGATCGGGGGCTTGTGCCACGAGCTCAAACCCCAACGCTTTCGCCCGTTGCGTCAGGTTGCGGACGACCCGGTCGTGATGTTGCCGCTCGTAGTAGTCTTGGCCTGCATCGACATATGCGCTGCCATGCTTCAGCATGCTATACACGATCCGCGCCAGTTTGTGCGCCGTCGCCGTGATCGCTTTGGGCGCGCCAAACTTGGCCTGCATGCGCCGGTAGTAGGCCCCGAGCGCACTGTGGCTGTGGTACAGACTGCCCGCTGCCAGCCGCAACGCGGCGGCTGCCCGATTAGCCGTCGGTTTCGTTTTGCTCGTCAGCACCCGCCCGCCCGACACCTTCGTATGCGGACACAACCCCAGCCACGAGACAAAGTGGTTCGCGGATTTCCAACGACTCATGTCGGTCCCAATTTCCCCCAGCAGCGTCAGCGCCGTCGCCGCTTCGATGCCATCAATGCGCGTCAGGTCGACACCGGTGAGTTGGTACACGGCGGTGCGCGCATCGAACCGGGGTTGGTTGCCTGTGGGCTTGGCCCGGCGTTTGGCCGGTGGCGGCGGCGGCTCCTCCGTCACGCGCTCCAAGCTCGCCAGGTACGTTTCGATGCGCTGGTTGCAGGCCGCAATCTGCGCCTGATACGTGTCATACAAGGTCACCGCCTGCCCCAACGCAAACAGATGCTCTTCCCGATAATTCCCTTCCAGGCTCTTGGCAATCACCTCCACACTCTGCTTGCAGCGGGGGTCACGCGATTGGGCGAGCGTCTGTGGGTCGCGTTCTCCGGCCAGGATCGCGCGGATGATCGTCATCCCGGTGACGCCGGTGATATCCGCGACCACGTGTGCGAGCAACAGGTTCATCTGCTGCAGGGCTTTCTGCATGTGCTGGATATGAATCGCCGCAGAGCGCACCAGCATCGCGCGTTGCCGCAGGTAGCTGCGCAGGACCACGATCTGGTCATCCGGCCGAAACGCACCGTTGAGCAAGCCGTAGGTATGGAGTTGCTGCAGCCACTGACAATCGAGCACATCCGACTTCCGGCCACTCACGTTCTTCACGTGGTGCGCATCGACGCGCAGGACCGGGTACCCTCTGGGTGAAGCCGCGCTGTTCCAAGAGCTCGAAGACCGGAACCCAGTAGACGCCGGTCGATTCCATCACGACCGTCTCGACGCTGCACTGCTCCAGCCAGTCAGCGAGCCGGTGCAGGTCGGCGGTGAAGGTGGCGAACTCACGAACGCTGACCGTATCACGGCCTTCAGGGACGGCGACGAAGTGGGAGGTGGCCCCAATATCCAGGGCCGCGGCATTGAGGTTGAGTTGCTGGAGATGGATGGGGAGGGACAGGGCAGGGCGGGCCGAAGGAGCAGGTTGCGTGCGCTGAACTGGGCGGCGGGGCATAACGACCTCCAATGCTGGGTTGACTTCAAGCGGTGCAAGCGCGAGGGTGGCGGAAACGAGCACTCTCCTAAAACGGGATCGCCAGGGGCGTCACCACTGCTGTGGCCGAAACACCCTCGAGATCAAGCTGTAAAACGGGCAGCGAGCACCACTGTTTCGACGATCTTTCCATCCTGCACCGCCTTGGTAGAATACCGCAGCATGGCACCATCAGCGCAGTTACTTGCCATTGTATCGCCCCCGAGGGGCATAAAGAGCTGTAAAGAAAGATTGCCGATCCTGAAACCTTGTCTAAGAAGCGGATTCATCGGCTCTGGAAACGCCGCAAGCTGCAGGTCCGCAAGCATCCGCGCCGACGGCGTAGGACGATCGCGACTGGTGTGCCGGTCCAAGCCACCCATCCCAACCACGTCTGGACGTATGACTTCGTCCACGACCATTGTCTCAATGGGACCGCGCTCAAGGTGTTGACGGTGATGGACGAGTTCACACGGGAAGGGCTGGCGATTGAGGTGGCGAGCTCGCTGCCGTCGCGCCGGGTGCTGGTGATCTTGGCGCGCTTGTTCCCACTGCACGGCGCACCCCAGTTCCTGCGCAGTGACAACGGCCCGGAGTTCATCGCGCTGGCGGTACGCGGCTGGCTGGCCCAGCAGCAGACGACCACGCCGTATATTGATCCGGGCTGCCCTTGGCAGAAGGACTGGGATTCATACTGCACCTCCATCGGCTGTTTGCGCATCAAGTTGCTGGCTGCTGTGTTTGCGTTGCCACTTGCCGGGCAGGGTCGGCTCTGGAACATAGTAGAGCCAGTCACCCTTGTCGCTGCCTCGTTCCGCCCGCAGCAGCCCACGTCGACGCCAGACCTTCACCGTCTCATCGGCCACGTGCATGCGCTGCGCCAGTTCGTCGCCCGTCAGCAGCCCCCGCTGTCGCAGCCGGCTGTAATGGTCCGCTAACTGGTGACTCCGGCGCAGTTTCCCGATCAAGGCGCCGTGAAACGGCTTGCCCTCGCGTGACCGCCAGCCCACCGCATTCAACTGCGCGGCGACCTGTCCATCCGTGTACGCCTCCAGCAATCGGTCGATCTCCGCTATCGTCGCGTGCTCAGTCGGTCGCAGCGCGACCGCCGATGGCGGCTTCGCGATCTCCAGGGTCGTAGTCGCCCCACCGCGGAAGCGCACCTGCGCCGTGATCTGCTCCCCTTTGAGCAACGTCACATCGCTCAGCATCAAGCGCACCATCCGCTTCCGCTCCCGATCTGGGGTGCGCTCGTCCTGCCACAGTCGGGGGACGTCACGCGCCAGTGCCAGCACCGCCTCGCGCTCTGCCGGGCGCAGCACACGGGTTGCCTGCCGCTGGTGCTCGGCCTCCGCCTGCACCTCGGCGAGGCGGCGGAGCTTGTTGTTCCACTCGGCCTCCAATACGTCGGCCACCAGCCGGTTGTCGGGGTCCACGCGCAGGTAGCGCCGCTGCGCCAGCTCCGCCTCATACCGTGCCTGCTCCACCTGCTGCTGGCGCAAGCGGTCCGCCGCTTCGGCCCGAGCGACCACCTCGGCTTGCACGGCCAGCGCCACTTCCAGGGCTTCCGGGGTGATCGCAGCGACCAGCAACGCGCCGATCGCTGCGTCCACCACGCCGCCGGGTACCACTTGGCACGCTGGCCGCCCCTGCTGGATCGTTTGCTGTTGGCAGACGTAGTCCGGCACCAAATGTCCCTGCCGCTGGTGATACCGGAGGGTCATCGGCTCACCGCAGCGTCCACAGATGACCAGGCCTTGCAGCAATGCTGGCCCCTCGCGTGGCGGACAGCTGCCACGCTCGCTCGCGTGGGCTTGGGCATTCTCGCTGAGCCGCTGTTGGTTCTGCTCATACTCCTCCAGGCTGATGTAGCCCTCATGTGCGGCTGGATACTCTACCGTCCACTGCTCCCGCGGCACGTCCCGCACGCGCACGCGCCCTTCGACCAGCGCCGTGCGGGTGCGCCCGAAGACGAAGCTCCCGGTGTAGCGGGGATTGTGCAAGAGGTGCAGGGCGGTCGAGTGGAGCAGCGGGCCCCAGTACACCTCCCCGCGATGCGGACCGCTCCGGAGACGATGCGGGAAGCGCAGCCCCTGTTCGCGGAAGCGGCGCACCGTGCCGCTGGCGGATCCGGTGCGGCGAAACGTCGCAAAGAAGAGTTGCACCGCCTGCTGCACCTGCTGGTCGGGGTCGCGGATCACCTGGTCGTCGTCGCGATAGGCGAAGCCAATGGGCAGCGGTAGTTTGAGGGCGCCGCGGCGCGCTTTGTTGAGGATGCCGCCACGCAAGCGCGCCCGCAACACATGCAGTTCGGCCTCCGACATGGCCCCCTTCAGGCCGAGCAAGAGCCGATCGTTGAAGGCTGCCGGATCGTAGACGCCATCCTCGTCGAGAATGAGCGTGCCGATCAGACCACAGATCTCCAGCAGCCGGTGCCAGTCGCTGTTGTTGCGCGCCAGCCGGGACACTTCCAGGCCCAGCACAATGCCCACATGGCCCAACCCGACCTCGGCGACCAGCGTCTGGAACCCGACCCGGTCAGCGGCTGACGCCCCGGATTGGCCCTGGTCGCCGTCGACAACCACGATGTGCTCGAGGGGCCAGCCCAACGCGACCGCCCGCTCGCGCAAGGCATACTGGCGTTGGGTGCTCTCGCGGTTCTCGATCACCTGCCGCAGCGAGCTCTGACGTATATAGAGGTAGGCCGCGCGCTGCAGGTGCTGGGCGGTCACCTTGTCATGATCTGCCTGGTTCATCGTGCCACCTCCTGCTGTGTCTGCTCGACCATGGTCGCCAACACAGTAATAAGGACGTGACGGTGTTCAGCACCTCCCGCGGCGGCGGGAGCGGGCGCCAGCGTTGTCGTCGCTCGGGGGCGGGACGCCAGCGGCACGTGCGCTCGAAACCGCAACCAGTGCGCCAGGCCCTGGCGCACCAACAGTGCCACTCCGGCTGGGGCGCTGCTCGGCCGTGGCGTAGAACGGGCCCAGTTGCGGAGCGTCTCGTAGTCGGCCGTTGCTGACGCCGTCGGGTCGGGCCTCGTCGGTGCGACGGGGCCCGTCAGCCTTTTTTTCGGTGCCGGGCGAGGGCCCGCTCGACACTGCGCGGGTGCACCCGCAGGCCAAACCGCGCCTGGAGCCGGTCGACCAAGTCGGCTGTGCGCAGGGACGGCTGCTGCGTTTGCTGGTCGACCAGGAAGGTGACGACCTCGGGCGTGAGCTTGTGGGCGGTGCGCGGTCCTTGGCGGGCGGGCAGCAAGCCGGGCAGCCCGGCGGCCTGCCAGGCCCCCTGGGCTGCGTAGAAGGACGGGCGCGAGAAGCCAAACGCGGCGGCGGTGGCCGCGACGGGCTGGCCGTCGACCAGGACCCGGCGCAGCATCTCGTACTTGACTTGGAGCAGGTCGCGGGCGTCGAAGAAGGGATCGCCCTGGGTGAAGGCCGGATCGCGCACGGCGTCGGGGCGGGGATTGAGGGTCCGCGTGGTGCGCAGGGCAGCGACTTTGGGATCGGGATCCGGCACGGCCACCTCCAAGGAGCGCAGATATGGTAAGATCATTATGCCACCAACCAGATGCAGATTCAAGGCCGAGCTCCCAGCTAGATGCTAATAAATAACCGGCGACCGGCGCATGATCAACGTCACAATGGCATAATCTGCTTAACAGTGACGGCGTAATGTGCTTTACACTGCTGCCACGGGGAGTGGAAATGATCCGGCTAACCATGGCGGGCCTCACAGAGGTGGACGAGCTGCAGCAGATCTGCAACGCAGAAGCGGGCATGCCCGGCGGCGATGCTCACGAAGGGATCCTGCGGCGCTAAGCTGGTCCAGGCGAGCGGCAGCGACCGGACGTGCGGGTCATCCTGGTCGGCAAAAAAGCAGACGCGCCAGTGACCCCAGTTAGGGCGAACACGCAAGACTTCGAAGCGCTGTCCGCACAAGGGATGAAAGGGATGCGTTACTTCGAAGAATTGTGGTCCATCCGCCTTACCTGGTGTTGTTGACGGGCTAGAAGAACGCCACCTGCGAACGGTTGCTGGGAAGTGTGCGCCGCGAATGCCTCGACCACATCATGATCCTGAGCGAAGCCCATCTGCGGCGTGTCCTCAAGGAGTATGTGACGTACTTCAACCGGTCGCGGCCACATCAAGGCATCGACCAACGTGTGCCGGATCCGGCGAAGACCCAGCGGGCAACGCTGGAAACGTCCTCTCATTCCCGGTTCAGGGTGGCCTCCATCATGCGTATCGTAGGGTGGCCTGATCGCGGTGGAGGAGCGGCGACGCGAGCGGTTGGCGCAGGCAGGCAGTGCGACCCCAAGAACGGGCCGCTGTCGCTGCGGATAAACCGGGTACTCGGGATTGCAGCGCGTCATGGGGCGTTCAGGAGGGTCTGCGCTTCGATCGACGTCGACGTGGCATGACCTCATATTGGGTGAGGATCGGCCGGAGCTCGGCTTCCAGCTCCGTCTGAGTGTCGTCCTCTGAGCGCTCCAGGACCGCAATGAGGCGGGCCAAGAGATGGAGCGCGAGCCCCGTTGTAACCACGCCAATCAGCATCCCCACGCCGAGATCGACTGCTGGCACGAGCCAGTGGAGGAGCGAGCCGATGCCCAGCCCGACGCCGAGCAACACCAGCATGATGAGCACGCAGATCCCGAGCAAGCCGAGCAGTGCGCCCATTTCGATCGTCCTGTGTTGAGTCTATGCCAGCACCCGCCGCACGTGGCGATAGGCATTTGATAGTATAACCGTGATTGCTAGTTGACGTTCATGTGCTGCTGGCTCATCCTGAGCGGTTACCAGGCCAATCAGAGAGGAGGAGCACATGAACGCCACCTGGATTGTAACCGTCTTCGAAGTCATCGATACCACCATGGAAACCTTGGATCACCACCGCCATGTTCTAATCAAGGTGCCAGACTCCGAGGTGCTCACCGTTGCTGTCGTCGCTGCCAAGTACTTCCAGAACCATCACGAGCGGGCCTTGGCTGTGCTCAAGGCCCTCCACTATCTCTCCGGACCACTTAGTTAGACTTTGTCCTTTTCAAGCGGCGAAGGCCACGGTGTCCGTCACGTGCTGGAAGACCGCACGCGGAATTTCTACCATGTCGGTCCGATCGGACGACATCGAAAAAAGGGTAGATGGCCACAATTGCCGACGAACGAACGCCAAGGTATCCGCAAACGTCGGCGCGCTCTTGCGATACCACGCTGTGCAGCGCACCGGCAGCTCCGCCTCCCCCAAACATGCATGTGCCACCACCGTCACGATAGAAAACAGGGCCAGCAACACTGGGGTCGTGCGCTCAATTGCCTGCTCCGACCACTGGCGTTGTGGCTCGATCCCCAGATGGGTTCGCCCCTCGTGAAAGGTTACTTCCAGTTGCCAGCGCAGCACAAACCACTCCACGATCTGCATCGCCGTCGCCGCCAAGTCGGTGCACACCAGGGCTTGGTCCTCGAACTCGCCCTGGGGGTCACGGATCAAGACCCAGCGCATGGGCACGGGCTCCTTCCCACTGTGATACCACACGGCGGTAGCTGTGCTCACCTCCACCTCACGGCAGTGGCCGCCATACCACCGCACCCGGACCCGCACCCAGACGGTGCCCCCATCCCGCAGTCGCTGCTCCAGCGTTGGCTGCCGCTCGCCTTTGACGCGCGGCCGGCCCGTGGTTCCCGGGGTCCGGGGCGGCGCAGGGTCGTAGAGCGCGGCATCCAGGCGCAAGCGCGTCACGAGCGTCACCGGCATGGGCAGGGAGCGACAGGCAGCCAGCAACTCCAACACAGCATAGGTCCCGTCGGCGACGACCACCAGCGTGCGGCCAGGCAGCCAGCGGCGCAGTTGGATGATCATCTGCCGGCCCCAGTCGATGACCTTCTTGTGGCGCTTGCCCCGCTGGAGATGATACCGCTCGGAGGGCGCCAACACGGTGAAGAAGGGCAAGGCCCACACCCGGCCGATCCAGGGAATGGGGGCGAGGAGGTGCAGGGAGACCCAGCGTAAGCCACTGGTCTTGACGAAGTGCTCCTGGCTGGAACGCACCGGATCGCGGTAGATACCACGGGCAGCGATCTTGGGGCCGCGTCGGCGCTCAATGGTCTCATCGATGCCGACGACGACTGGGGCGTCGTCAGGGACGAAGGCGCGCAGGAGGAGCATGAGGAGGAGCTCGCTCAGACGGCGAGAGGACCAGGTGGCACGGCTGAGGACACGATGATAGTTCTGGAAGTGGGGCTCATGGCTGAGGCCCATGATGCGCAGGGCCGAGGTGACGGTGCGCTGACCAGGAGTGAGCATGGCACCGACGAGCAGGACTTGGGCATGTTCCCAGGTGCGTTCACGGAAGACAGCGGCGACGGGATGCAAGACCTTTATAATGGGACGTGGCAGGTGAAGCATTTCTCAACCCTTTCATGAGAGCTTGGTTTGAGGAGTCCTTCCCTGCCAATTTCATGCCACCCCAAATGGACAAAGTCTACCTTGGAGGCTGTTTAAGAACTAGTTTGTTGCCGTAATCCTGCTAGCTTTCGTGTCATCAAGCGTATCGAGGCGAGATAGATCATGCCTTCGCTACTCTCAACGGTGCGTTCATAGTCTTTACTGAGCCGACGAAAGTCCCCGAGCCACGCAAAGAAGCGCTCAACAATCCAGCGTTTTGGATGGACCTGAAAGCCCTGTTGCTCCCGTGGCTTCTGGACCAGTTCGAGCGCAAAGCATTGCCACCGTGCAATCCAGGTCACTAGCCAGTCTTTGTATCCTTGATCAGCAAAGACCTTTTTCAGACGACTCGTTTTCGCTTTCACGTCAATGGCGAGTTCTTGCCCAGCGTCACTATCTTGCACGGAAGCGGCAGTGACCATCACGATGATCAGCAGGCCTACTGTATCAACCAGGCAGTGCCGTTTCCGGCCTTTGACCTGTTTTCCTCCATCGAACCCACGTTCGTCACCCGCCAGCACCATTTTTACACTTTGGCTATCGATAATGGCGACACTTGGCTCCGGATCTTTATCGACGGCAATGCGTATCTCTTCACGGAGATAGTCATTGATCTGTTCCAGCGTGCCATCATCCACCCATTTGTAGAAATAGTAGGCGACATGATACCATTTCGGAAAATCATGTGGCAGCATGCGCCATTGGCATCCAGTTTTGGTCATGTAGCACAAGGCGTTGACCACTTCGCGAATATTGATGGTCCGCTTGCGTCCCGGTCCTTGCTTTTGTGCCACGTATGGCTCAATATAGTCCCATTCTTGGTCATTCACATCAGATGGATAGGGTAATCGTGTCATCGTCATGCGTCTCCCTGCCATCACTGAAGCAAGCGCCGGGCCAGAAACGCAGGGCGGGTGTTTCAACCATGTCGACCATAATCAACCCATGATGACTGGAATAGAATGAACTACCTTAAACTTTCGCGAACGTGTCACGGAGGTTGATCAATGCAAACCCAAGATGATGAAAGCCGAGACAATAGACCGCTTTGCGCTCGAATCGGATCAACAAGGTCTTGAATACATCGATCCAGGCAAACGTTCGT
>JBBSGA010000115.1:0-16755 GCA_038254585.1 Chloroflexales bacterium | reverse complement strand
GCCAGCAGCGCGACCAGGCGCAGCGGACTGGTTCCGACGGGATCGAGCGTCCCGTCGGCCTGCGGGAGCACTTCATACCGGACCAGCGAAAAGCGGCGGTTCAGCCCCAGAAAGCCATCGGCAGTCTTCTGCGGGCTATTGGCGTCGAAGAGCAGCGCATAGGTGTATTCCCATGGCAGATCGGTAAGCGGGAATGGGTCGATCATGAGTCGGATGCGCAGCCCCGCGTCGTCCTTAAGCCCGCGCACGTTAAGCTTGACCAGCTCGCGCACCTGTGGCGGAAGCAGCACGGCGGCCAGCGTCTCCCCGAGCGCTACGAGCCCGGCCCAATCCAGCTTGCGCCGCTCGAGCCGCGCGAGCTGCTCGCGCAGCTCCGGCCGCAGGACGACCGATTCGGCGGCGTCCTGTTTCTGGCGGCCCTCGGGTGAGTCGACCACCCGCGCGCGGAAATGCTCGCCATCCGCGGCCTTCTCGTAGCCGAAGAGCTCGAGGTCCAGATTTACGAATCGCATGTGCCAACCTCCGTGAGCGATCGTCCGCGCCACGAGCTCGACGTCATGTCAGCGGCGCCTGTAGAAAGCCGCACTCGCGATTGGCGGCGCTGCACGATAGCTGCGGAACCTGGTCGAAGGGACTGCGGTCGAGCGCCTGGCCGACACGCGCGATCAGCGCGCCGTAGCTGATCGTGCGTCCCGCGCCGGCCAGCGCCTCGAGCAGGTGATAGGTGAACGCACCCTGGTAGTCTGAGCCAAAACCCGCATCCGCCGCCATCTGATCCGCCCGGCAGGCTGCGAGCAGCACCACGTTCCCGGCCCGCAGGTCCACGCCAAAGTGCTGGCGGTCGAACTCGGCGACGAGGGCCTGGACCTGCTCCTTGTAGGTGTACTCGTCCGTGGCGACAAGGTTTCTGAGCCGGTCGCGCACGAACGCGTCGCGCTGGCCGCGGATCTGGGCTGCCGCTGCCTTGATCCGGCGCTGCTCCTCCTCCGGCGCCCGCAGAAACCGGAAGCGGATATCCTGGGCGGGGAGACGATCGACGGTGCCGGAATGACAGCTATCCATAATCAACAATAAATGCGTCTCAGGCGTGAATTTCGCGTACAGCTCGGCCAGCCGATCGTCGATCAGCGGCCCGGCCGCGGCGTAATCAAACGGAACGATGCACTCATCCTGACCGTCGGGCTCGTCGCCGTTCGTGTCCGCGACGAAGGTGCCATGGCCGGAGAAGTGGAAAAGCCGCACCGGCGCTTGTTCGTCGGCGTCGACCTGCGACAGCCAGATCAAGCCCTCCTCGATCGCCGCGCTCGTCGCCGCCTCGTCCACCAGGACGCGCTGCGCGGCATCCGCGCAATCGCGCTGGGTGAGGAAGGCGCTTACGCGCCGTACATCGCTCCGGCAGCCTTTCAGGGGAGCTTCGAGGTAGGCGTCGATCCCCACGAGTAAAGCCTTGAGGCTCATGGCACCCTTTCGTGGCCAGAAATCAATCCCGGCTTGAATGGAATGATGCGTGTGGGGGCAGCGATGCCGTCACATTCGCGTCCATTGTAGACCAGCGCAGCGAGATTCTCAACCATTTGCTTGGCGGGCACGGCTCACGTTCTCAGGTTCCAGTGCGCGCGATTGACGCGCTCTGCGCCACCATCTATCCTTGGCGAGTTCGGCGGAAGCTTGGCGGGAGATGCGACGACCGTAGGAGTTAGGCCATGAGCTGCGGGACGCAGAGCCTGTGTTGGGAGGTGCTGCTCCAGCTGTTGGCGATCGGCCTGTCGAACGGCGCGGTCATCGCCCTGAATGCGATCGGCGTGACGCTGGTCTACGGCGCCGTGCGCACGATCAATTTCGCGCACGGCGATCTCTTCGCGCTCTCCTCGGTGCTCGTTACCTTCATCGTCGCGCAGCTCGGGCTCCGGCGGGGCTTCGTCGCGGGATCGCTTACCGGGGGCCTGCTGCTCTGTCTGGGCGCCGCGCTGCTCTTCGGCGCGCTGCTCAACGTCGGGATCGAGCGGGCTGCTTTCCGTCCGTTTCGGGACGGCTCGCGCATCGCGCCGCTGATCGCCAGCGTCGGCATCTCATTTATCCTCTACCAGGTCGCGCTGATCTGGCGCAAGCTGCAGCCGGACTGGCACGCCACGGAGCACCGCAGCGTGCCGGGCATCCCCGAGGTTCCGCGCATGAGTATTCCGGAGCTCCTCAGCCGGCGCAATCTGCTCGCAGGCTCCGGGCTGCGCGTGGTCTATACCGTGAAGGATCTCCTGGTGCTCGTCGTGGCTGCCGGCCTCGCGCTCGCCGTCGGGCTCTTCTTGCGCCGCACGCGCGGGGGGCGGGCCGTGCGCGCCTGCGCCCAGGACCCCGAGCTCGCCGAGCTCTGCGGCGTCGATCGCGATCGCGCGATCCGCCTGGCCTTTGCCGTCGGCGGAGCGCTGGCCGGCGCGGCGGCCTTCGTCTTCTCGCTCTACTACGACCGCCCTTTCGGCCAGCACGGCGTGCAGAGCGGCCTCGTCGCGCTGACGGCCGCGGTCTTCGGTGGGATAGGCCGGCCGATGGGCGCCTTCTGGAGCGGTCTGCTGCTGGGGGTCCTGGCGGCGTTCAGCGACTACTTTTTACAGGCGCAGTGGACGCCGGTGCTGGTGCTGCTGAGCCTGATCGTGCTGCTCGTCCTGCGTCCGGCGGGCCTGCTCGGCGAGGAGCGCCGCGAGGAGCCGGATCAGCCCTCCGGGATCGAGTCCGGGCCTCGGAGCCGGCCCGGCGGGTTGGCGCTCTATGCTCCCGTCACCGCCGTAGCCCTGCTGGCGGTCGCCTACCCAACGGTCGACCGCGCGCTGGGTCTGCATTTCGAGGTCATCCTCGTCCGTATGATGCTCTTCATGCTGCTGGCGCTGGGGCTCAACATCGTCCTCGGCTTCGCCGGGATGCTCGATCTGGGCTATGCCGCCTGCTTCGTCATCGGGGCCTACACCGCGGCCGCTCTTACCGATACGCATGGGCCGCTCTCGGCGCTGATTCCACGCGTGAGCGACGTCATCCCGGTGCTGATCATCAGCGCAGCCGTGGCAGGGCTCTTCGGCGCGGCGATCGGCGCGCTCGGGCTGCGGCTTCGCAGCGACTACCTGGCGATCGTCACGCTGGCGTTCGGCCAGATTGTCCCGCAGGTGCTGCTGAACCTCCACAAATGGACCGGCGGAGCCGCCGGCATGGCCGCGCTGCCGCCGCCGCGCTTCCTATTCCACACGCTGCGGTCGCCCGCGGAGTGGTATTACCTGGCGCTGGTGCTGGTGGCGCTCGCCGTCCTCGCCAGCGTCCGTGTGCGGTGGTCGCGTGTCGGCCGGGCATGGCAGGCGCTGAGCGAGGATGAGACGGCGGCAGTCAGCAGCGGCGTGGACCCGCTGCGTGCCAAAACAACGGCCTTCTTCCTGGGGGCGGGCGTGGCAGGCGTCGCCGGCACGCTCTTCGCGACGGTCTTCGGCTACGTCGATCCCGGGCAGTCGGACTTTACGATCTCGGCGATGATCCTGGCGATGGTCGTCGTCGGCGGCACGGGCAGCGTCCGGGGCGCGCTGGTCGGCGCCGCGCTCGTCGGCGGCTACGATACGTTTGGGATCAGCCTGCTCGGCACCTGGCTCGACCGCCTGCAGCATACCCGCCTGGGAAGCTTTCTGCCGGTCCCCGATCTGCGCGCCCTGAGCGTGGGCACCTTCGGCCTGGTGCTCTACCTGACGATCCTCGTGCGAGCGCGAAAGCGAACCGGCGCACGCCCGGCGCGCTAGAGCCTGTCCGCCACGATCCGTATCGCCGGGCAGCTTTCTCCCGCTCGTCCGCCAGTAGGGGCAGCCGAGCTGGCCCGGCTAGGCGCGGGCGGCGGGCTTGACGCCACGCATAGAATGATGCCGGACCCGGAAGTCGTCCATCGTCCGGAAGGAGAAACGCCGTATGCTGCCGAGGCGAATGTTCGGGCGTGCCGCATGCGCACATCATGCATGCGCCGGAGCTCCTGGGCAAAGAGGTGATGCCGCCGTTTAGATAGTTGAGGAGCACCATGGGCACATATACGCCTGTCGATCTTAGCGACGTTTGTAATGTAGATCCGGCGTGGGCCGGGCCGGACTTGGGCTTCCCATCGGGGTTGGTCACGCTGCGCGGGCTGCCGTTTCAGATCGGCTCCGCAGCTGGCGGGCGGCTGCTCGGCTTCGGAGCAGGCGGCTACGTCGAGCCCGTCGAGGTGCCGCTTGCGTCGGACGCGCGCTGGGCGATCGTCGCGCACCGGGTCATGGAGACGCGGATCTTCGAAGGCGAGCCGGTCGGGCGGCAGATCGCCGTCTACCGCTTCCGCTACGAGGATGGCGGCGAGGCAGTCGTGCCGATCCGCGAGCGGCTCGAGATCGCGCCGGTCGTCGACGCCTGGGGCCACCTGCCGCTGCTGGCTGTGCCCGACCACTATGACGGGATCATGCGACGTGACGAGGGGCCATGGGAGGCGATCGGCCAGCGCCAGGCAGAGGTCACGCAGGGCTGGCCGTCGCACTTCGTGCTCTGGGCCTGGCGCAACCCCGAGCCGGGCCGCCGGCTCGCAGCGCTGCAGATCGAGCCGGGCGACCGCCGCTTTCTGATCGGCGGGCTGACCCTGAGCTCGCTCGACGAGGACCCTTTTGGGCGCGAGCCGCGCCGTCCGGTCAAGATCACGCTCGCCGACCAACAGCAGGGGTCACAGCCTTTCAAGCTGGAGGTGGAGGTCGATCGCGGCGTGGCGACCTACGCCTATCCACTGCCGGACGTTCCCGTCGCGGAGTTTCTCGCCGACGGGTTCCGCGGCTTTGGCCAGGCCTACCACGACGCCAGCAGCCCCAGCTACGTCGAGATCGCCGCTCAGCCCTCCGCGACGGTGCGCGTGCGCCAGGGCGAGGACGAGGTCGCGTCGGTCGGATGGGGCGAGCTGGCCGAGCGGGGGACGGTCGAGACGCCGCGCGCGCGCCTCGAAGTCGTCGATCCCGGGAAGAACTGGGTGCGGGTGCGCGTGGTCGACGCCGACACCGAGCAGCCGATCCCGTGTCGCGTCGCCTTCCGGTCGCCGGAGGGCATCCCCTACCAGCCGCACGGCCACCACGACCACCTGCTCTCCGACAAGGGTACCTGGCACCTCGACGTCGGGGGCGACGTGCGGCTGGGCCACATC
Source organism: Chloroflexales bacterium (assembly GCA_038254585.1). Lineage (GTDB taxonomy): Bacteria > Chloroflexota > Chloroflexia > Chloroflexales > Kallotenuaceae > JBBSGA01. The sequence continues at coordinate 11,588 of JBBSGA010000115.1, read as the reverse complement.
ACGTATGCCTACGTCGACGGCGCCTGCGAGGGTTGGCTGCCGCGCGGCGAGGTGCTGGTGGACGCGGCGCGCGGCTTCGAGTACGAGCCGCTGCGCGCCGCGATCACGATCGAGCCGGGGCAGCGCGACTTAACGCTGCGGCTGAAGCGCTGGAAGAATATGAACGCGGAGGGCTGGTACAGCGGCGACTCGCACGTGCACTTTCTTTCGACGCTCGGCGCACGCCTCGAAGGTGCCTGCGAGGATCTCAACGTCGTCAACCTGCTCCAGGCGCAGTGGGGCCATCTCTTCACCAACACCGAGGACTTTGTCGGGCAGCCGGTGGCGACCGCCGACGGGCGCACCATTGTCTACACCGGGCAGGAGAACCGGCAGCACCTGCTGGGGCACCTGATCCTGATGGGGCTGAAGCAGCCGGTGATGCCGTGGAGCTCGGATGGACCCTCGGAGGCCGAGCTCGGCGGCACGCTGGAGACGACGCTCAGCGCTTGGGCCGATGCGTGCCACGCCCAGGGTGGCACGGTTGTCTCGCCCCACTTTCCGATGCCCAATGGCGAGCCGGCGGCGCTCATCGCCACCGGGCGGACCGACGCGGTCGAGATGCTCGCGCACCAGATGTACCAGCATTACGAGTATTATCGCTACCTCAACGGCGGCTATCGCCTGCCACTGGTGGGCGGCACCGACAAGATGACGGCGGACGTGCCGGTCGGGCTCTACCGCACCTACGTCCGGCTGCCGCGCGACGAGGAGTTTTCATACGAGAGCTGGTGCCGGAACCTGCGCCTGGGCCGGACCTTTCTAAGCGGCGGCCCGCTGCTGCGCTTCACGGTCGACGGCGCCGAGATCGGCGACACGGTGAGCCTTCCGCGCTCGGGCGGGACGGTCGAGGTCGAAGCCGAAGCCGAGAGCATCTTCCCGATCCATAGCCTGGAGATCGTGCAGGAGGGCCGCGTCGTGGCTTCGACGGAGGAGCCGCAGGGGGCGCGGCGGCTGCGCCTCCATACGACGCTCCGCGTCGACCGCCATACCTGGCTGGCGGCGCGCACCGGCGGCCCGGGCTACGCCACGGCGATCCCGCATCACGACGGCTGGCAGCGCGGCGTGATGGCGCATACGTCGCCGATCTACGTCGCGGTGGCCGGTCCGTGGGGCATGTATAGCGCCGAGACGGCGCAGTATATGCTGACCCTGCTGCACGGAGGCCTCGACTACATCCGCCAGCGCTCGCGCCAGCACCCGCGCGGGAGCGTGCTGCACCACCATGACAAGGCGGACCACCAGGTCTTCCTCGAGCGGCCTTTTCACCAAGCGATCGTCGCCGTTCACCAGCGCGGCTATGAGGCCGGCGTGGGCCATGGGCATCCGTGAGACTGTGAGGTCGCTGCCTGCAGTGGTCAATTACCAAGAAGAAGATGTGCAATTAAGAAACAAATCATCGACAGGGTATTGACAACCGGCGCGAGAGGGTGTATAGTATCGCTCGTACGGTTGGTAGGGGGTTGGGCGTGCGGGGCGCCTCTCCCCTTACCACCTACGCTGAAGCTCAATAATGTCGCCGAAAGACACGACCCCGGCCAACAGGCCGGGGTCGCGCCGTCCTCACGGGAGGCTTGGCTCAGCGGGCGGCGCGTCTGCCCGACCTCCAGCTGCAGGCCATACCGAGATAGCGCTAGCGCCGCTTGAACCACGCGATGAGCTCGTCCCGCGTGCGCGCCTCGAACTCCGCGCGCAGGTCCATGGCCTCGAGCGCCCGAGCGTAGCTCTTCGGCGCGAGGCCATGGAGGTGCGCGTCGTAGAAGGCGACGAACTCGTCACGCAGAGTGACCGGCAGCTGGCCGCTCGCCTCGACCAGGAAGCCGATCCAGAGCGGGCCGACGATCTTGAGATTTTCCCACTCGCGCTTGACGTAGCTCCAGGCGGCCGGCCGCGCATGGCGCTGGCCGAACATCTGCGCCAGCACGGGCCCGATATTCTCCTGGGGGATCACCCGCTCGTCGATGAGCTCAAGCGTCCGGCCGGCAAGCTCCGGGGCGCGAAAGCGCGAGAAGCTGTGGAGGTAGCGATCGCTCTCCTGCGGCGTCGCTCCCGAGGCCCGGCGGCGCTGATAGATGGCGACGTACCGATCGTAGCGCGCGGCATCGCCTACCTGCGCGGCCGCGCCGACAAAGACCGGGGCCAGGTTCGGATCGACCGCGGCCGGGTCCTCCGCCTCGCGCTGCTGCCACTGCTCGGCCGCCGCCACTGCCTCGGGAGCCTGCGCCAGCATCGCCATCGCCCGCACGAGGTGCATACGCTGCTGGCTCTGGTTCTGCGACTCGCCCGCGCGCGGCGCGTATCCAAGCTCGGAGAGCTTCGTCCCGCAGGATGCCGCGACCCACTCTCGGAAGCTGCGACGTGCCTCGTCGTCGCCGGCCTCCTCGAGCAGGTCCTGGATGCGCTGCAGGTAACCCACGATCTGGCCGAGCACATGGTGATTGTCGATCCCTGCCATCGCTGCCAGCACGTCCAGAAACTGGCCGATGCCCCGCGTCGCGTTACGTGTGAGCGCCCACTGATCGTCCAGCAGGCCCATTTGCTCGCCGGTCGCGAGCCGGTCGAGGTTGGCAAGCAGCCGGTCCAGCAGCCCGCGCTCGAGGTTCTGCCGGTGGAAGCCGATCTCCCCGGCGTTGGCGCAGCACCACCGGAGGTCGCCGTGAAGGTCGAGCGTGACCGCCGCCTCGCGCTCGGCGCTCAGCTGCCGCGTCTCGTGCGCGCCGTCCTCGTCTTCGTAGCGTATCACGAGCGGCACGTTCCAGGTCTGCCCGTCGTCTGCGCCCGCGCCGGGCCTCGAGAAAAAGCGGTGCTGCGTCACGTGGAGCGCCGTCTGATCGTCGGTTGTCTCCAAGGCGGCGTCCAGGCACGGATAGCCCGCCTGTGTGATCCAGCTTTGCATAATGGCTGTGACCGGCATCTGAGACGCGCTCTGTAGATGGTGCCAGAGGTCGGCGCCGACCGCGTTGCGTTCGCTGAACTCGCGCATGTAGGTGCGCAGGCCGGCGCGGAAAACCTCGGCGCCGAGGAAGTTTTCGAGCATGCGCAGGACGGAGTAGCCCTTGGCATAGGTGATCGAGTCGAACATCTCGTCCGCCTCGGCCGCGGTCTCAACCGGGCTGTAGATCGGATGCGTGCTTTCCAGGGCGTCGGTCTGGAGCGCCGAGGCCATGCTGCGCTGCGCGTCGTCCCAGATCTCATAGTCGGGCGAGAGCGCGTCGACCGCTTTGTATGCGATCCACTCGGCGAACGCCTCGTTGAGCCAGAGATCGTCCCACCAGCGCATCGTCACCAGGTTGCCGAACCACATGTGGGCAAACTCGTGCGCGATGACGTGCGCGATCGATTTCTCCTGTCCCCAGGAGACCGTTCGAGGATCCATCAAGAGCAGCGCCTGGCGGAAGAGGACGAGGCCGCTGTTCTCCATGGCGCCGGCGCCAAAGCCCGGGACCGCTACCTGATCATACTTGTCGAAGTGGTAGGGCGCGCCGAAGTAATCTTCGTACCAGGGCAGGAGCCGGGTCGTGTACGCGTGGGCGAACTCGCCCATGCGCTCCTTCCCGCGCAGGGCCCAGACGCGGATCGGGATCTCACGCACGACCTCTTCCGACGTGCCGGCCACGTCGCCGATCACGAGCGCGATCAGGTAGCTCGACATCGGCTTGGTCGGCGCAAAAGTCCACGTTTTCTGCCCCGTGTCCGCGTGCTCCTCGACGGACTGCAGCGGGCCATTGGCCAGCACGGTGGCCGCGGCAGCCGTGGTAACCTGCCAGGCGAACTGAGCCTTGAAGGCTGGCTCGTCGAAGCACGGAAAGATCCGCCGGGCCTCGGTCGCCTCGCACTGTGTGCAGATCAGCTCTTCCGGCCCGTCCTTGGCCAGGTAGAGGCCCTCCAGTCCCTTGCTCAGGTGGCCCGCAAACGCGAGGGAAAGCGTTGCATTTCCGGCGGGCAGGGGCTCGGCGAACGTAATCGACGCCACCTGGCGCTCCGCGTCGAGCTGCACCGTCCCGCGCAGCGTGCGCCCCCCGGCTTCGATCTGCGCCTGGGGAATCTCAAGCTCGCGCGCATGCAGCTCGATCGAGTCGCGCGCTTCGCGGATATCGAGGGCGATCGCGACCGTTCCGCCAAACTCGTCCGAGCCGAGACCCGCGTGCAGGTGAATGTCATAGCGTTGGGGAACCGCATACGTTGGCAGGCGGTATGCTTTTGGATTCATGCCTGTTCCTTGCTCACCCGTGGCACGGCCCCGACGGACGCAGCAGATGGGTGAGACCTAGGAGCGCCGCCCGCACACGAGGGGTCGCTCGCAAATCGCCGGTAGATTATACGGCCTGGAGGAAACGCCGATGCGTACCGTGTGCGGCTCCTTCCGACGGCCTGCTCCCCGGCTTGCACCCGGTGTTAGACTCCGCAGCAATCAGGACACCGACTATGCTCAGCCCATTCGGCGATCGACCCGGCCCGTACGTAATCGCCCATCGCGGGGCGTCGGGCTACGCGCCTGAAAACACGATGGTATCGTTCGAGCGCGGGCTGGCGCTGCGCGCCGACGCGATCGAGCTTGACATCCATCCCACGCGCGACGGGGAGCTCGTCGTGATCCACGACCCGACGCTCGATCGCACGACCGATGGCACGGGCCCCGTCAGCGCGCGGACTCTGGCGGAGATCCAGGCACTCGACGCCGGCACGTGGTTCGACCCGTCGCTCAAGGACGTGCGCGTGCCCACGTTCCACGAGGTGCTCAACTGGGCGCGCGGCCGCACCAAGGTGGTCGTCGAGATCAAACAGGGGCCAATCTTCTACCCGACCATCGTGGAGATGCTCGTCGCGGCGCTCGACCGTCATGAGATGCGCCGCGACGTGCTCGTCATCTCCTTCGACCACCACAGCGTCCGCCGCGTGAAGGAGACCGCGCCCGACGTCGCCACCGGAGTGCTCTATGCCGGCCGCTGCATCGATCCGGTCGCGCTCGCACGCAATGCCGGCGCCGACGCCCTGCTGCCTCTCTGGGCGCTGCTGACGAAGGAAGAGGTCGAGGCGGCGCACGCTGCGGACCTCGTCGTCGCGCCGTGGGGCGGGCCCGAGCAGGATTTCGCCTTCATCCTCGCGACGGGCGTCGACGCCGTCGCGACCGACTTTCCCGACCGGCCGCGACTGCTGATCGACGGCCAGGTCGGCTAGCAGCTGTGATGGTCCCCTGGGACGAAAGGAGGCATGCAGGACGAGGCATATGCCGACCACTCGCCGGCGGCGAGCCAGTCAGGCCAGCCGGTGCTTCCAGCCGTGCCGGTGGCAGGATGCCTAATCTCGGAGAGCCACCATCCGCTAATGGCTATAGACAGCCAGAGAATGATGTGTAGGGGCAGCCCCCCGCGGCTGCCCCCTGCAGTCCAAAACACTATCTGAACGTCTATAGCATCTTGATGAAAGGAGAACGATCATGTCTGTCGGCCGCGTGACCGAAATCACATCGACCTCCACCAAGAGCTTCGAGGACGCCATTCAGCAGGGCGTCACCCGCGCTACCGCCACGCTCCGGAACGTGAAGAGCGCCTGGATCAAGGAGCAAGAGGTCCGCATCGACAACGGGCTCATCGTCGAATATCAGGTGGATATGCTGATCAGCTTCGTGTTGGAGGATCCGCAGGCCGGAACCCCCTAGCCCTGGCCGGTGATCTTCCGATGGGCGCGACGACTGCGGGTTGTCGCGCCCACGTCTTCGCCCGCGCACAACAGGAGTTTGGGCTTGACACGTGAGACCATGTATGCGGCGTTCTAGTTAGGGACGCCGCTGACGCTCGGCACACCCATAATCTGCAGGCCGTGTGAATCTCGCCCGTGTTCGCCAGCGTAATGCTCTCGAGCGTGTCCTCACTCGTGCTGACCTCCTCGGGTGGGCGTCGCAGTCTACAATCCTCGTCCGCGCGCCTCCGATCGTCGCCCTCTGCTCCTCGACCTCGATCATGGCTCCTCCTTCCGGCGCTCGCCAATGTGAAATCGAACTGTGATTGTGCATGCAGCCACCGGAAATGGCCGCCTATGCGACCCATGCCTCGACGCGGGCCTGCTCCTCGGCTGTGAGTGGTCCCTGCTCGAGCGCCGTCAGATTGGCTGCGACCCACGCTTTCCGGCGCATCGAGACGACGACGCGGTCGACGAGCTCCTGCCACGCGACCCAGCGCAGCAGCATCGCGGCCACCTCGGCCTTGTCGCCGCCGATCTCGTCCAGCTTCCAGCCGCGGATGAAGGGTGACATGGCGATCACCCCGAGCCCCATCTCCCGCGCCCGCGCGAAGGTCTCGGCCGCGCCGCGATTGAAGGCGTTGTATGGCGCGAGCACGTAGCTGAAGGGGTGGTCCGGCGGCAGCGCCTCGAGATGGGCAAGCTGGGCCATGCCCAGCCCGACCTGGCGCACCTTGCCCTCCCCGCGCCATCGGCTCGCGAGCTCCATTCCCCGCCAGAGCTGCTCCTGATCGTCTTCGGCGTGGATCACCAGCAGGTCGATCCGGCCGGTCTGGAGCTCGGAGAGCATGACGTCGACGTGCTCGGGCGCGTAGGGCGTCCAGGGGACGAGGTCGTTTTCCTTGCCCGGCTGCTTGAAGAAGTTCCAGGCGGTCACCTGGGCCTCGTCGCGCCGCCCGAGCTCGCGCAGGACCTTCCCCAGCGCCACCCGCTCCTGGTAGTAGGTCGTGTCGAGCAGGCGGATCCCATGGTCGAGGCAGGCGGCGACGAGCGCGCACTGCTCCTCGAACGACGCCGCCGGATCGTTGCCGAGCTGCTCGATATACGAATGGCCGCCCAGGGCCAGCTTCGACTGCTGCATCACTTCTGTCTCCTCGTCTATCGCTATTTCGCCGCCGCATCAGAAGCCGGCCGGCAGTTCCCCCAAGCATGCCACGAGGTAAAGTTGGCTCCAGCTGCACTATACGCCCTATCTCACGGGCCGTCGCAAAGATCCTGCCGCACTGTATGTAAGGCACCGCGGCGGCCGCTTGGTCATAGCCGCCGCAAGGAATATTGTCACGGCGTCCATATAGCTCGCCTCGGTGATCCTAGCGCAGGCCAGCCGCCTGGAGGAGTGCGTTCGCCCAGGTCGCATCGTCGCCGGTCAGTGGCGGCTCGGCCTCGCGGCCGTAGTCGAGCTGCAGGTCGTAGCCCGCCCGATCGTAGAGGGTATGCAGCAGCTCGTTCAGGTCGCCCTCGGGCTCGTCGTCGCCGGATGCCAGCGGTAGGCGCAAACGCGGGATCGGCTGCCGCACAGTGAAGGGCAATAGGTCGGCTCGTGGCCGCCGCGGCGCGCGGCTGATGATCAGCCGGTAGTCGCTCGTGCTCGGGTAGCCCCGCATCGGCATTGGCTGCCCTTCACGCAACAGGTCGATCTCAACGAGGTGCGTGCGCGTCCCGAGCAGCTCCAAGCGCTTCTCCTCATACTCCTGACGCCCTTTGCCGGGGCGCTTGTTGGCGGGCGAGAGGAGCTCGACCACGGTGACCACATGGTCGCCCATCAGGTCGCGGATCTGGAGAAATCGCTGATGGATTTCATCTGGTCGTGCAGCGAACAGCAGATCATCCGCCCCAAGCTGCACGACGCGCTCCTCGACAGCTACGTAGTAGCGGGGTCGGAGGCGCGGCGCGAGGTCGTCACGCAGGGCAATGATCAGACTGGCATGAACGTTCGGCCACAGGCCGGGATGCTCGAGATAGGGATCCATGCCCGGAAAAGGCGTCGGCATCGTCTGCTCCTGTCGCACGTCACGGGAAGCGTGCGTTCAGTATAGCGCGTCTATCTTGCCTATCGGGAGATCTGCCTCCGCGACTCGCCCCCGAACTCGAGCTGGCGGTCCGGCGCATGATACAGGGCGAGCTCGTCGCGCCGGTTCAGGACCGGCTCCTACACCGCCTGCGCGGGCCTGCGGGCGTCTCGGGTGTGCCAGCCATGGGCGCTCCGAGCGCGAGCTCGACGCGTTTGAGCAACAGCGCCGCCATGTGCCGGCTGTGGTCGGCGTCAGCGCCCTGTTGCGACCCGTGGGAGTTGATCTGTATGGCGGGAGGGAGCCTCCCGTTGCATGCGGTCGTGCTTGGTGCCCACCGTGATCGGCTGCACGTCGACGGCATGCCGGAGCCGCCGGAAGCGTCGTGTCGTTGACGGCTCGGTCGGATCGGTGTGATCGTGCGTCGCCGGCTCGGTGCCGGCGGCAGGCCCGCATGTGCAGCCGGTCTCTGCAATCAAGGCCTCGATCTCCGGTAGGCTGATCATCCCCGTGTGAAAGCCGACGTAGACCACGTTCTGCGCCCAGTCAAAACGCACGTCCGTGATCTGCGGGTTGGCGCGCCGTGCGTGCTCGACTGCACCGGCGCAGCCGGTGCAGTGGATATCGCTGAGCGCGAACGCCGCGTGGTGTTGCATATGAGATTCTGAATGCACCATAGCATGTCTCCCCGATCCGGCCCGCGCTGCGCGGGTCCGCAGACAGCAACATCTGCCGCTGGCTACCAAAAGGTACGGTCCTAGTGTAGAACCTGGTGCACGGACGGGCTACGGCAGAATGGCGCGAATGCCCTAGGCAGAATCGCCTACGCTGCGCGAATACCTACCGCCGGCCGCGTCGAACCGAGACAGGATCCCGCCTCATGAGGCCCCTAGCTCCGTGTAGAGACGGTGGGCGTCGGCGATAACCATCTCGGTGAACGCCCGCACGTCGCGCCGGCGGGAGAGGGGCGATCCGTACAACGAGCGCCCGCCGGCCGCGCGGCGGATGCGCAGGGCCTCCTCGATCACACGCTGCCAGCGGTCGGGAAACGTCGCCAGCGCATAGCGACCGGCGCCTTCCTTCGAGGTGATCACGCCCGTCGCCAGGGTGTAGTGGAGCCGGCTGACGCCCGTCACGCACCATTCACACGCCCACGCGCCGAGCCCTATCAGACCGTAGGGCGTGAGGAGGCGTGCGCCCCGGTCGAGGACGCGGCGCTGCCAGTACGTGTCGAGATTGTCATTCGTCCACGCGGCCAACGCCGTGGCGTCGGTCCAGACCGGGATATCGGCCACGGCCGGACCGCGGCAGCGCACCCCGTGGTGTGCAAGGGTATGCCAGGCGATCACGTCACCCTGGCCGTCCGACTGAAACCGGCCCTCGTGAGCGTTGGGGCAGTGGTCAAGCAGGGTCGGATCGCTGGCGAGGTCGTGCCACGTCACATAGATCCCGTCGAAGAACGGCCGGCGCCGGCGCTGCTGCAGGCCGTCATGGATGCGCTCCAGGGCGACGAGGCTCGCCGCATCTGGCCGGCGGGCCGTCACGGCAACGAAATCGACGTCGCTGCGGTGTGGGCGAAAGTCATCCAGTGCGACGGAGCCAACCAGGTACAGGACCTCGACCAGGGCCGGGACGCGGACGTCGACCGCGTCGAGAAAGGCGTCGACCACGGATTGAACCGGGGCGGGGAGGGTCATGGCGTCGACTTACCCGGCCGATGAACGATTGAAGACTAGAATAGAGACGCCGAGGTGGCTTGTCAAAGCGAATACTCCCCCGTGGCGATGCAGACGACGATCCCGTCATTGTAGCTGAGCCAATGGAGCCACGCTGGGTCGTTGTCGCCCGATCAAATGGCGGGCACGATTCATGGTAGGAGCAGCGCAGTATCGTGAGGAGGTAGCTTATGCTCCTTGGACAGCAGCTCGGCACCTACGCGCCGAGCAAACACGGCAATCATTGGGACACGACGCTCGCGGCGGCGCGGGCCTGCGAGCAGGCCGGGCTCGATTCGGTCTGGCTGGCGGACCACTTCATGTTTCCGGACAAAGACGATCCTGAGAAGGAAGTGCCGGTCTTCGACTGCTTCGTCGCCCTTGGCGCGATCGCGGCCAGCACGTCGCGCATCCGCATCGGCGAGCTGGTGGTCGGGGTGCCCTATCGCAACCCGGCGCTGCTGGCGAAGATGCTGACGACGCTCGACGTCGTCGCGCACGGTCGCACCATCGTCGGTCTCGGCGCGGCCTGGCACGACGAGGAGTTCGCGGCCTACGGTTGGCCGTTCCCATCGGTGCGCGAGCGCATGGAGATGCTGGAAGAGGCGGTGCAGATCGTCGACCGGATGATGACACGGCGGCCGGCCAGCTTCAGCGGCAAGCACTATAGCGTGGCGGACGCCTACAACGACCCACTGCCGGTGCAGCAGCCGCGGCCGCCGATCATGATTGGGGGCAGCGGCGAGAAAGTCACGCTGCGGATCGTGGCGCAGTACGCCGACTTCTGCAATGTCGGCGGCGACCCTGCGACGGTCGCGCACAAGTTCGACGTGCTGCGCCAGCACTGCGAGCGCGTCGGCAGGCCGTACGACGCCGTGACACGCTCGAACGATGTCGGGATCCTGATCGCAGCCGATGAGCGCGAGCTGGCAGCGAAAAAGGAGCGGTACGGCGCCGACTTTGGCCTGGTCGGCACGCCGGATGCGATCGTCGAAGGGCTGCAGCGCTACGCAGAGGTCGGCTCGCAGTATGTGACCTTCCACATGCCCGACGCCCAGGAGATCGAGCCGATCCTCCTGCTGGGCGAGACGGTCGTGCCGCGGGTTGCCCAGCTGTAGGGCAGTGTGGGCGGACGGGATTGAGCGCTGGGCGTTGGAGGATTCGCTGCCGGATATTCCGGCAGAGAATCCTGGTCTCCGGTAGCGGTCACTGCCTCGCGTGGCGCGGGCACGCCCCCGGCGTACCGAGCACATGGCACGGCACTTTCAGAATCGCCCCCTGCCCCGGCGCGCTGAATGCGCCGCTGACCGCGATGTAGAGATCGCCCCCGCGGGAGAAGCGCATCGCCGTGGGGTAGCTCAGGTGGTCAAGCACGATCGTACGTGCACCACTCTGTCCGATGCGCAGCAGGCGACCGCTGGCAGCCGCGTAGGGCTGCGCCGCGTCCCAGACGTCGCCAAGCTCGAGCGCGTACATCGCGCCCGCGGCGTCGAACGCCACGTCGATCGGCAAGGTCAGCTCGCGCGCGGCGAGCGCAAGCCGGCCATTGGAATCCGCCACCCAGATCGCGCCGCTGCCGCGCGCGACCGGCAGGGCGCTCAACATCGCGACGTAGAGCCGTCCATCGGGACCGAAGGCCAATCCTGTGAGCGGCGGCATCTTCGGCACGGTTGCAAAGACGCGGATGGTGCCGTCGAGCGTCACCTTCAGCACCGAGCCCGAGGCGCCGTCGGTCACGTAGAGCGTCTGCCCGTCGGGCGCCGCGGCCATCGCGTAGGGGTTCGAGGGCACTCCTCCCGAGGCCTGTTGATCGGCCGCCGGCGTGGTCGCGAACGCGAAGGTGAGCAGATTGGCCACCTGCCGCGGAGCTCCTCCAGGCACGGCGCGCAGCACTTCCCGCGACAACTGATCGTCGTAGCCCTCGCCGGTCAGGACGTAGACCGTGCCGCCGCGCACGAACACGTCGCTGGCGCCGATGTCGCCGGCAGCAGCGTAGTGGGTGAACGGCAGGCCACCCACGACCATGCTGACGCGGCGGTCCGGGGCGATGCGCAGCACCCGGCTGCTGTGGTTTGTGATCGGCGTC
>JBBSGA010000114.1:0-16804 GCA_038254585.1 Chloroflexales bacterium | reverse complement strand
TGTGCGAGCTGCTCGTACTCGCACAGACCCCCGCCGGCTCTTGGCCGCGTAGATTCGGCTACTCACGACACCGCCGCGTCGGCTTCCTCGAACCTATAGTCCCTTGGTCTCCCTCAACACACCTGCAGGACTGGCTCGCCGGCGCCGGTCTCGGCGTTATCTCTGCCGCTTGCCAGGTCTTCGTCGTCGCGAGGGCGAGCACCACCGGCCAGCACTCCGACCACCTCTGTCTACATGGATGAACTTCGCCGTATGAACGGCCGGCTCACAGCTTCGTACGAGGCAATGCTCCAAGCGCTCACACGGGCGCTTGACACGGTTAAGGCGATCTCCTATGGTAGCGCGCAGCCGGCGCTGAGCGGGCAAAACGGCGGTACAGCATGATTGTGATGAAATTCGGAGGCACCTCGGTCGGCGATGCCGCGCGCCTGCGCGAGGTGTGCAGCCTGACGCGGCAGGCCCTCGGCAGCACGAACGAGGTTGTTCTGGTCTGCTCGGCAATGGCAGGCGTGACCGATCTCCTGATCGCGGCAGCCCGGGCGGCCAGCAGTGGCGATATGGCGAGCGCAGACGAGCTGCGGAGGCGGATCTGGACACGTCAGCGCCGCGTCGTCTCAGATGTCCTTCGCGACGAATGGGAGCGCGAAAGCCTTACCGAGGAGTGGGCCGAGCTTTTGAAGACTCTGGATCGCCTCCTTCGGTCGGTCGGAGTGGTGAGGGAGCTTACGCCGCGCGTCCTCGACGCCGTGGCAGCCCTTGGCGAGCGCTGGAGCATCCGGCTTATCGCCGCTCTTCTGCGCGAGCAAAAGGTCGCAGCCCAAGCAATCGATGCCACCGAGCTGATCATCACCGACGATCGATTCGGGTCGGCCCGGCCGCTCGCTGACCAGACCGACGAGCAGATCCGTTCCCGACTCATTCCAGCTCTGCGAGCAGGAATCGTACCGGTTGTATCGGGCTACATCGCGGCAACTGCTGATGGCGCCGTCACGACTCTCGGTCGTGGGGGCAGCGACTACTCGGCGGCTCTGATCGGGGCCGCCCTCGGCGCCGAGGAGGTACGCATCTGGACCGACGTGGACGGCATCTTGACGGCAGACCCAAAGCTCGTCGATAATGCGCAGACGTTGTCAGAGCTTACGTACGCCGAGGCGCTGGAGCTCGCGAGTTTCGGCGCTGAAGTTCTGCACCCACGAACCCTCGCACCAGTCGCCGCCCAGGGGATCCCTCTGCGCATCGTGAACACCTTTCAGCCCGCGCGCCCAGGCACCCTCGTACGAGCCGAAGTGCCGCCACGGGCACAGCCGATCCGCGCCATCATTTCCAGCCGGGACCTTAGTCTGATCACCGTCCACGACCACAACGGCGAGCGAGGATCTGAGCCGCCGATGGAGGCGCTCCATACGCTGGCTCGATCCGGCGTCGAAGTTCTGATGTTCGTCCAGTCCTTCGCCGAGCGTTCTCTCACAGTGGTTGTACGCGAGGCAGATGCGCCGTACGCTATGCATCAGCTGACCACGATCCAGCGCCACGGCCTGCCCGTGGTGACGTTGCAGCAGTCGGTGGCCATCGCATCGGTGATTGGGTTTGGGGAGGGGCAGAAGCTCCTCACGGAGACTCTCGGAGCGCTCAACGCCGCCGGTACACACATCCTCGCGATGGCGCGTGCTGCTCGAACGTATCACGCGTCATTTGTTTTGCCAGAGTCAGAGCTCACCGCAACAGTTCGCGCAATCCATGCTGCGGTAGCGCCGCGTGGAGTGTAGCAGGATATTTTTCGGCGCGTGATCGAGTGCGGCGGCTGTACAGTAACGCCGGCTCGCTCCGCTCGACGACTTCATCGTACACCTTCGCCGGCTTCTAACACGGCGGCTCGGTCTCCAGATCCGACATCGCTCCTCGCCGCGGCGATTGACAACTCAGAGGGTACGAAGTATGCTGCGCCGACGCGAGAGTGGCCGGTTCGTCTTTCATCGCGCAGCCAACCTGGTGTAGGCTGTTCGCCTCCACGCGCAGAATCCGTGCAGCCGTGGCAGAGCATTGCGTACTGCTCGTCGACAGTAAGCAAGGGAGCCGTGTTCGAGCGCTCTGAGGAATCGAAGTCCGGAGTAAACGAGCAAGTGGGCATCGCCTCCGGCGAGACGCCAACCCTAGACAGCGAATCGATCACGAGTCCTTTGCCAGGCCAAGAACGTCCCTCGGTCGGTCCCGTTCCTGCCGAATCCGGTGTGCTCCAGGCACCAACCCCGGCCGTACCCGCGAGCCCTATTACCTATCGCTCGCTGCTGCGCAATCGCAACTTCGTCTTCCTCTGGCTCGGGCAGGCAATTTCGACCTTCGGCAGCTATTTTACGCGGATCGCCATTCCGGTCTACGTTTTTAACCTTACGCATTCCTACGCGCAGCTCGGACTCGCCGCGTTCTCATCCTTACTCGCCTCCCTGCTCTTTGGATTAGCAGCCGGCGCCCTAGCCGATCGATGGGATCGGCGCTACGCAATGATCGCGGCAGACCTCGGTCGTGCCGGGATGCTGATTGCGCTAGTAGCTCTGACATTACTGCCGGAGCTGGCTACCACCAAGCTCGCCGGTCTGTATCTGCTGAGCTTCACGCTCTCCGTTCTGCGCGAGCTCTTCGAGGCAGCCCGCGTTGCCACGTTTCCGGCAATCCTGTCAAGTACCCAGTTGCTCACAGCGAATTCGCTCGATCAGGCAACGACGAATTTGGGCGAGCTGCTCAGCTACCCGCTTGCGGGCCTGGTGCTTCTGACATGGGGACCGGCGGTCGCCTTCGGGGTAGACGGGGCGAGCTACTGTCTCTCGGCGCTCTTGCTTGCAGCCGTTCAGCTTCCTCGACTTCAGCGTGAAAGCGCTGCGACAGAGCACTTATGGAGCGAGGTGAAGGCTGGCCTGCGTGCTATCGGGGGGCTGCCTTTGGTACGCCGAATCGTCGTTCTCAGCCTGCTGGTGCCTTTGGTCATTTCGTTGCTCAACACGCTCCAGCTGCCCTACGCCGTCGACGTGCTTGGAAGCACGAAGGAGGTGGGGTTCCCGGCGCTGGAGGGCGCGTTGGCGCTCGGCTTCACGGCAGGGATGCTGCTGATCGGACGATCGGCGCAGCGCGCGTCGCGCGCACAACTCCTGGCATACGGCATTGCCAGCCTCGGTCTCTGTTTCGCCGTTTTGGGCTGGCTGCCCTCGCATACGAGCGCTTTGCAGCTCCACGCCGGTACAGAGATGCATAAGCCCTGGACAGGGCTACTGCTCCTGGCATTACCTTTCATGGTGCTTGCCGGTGCCGCGAATAGTCTTATCCGGGTGAGCATTCGTACCGTGCTCCAAGAAGAGACGCCGCCCGCGTTGCTGGGGCGCGTGGCCAGTGTCGTAGGCGTCGCGGCCAGCGCCGGCTTTGCAGTGGGCGCTCTGTTGACCGGTTTAGGCCAGGGACGCGTTCCGTTGGTCTTCACGCTCATCGGCATCATACTCTTCGCCTTCGGCCTCTTCGTCTCCTGGTGGCTTCCCGCGAGCGGAGGCGCCGCGCCAATCGTATCCGCCGACGAGTAGAAGCGCCCAAACGTCTCCACAACCGTGATATACTACATCCTATCTCCGCGAGCACACCCCTCAACATAGGCGCCCAGATGCAGGCGAATACAGGATCTTCGATGGGCAGCATCGATCGAAATCAGGTCGAGGTACTGTGCGATGAGCTTAACGCGCGTGTGGAAACAACATGCCGCGAGCAGAAATTGCTCGAGCAGCTCATCGCCGCCAATGCCCATACGCGCCCATATCGGACGCGCCAGTATGAACTTCTACTACGTGAAGCGCGCGCCCGCGCCAATCGATTTCTCGATCTCGTCGTCCGCTACTGCCGGTCACCTCACCAATAGACGATATTTGGGACAGACGCACTGCTCCGGTGCCGAACCGATGCTTCGACGGTCCGGCCGTTGGCCTTTGCACCTCACCGACCATCACCGTAAGCACTCAGCCGGCCGAAATACTGCCGGCTTCGATTTTACCGTCTTTTGACGATCTGCGGTCGCCATGGTATAAACGTTGTGGTTGACCGCGTCCGGTGGTCGTGTGGTGCGGCCGCCCCCACGTGACGTAGAGAGCCACTCCGGGCTGTATGGCGCGGTAACACACAGCGCACGCCGCGCAGCTCGGCCGTGCATCCTGCGCTGTGTTGGAGGTCGAAATGGAGCTGGTGTCTGTCGACGGCTGTGTCGAGGATAGCATCGCCGCCGAGTTGGAGCGCGGAATCGGCGGGATTTTCGGCGTTCGCGGCGCCCGGGTCATTCTTGACGACACCGGCGACGTGCTCGAAGTGCATGTCGTGACCTCGCCCAAACGTTCTCCCAAAAAGGTCGTCCGCGATATCGAGACCTACTTTGCGGTCCGGCATCGGCGGCGTCTGGACTATCGCCGGATCAGCTGCGTGCAGCTCCGCGACGACATTCCATTGCAGGAACGGCCGACACTCCGCCAGATCTCATCTACACCGGATCGTGTCGAGGTCACGCTCAGCGATGGGACGCAGCAGCTGATCGGCCGGGCGGTTGCCGGCGGCGATCAGCTGCAGGCAGGTGCCGAGGCAACGGTAGCGGCACTCAACCAGCTGTGGGGGGAGGAGCCACGGCTGCGTCTGATCGAGACACGGATCGTTACGCTGGGCCAGCGAGAGCTAGGCCTAATCTATTTGCTGCATTCGGGGCGGAGTGTTGAGCATCTGACCGGCACAAGCTTCGTTCGCGGAGAGCGGGGCGAGGCCGCGGCACGAGCCGTCCTGTCTGCCGTGAATCGCCGCCTGCGCACATGGATGACCGATTTGAGGGCCAGCTCCGCAGTTGCGGAGACTATCTAAGCCTGGTATGATGGTTGGGCCAGTGTGAGTCTGTCGTGATGGGCGGTTGCCCTGAGCGGAGATGAGGGGACACCAACGCCAATGGTTTATGCACCGAGCGTGAAGGAGTTCCCCCATGAAGTGGAAAATCACACCCACAACCACCTCGCCTGTCCGCCAGTTGGACGACGTAAAGTGGCAATAGCAGCCGCCTAGTTCGCGGCTCATACTGGCCTTCTCTTTCCCGGGGGGCAACGGGCAGGCTGTCGGAATAACAGAACGGAATGGGAGAGCTTCCCACCCCATTACAACGGTTCCTTTGGGCTGTGTACGCCGCAGCCGCCGCCGCGTTAATACTTGTCGGCCTCACGCTCGACCGTTTCCCGATCCCGCCTCTGTTTCCGCTTGTAGTCCTAGCCTCCCTAGCCGCACTAAGTGATCTGCTGCCGATCTCGTATCCGGACGGGCTCCAGACTACGCCGATGACTGCCTTCCTGCTTGCAGTCATCGTATTGCTCCCGCCGCTCGGCGTCGTGCTTGTCGTGCTTGCCGGTACGCTTCCATCGGAGATGCTCGCCCGCAAGCCATGGTACAAGGTGGCTTTCAACGTCAGCATGCGGCTCATCGCCTATTTGCTACTGACGTTTGGGAGTCCATCGCTTCAGCTAGCTGTCTTACGCCTGTCTCCTATAGTAGTCCTCGTCGCCTCGATCACCGCGATCGCCGTCTACATGTTCTTCCTATCCCTTATGAACTCGATCGTGCGGGCTCTCCAGGCCGGCACATCTCTTGCAGGAATGTGGCGCAACATTTTTATGGTGAGCTTCAACGATTATTCGTTGATTCCGTACGGCCTAATCCTTGCCTGGCTGTGGCAGATCCATCCTGCGTATTTCACCTTAGGCCTTATTCCACTAGTTGCCATCTACCGTGCATTCAGCATGCAGGCGAGCCTGCTGGTCGAAAAGGGTGCAACCGCACGGCTACTTGCCCAGCAACAGGAGGTGCAAGCCGCGACCGTTGCCTTGCTCACGCGCGACGAGCTGCGCGACAAGCTTGACGCCGTTTTACACCATCTGATCACGGTGCTTCCGACGACCGGTGCCTATGTTGCGCTTTGGGGCCAGGATGGTAAGGAGGACGTTGTCGTCACCTGGGGTGCGCCGGTTGGCGAGGTCATCGACGTCGGCAGTACGAACATCCGGCAGCTATGCCAGGCACGCCAGATAGCGCAGATCCCGGTGCAAGGAGCAATCGAGGTCGAAAGCGTGGTCGTGGTTCCGCTCGTTGCCGAAGAAGATATCGTCGGCGGGATGTTTTTGCTGACGGACGGTATGGGGCTTGCCCCAGAGATGCGGACGCTGCTCGAGACGTTTGCTGCGCAGGCCGCGCTGGCCCTCGCACAGGCACGCCTGATCGACGAGCTAAAATCCTCGCAGCGACGGCTGGTACAGTCCGAGCGCCTGAATGCGATTGGCCGGTTGGCCGCGGGCGTAGCACACGAGTTCAATAACTTGCTTGCCGGCATTCTCGGCACCGCCGAGCTGGCATTGTTGCTCGACAATCACAAAGAGCAGGTCGACGCCCTACAGACCGTCGTGCGCGTAACGCAGCAGGGAGGCTCGATCAGCCGCGGACTTCTGGCATTCTCGCGCCAATTAGAGCCGCGTCGTGAGCTGGCGAATCTCGAGGATGCGATCAATCCGATCCTGATCCTGTATCAGCGGGAGTTTGCCCGGACCAAAGTCCGCGTGGAGCGCAAGATTGAGCTGACGCCGTCAACAGTTTGTGATATTGGGCTACTCTCCCAGGTCGTCGTCAACCTCGTTCTGAATGCGCTCGACGCGATGCAAGATAAAGGCGGAGTGCTGACGGTTGGACTGCAGGAAGAAGCAGGATCGCTTCACCTCTGGGTCGGCGATACAGGCTCGGGGATTCCGCCGTCGATGCGGGACCAGATGTTTGAGCCGTTTGCGACTACAAAGGGCCAGGGGAGCGAAAAGCTTCATGGTGGGAGCGGACTAGGTCTTGCAATCGTCTACGGGATCGTCACCGATCATGGCGGACGTATAACGGTTGATTCTACAGTTGGCTACGGCACGACGATGAATATCTGGATCCCGATCGTCGCCGGCGAAATCGTGACTCGTCCTGTCCTGGGGGGCGGCCCTCCCGTGGGGTTGCGTGCCGTCGTCATCGACGACGAGCCGCTGATCGCCAGGGCCGTCCACGGCATGCTCACATCCGAGGGCCACCCGGCTCAGTGGTTTACTGAGCCCCAGGCGGCGCTGCAGTGGATGCGCAAGCATCCCACGGATGTTCTCTTCGTCGATCTGACCATGCCGGAAGTAGACGGTATCCAGCTGATCGAGGCGGCGCTTCAGATTCATCCCCATCTCCACACAGTCATCATCACCGGACAGATCGACGAGAAGCAGTTCATGCGCGCTCAGGGCCTCGGGGTCACGACTGTGCTCGAGAAGCCATTCTCGATCAAGGAAATCCGGGGCGCCCTCCGCGCCTTCAAGGAGCAGGCCGTGGCTTGATACGGCGCGGAGGATGAGGCAGGGCACGCGTGAGACCGAAGACCAGTGCACAGATGTCTCGTGCTACCTGTGTACGGCGCCTCTGCCACCGGCCAAGCCCCTGCTGCTCCTACCCGGCGCCCGCATATCGTCCACGGTATAATACTTCTTTATCATACAAATTGGCCGGAGTTCAAAGCGTAAGATGGCGCCATTGATCGGAATAACTGCGCGTCCTGCCTATGATGAGGAGTGGTGTCCACCGCTCGTCGGCACACGCAAAGGATATATAGATGCGGTACTACAGGCTGGCGGTGTGCCGGTCGTTCTGCCGCCCCTCGAGGATCTGGCGATGCTGCGCGGTATGTTCGAAAGGATGGACGGATTGGTACTGACCGGGGGCGTCGATATCGACCCCGCGCTCTATGGCGAGCAGCCCCACCCGCGGCTCGGCAGCGTTCACGCCGATCGAGATAACGCCGAGGTGCCACTCGCACGATGGGCCGTGGCCGAAGGCAAGCCAGTACTCGGTATCTGCCGCGGCATCCAGATGCTCAACGTCGCACTTGGGGGCACGCTCTACCAGGATCTCGAGGCGCAGCGCCCAGGGCCGCTCGATCACGAGATCTCGTTCAAGCATGAGTGTTGGGAGCGCCTCGACCACGGCCTCACACTTTCCGAGGATTCGCGGCTGGCCGAGCTCCTAGGCGGCACCGAGCTGCAGGTAAACTCGTTGCACCACCAAGCACTCAAAGATATCGCCCCAGGTCTGCGGGTTGTCGGATGCGCGCCTGACGGCGTGATCGAGGCGGTAGAAGGGACGGCAGGCGGATTCGTCATGGGTGTGCAGTGCCATCCGGAGCAGCTCTGGCAGACAACGGACATTCGATGGCGCAACGTTTTCCGGGCGCTGATCCTTGCCGCGGACGACCGCTCGTAGCCGTGGCTAACACCCGCAGCTGCCAGCAGACGCACACAGCGGAGGCTTACGCCTCCGCTGCTATATAAACTGGCGGCCGCGCCGGCTACAGGTCGCTTGGACGCTCGCCCAGCTTGACCTCCAGAGTTTTTTCGCTACCGTCGCGCAGGATCGTAAGCTTGACCGCCTCGCCGACTGCGTGGCTCATCAGGCGGCTGGAGAGGGTGTGCTGTTCGTCGACCGGTTGTCCGTTCAGCGCCGTGATGATATCGCCGTCTTTGAGACCGGCCTTGCCCGCCGGCCCTTGTTGTTCCACGTGCTGCGCAAACGCTCCGCTGGTCTGCTTAACCCCAAGCTGTGCCGCGACGTCATGATTGAGCAGCGCGTACTGGATGCCAAGATACGGCCGGTCGACCTTCCCATCCTTGATCAGCCGGTCGCTGATAGTCTTTACGGTTGCGCTCGGGACCGCAAAGCCCAGCCCCTCGCCTGATCCCCAAGGCTCCCGTCGCCGCGCACGACGAGAGTGTTGATGCCTATGACCTCGCCGACCTCGTTGATCAGTGGGCCGCCACTGTTCCCATGATTGATCGCGGCGTCGGTCTGGATCAAGTCCTCCTGCGGCCCGACTGATCGGTGCACCGCGCTTACTACAGCGGCCGTCACCGTATTCTTGAAATCGCTAAGCGGGCTCCCGATCGCGAGCACACCCTGGCCCGGCAACAGTGCGTTCGAGTCGCCGAGCGATGCCACGGCCGGCACTTTGTCTTGCACGCGGATCACCTCCAGGTCCGAGAACGAGTCGGTCCCCACGAGCTTGGCATCGTGCCGGCTGCCGTCCGAGAAAATGACCTGCAGCTTCTTTTCATTCTCGATCACATGATTGTTGGTGATGATGTCGCCGGCGTTCGAGATGATAACGCCGCTACCGGTCGCCGTCTGCAAGCCACGTGGCTGGGGGAGATTGGGGCTCGGCTGTCCAAACGGAGACGGCGCCTGTTGGAACGGACTCGGCTGCGCCTTCTCGTCGAGCGTGTTCACCACGGTCACCACCGTCGGCCCCACGCGCCGCACTGCCTGCACAGCGGGTGCGTCGGCAGGAATCGGTGCGGCCTGGGCTGGCGCGGCGCCGGCCGGATTCGGATGCGAAAGATAGAAGCCGGCCGCACCACCCGCGAGCCCTCCTCCAAGGCCCCCGGCCAGCACGCCCACCGCGAGAAGCCTCGCACCCCATGCTTTACTCGAGCTCACGTATCCACTCCTTTGGACGCATTACTGGCGTCCCGTCTAGCATCTAGTATTGACCGGCACCGCTGACCAGCCGGTAGCCACAGCGGCCGCCAATTAGCTCCCTCGTTCCGATCTTTCGAGATGCCATTACGGTAGCGCGGCAACCTGAGAAGATCCTAAGCGTCCGCTAAGCGCAAGATAAGGGTTGCGATCTTGGCGAACCGCGCCCTACAGTGCTAGACTTGTAGTCCGGTGGGCCTAAGGTAAAATTACATCACACCACGACACTTTGAGGTTGAGTATGCCGCAGCGCATTCTGATTATTGAGGACGAACCGGAGATCGCCGGGTATCTTCGACGCGGCCTGACGATGGAAAGCTACCAGGTCGAGGTGGCGGGCGATGGCAGCGACGGCGTTGCCGCTGCCCGGGAGCGCCCACCCGATATTGTGATCCTCGACGTCATGTTGCCCGGACTGGACGGCTTGCAGGTCGCCGCGCGGCTCCGGGCTGCCCTGGACGTGCCAATCATCATGCTGACGGCCAAAGACGACGTCGCCAACCGCGTCGCCGGGCTCGAGGCAGGTGCCGACGACTACCTCGTCAAACCCTTCGCCTTCGAGGAGCTACTGGCCCGCGTACGGGCGCTCCTGCGGCGGCAGCAGCGTGCCGCCGCACCTGATCTCCTACGGATCGGCCCATTAAGCATGAACGTGAAAGCTCACGAGGTGCGCCTGGGCGGCCGCGTCTTGGCGCTCACGGCAAAAGAGTTCGAGCTGCTCGAGCTCTTCATACAACATCCGAACCAGGTCCTCACGCGCGACCAGATCTATGATCGCGTCTGGGGCTACGATTTCGGAGGCGACTCTAACATTATCGAGGTCTACGTCCGCTATCTGCGGCAGAAGCTTGAGGCTGCCGGGGAGCCCCGCCTGCTGCACACCGTGCGCAACGTCGGCTACATCCTGCGCGACACCCACGACGCCCCCTCCGTTCCGCTCCAGTAGGCAGCACGTATGAAGCTCCGTGTCCGCCTGACGGTGTACTACACACTCTTCTTCGCCCTAGCGATCGGGCTCCTCGACGGCGGACTCTACCTCGTGGTTCGGCAGCTGCTGCTGCAGAGCGTGCGTGACGACGTGCGCTTGGGTAGCGCGTTCGTCCAGCAGGCCTACCAGGCAGACAGTCACGTGATCGAGACGCCATCGCGCATCGACACCAGCCGGCTGCGCCCCCCACAGATCAAAGACCCCGAAGCGCCCGAGCTCTACGTGCAGGTTGCCGATTCACGGGGCACGATTGTCGTGCGCTCGCCCAACCTCGCCGGGGACTATCTCCAATTCACGCTTGAACAGGCGCTGGCTGCGCTGAGGGGCAAAGAAGTCGAAACGATCGAGCGCGTCGGGACGGCGCGCGTCCTGTCGCTGATCGAGCCGCTGCGGCTGGGGGACCAGATCGTGGGCGCCGTTCAGGTCGCTCAATCGCTGCGGCAGATCGACCAGGCCTTGAACGCGCTCTTAGGGGCGTTGGGGGGCGGCGGACTCGTGGCGTTGCTCGTGGCCGCGCGCGGTAGCCTGTGGCTCGCACGCGCCGCCCTCGATCCAATTGAGCAGGTCAGCACCACCGCCGATCGAATTATGCGTGCCGAAGATCTCAAGCAGCGCGTACCCGGAAACGGAACCAACGACGAGATCGGCCACCTGAGCCGAACGCTGAACAAGATGCTCGAGCGCATGGAGCACATGTTTCTGGCCCAGCAGCGATTTACGGCCGACGTTGCGCATGAGCTGCGCACGCCGCTTGCGGCGATACGTGGCAACCTCGAGATCTTACGCCGGGGCGCCCTACGTGACCCAGAGATGCTCGACGAGTCGTTGCAGGACATCGAGAGCGAGGTTCTGCGCCTGACGCGCATGGCCAACGATCTGCTCGTGCTCGTCCAGGCCGACGCGGGGCTTCCTATACGAGTGGCCGGGGTGCAGCTGGATGAGGTTGTGCTCGAGGTCTATCGCGAGCTGCGTCCGTTGGCCGCGGGAGTCCAATGGCGCGTGGATCTTCAGGACCAGGTTGCAGTCGCGGGCGATCGAGACCGGCTCAAGCAAGCGCTCCTCAATCTTGGAGCTAACGCCCTCCAGCATACCCCGGCCGGCGGAAGTGTTACCCTCTCGCTGCGCGGCGACGGCGACCGGGCAGTGCTTGCCGTCGCGGATACCGGCCCTGGCATCGCGGAGGAGCAGCGCACCGCGATTTTTAACCGCTTCTACCGCGGGGATCAATCTCGCTCACACGGAGGAGCCGGCCTGGGTCTTGCCATCGTGAAATGGGTGGCGGAGGTCCATGGCGGGCATGCGCGATTGGCATGGGCAGAGCCGGGCAAGACCGTCTTTGTCCTCGATCTCCCACGCCAAATGAGCGCCGCGGATGCTGAGCACAAGCTCGACCTCCGCGAGGCGGCTGCCGGCCCGCGGGAGTGTACTGCTACCTCGGCCACCGCCACAAACAGCGATCCCGCTCTGAAATGACCCGCACCTTTGCGGGGCCCCTTCATTCCGAGCGGGAACACCCCTGAGTCTAGCGACCCCAGGTTGGCCGAAAATGAAGGGCCCGTTAGCAGCGGATGAGAAAAGCTTTGGCATTCGCATTCCTTTAGCGTTCGCTTAGGCGCGTCTCATCTCTCGTTCATCCACTCACCGTAAGCTGCACCCACAAGCGAATCTGGAGGATGACATGGGCGATCTAGGCGTACCCGAGCTGCTCATTATTCTGGCAATCGCGCTCGCGATCTTTGGGCCAGGGAAGATTGCCGGCCTCGGCAAGGCTTTAGGAACAAGCCTTAAAGAGTTCCGGCGCTCGATCCATGATGACGAACCGGCTACCACCACGGAACAACCTACGACTAGCCACGACGAGCTGCCTGTTAGCACACATTAGGACCGTGCTGAGGTCGTCGCAGCTGAGATAGAAGATCCGGGCGTGCCGACCCACCCGCCGAGCATCAGAGTGACATCAGTCTCGTGCGTGGACGCCCCCGCGGGCTCGGGGGCGTCTCGCTTTGCCTGTGCTGCAGATTGCCCGGCAATCAGGCGTTTACGAGTTCCGCGAAATGCTCGACCATACGCTTGTTGAACTTCTTAAGATCCTTAGGGCCGCGGCTGGTCACGAGATTATCGTCGACGACAACCGGCTCATCCTGCCAGAGCGCACCGGCATTGCGCACGTCGTCCTGGATTCCTGGCCACGAGGTCAGAGTGCGCCCACTCAGGCACCCCGCCGAGACCAGCACCCATGGCCCGTGGCAGATCGCCGCGATCGGCTTGTTTCGGCGAGCAAACGAGCGCACAAAATCCAGGGCCTTGTCGTTCTGCCGCAGCCGGTCGGGGCTCGCGAGACCGCCGGGAATCAGAAGCGCCGCGAAGGATGTCGGATGCACCTCGTCGAGCGTCGCGTCCACCGGGATTGTATCGCCCTGTGCAAGGGAGTTGACCGCCTGAATCGTGCCCTTTTTCGAACTGATTAGATAGACCTCAGCTCCCGCCTTGAGCAACGCTTTCCACGGCTTGGTGAGCTCGACCTGCTCCACGCCGTCGGTCGCCAGCACAGCAACACGCACTCCGGCGAGCAGCTTTTTCTTTCCAAATCCAAACATTCCACTGGTCCTCCACCTAGGGCTTAGCTGCTCCGAAGCGAGCAAGCCGTATGCCAGAAGGCCGCGCCATGCTATAATCCAGCGCCACGCTGCGTTCATAGCCCATCCGCGGCCTATATGTATGATTGCTGCACTACGAGGAAATCTGCTGGCAGTCGGCGCCGACTATGCCGTGATCGAAGCCGGTGGAGTCGGCTATCAAGTCTGGGCGCCGCGTGGCGTCCTGCAGAATCTGCCGCCGATCGGTGAGGAGGCCAGGCTCCACACCTATTTGATCGTGCGTGAGGACGCCCTGCTGCTCTACGGCTTCTCCACACTCGCCGAGCGTAGCTTTTTCGAGCTGCTGCTTACGGTGACCGGCGTCGGTCCGAAGGTAGCCCTCGGCCTGTTGTCCTCGACGCCGCTGGATCAGCTCCAGATCGCGATCGCCAGCGAGAACGCGGCGATGCTGGCCCAGGTACCGGGCATAGGTAAAAAGACGGCTGCGCGGCTGATCCTCGAGCTCAAGCCGAAGATCAATCTTGGAGCGGTCGCGCCTGGGTTGGCCGCCGCGACCCCCGGCGCGGCTCACGCGAACGGCGAGGTGCAGGAAGTGCTACAAAGCCTGGGGTACAGTGCAGCCGAGGCCCAGGCGGCCGTCGCAGCGCTGCCGGCCGACGCGCCGCCCGAGCTCGAAGAGCGGCTCCGGTTGGCCTTGCGCTATTTCGGAGGCGTGTGAGCGACGCCGCGTCGATCGGGCTTGGTCTGATCGCGGTCCTGGCCGCGCTCTGGTGGCTCGCAACGCTCCTGGCGCGCCACCTCCAGGGCTTGATTCTGCTGCTCACACGCAGCTCGACTGCCTCCTCTGCAAGCTACGATCTCGTCGTCCTTCCCGGAGTGGTTCTGCATGAGCTCGCGCACATCCTGGTCGCGGTAGCTCTCGGCGTGCGTGTCATTCGCGCCGACCTTTTTCGTTTTCGCCGCGCTGGCGACCCACGCCAGGGCGAGGTGATCGTCGAGCGCGTCGATCCTTTTCGAATGAGTCTCGTCGGAGCCGGTCCCCTGCTCGCAGGCGTACCGGCTGTGCTGCTACTCCTTCGCTGGCTGCACATCCCGGCACTCGGGTTGACGGCGGCCGCGCTCCAGGAACTGCGCCCGCTGCTCGGGGAGCCCTGGAGCCTGCTCCGGCTTTACCTGCTGTGGGCCATCGCCAATGCCATGTTTCCCAGCGCCGCGGACCGGGCCGCCTGGTGGGTCGTGGGCGGGGCCGCGCTGGTGGTCGGAGCCATCGCCGCGCTGACGGGCTACTGGCCGGCCCTGCCCTCAAGTATCTCTGTCCGGCTTCTCGGCGGCGCCGCGCGCCTCACAAGCGGGCTGCTGCCCGTCGCCGCGCTGGACCTCGTGCTGCTCGTGGTCGTAGCCGGCCTTGAATGGCTCGCCGGGCGAGTGACCGGACGGCGGGTGATCCGCGGCCGGTAGCTGAGAGTGGAGGCTTGCGATCCTTACCTGATCCGGGGGACGGCAGGCACACGCGCCGGGACGCTCTCTAGTGTCGCCGAAGACCGAGCTCTGCGGCTACAAGCCTCCGGCTACTGCCGCGTGTGGTACACTCTGGAGCGACCCGAACTTTAGACGGAGGAGGCGCGCGTGCCATCGCAGCGTAACCACGCTCAACCGTTGACGGACTCGCATCCCGACGCTCCCCATCCCGACAGCGCGGCCGGCGTGGCCGTTCACCACGCGGGAGCGATCACGAACCGGCGCGTTATCCCGGTCGGCGACGCCCGGACTATCGTCGTCCGGCCGCGGATCCCCGGCTGGTACAAGGCGCTGCTTGCGCTGTCGCTCGCGCTCAACGCGCTGATACTGGTGCTCCTCTTCACATTTGGGGCCGGCGCATACCGCTTCTACCGAGCGCTGTCGGCTGAAGTTTCATCGCTCGCCCAGGCAAGCCCCGCCGGGCAACGCCTAGCGTCCCTGGGCAGCGATCCGAAAGCCGCCGCCGCCTACACTGTAGATACAGCGAGCCACACCGTCGACGAGGCGCTGGCGGCCGTCAAGCAGGTCGAGGGAGCCACGATTCGCGGGAGCGTTCCCATCGATCAGCAGCTGCCGCTCCAGGCACAGGCGACCGTCGACGCGAATACCGTCGTCACGACCAACGCGCCTGTCCCACTGGTCGTCCCGGCGCGCATCACGTTTCCTGGCGGCGGCGGCAACCTGAACGCAACGGTAGCACTCAACCTTCCTACCGGGCTGCAGCTGCCGATCCACATCGGCCTCAGCGTTCCCGTCACGGGGACGGTGCCCGCCAAGTTCGACGTACCGATCAGTATCGCCGTGAAGGACACGGAACTCGCAGGTCCGT
Organism: Chloroflexales bacterium; assembly: GCA_038254585.1. Lineage (GTDB taxonomy): Bacteria > Chloroflexota > Chloroflexia > Chloroflexales > Kallotenuaceae > JBBSGA01. The sequence goes on along the minus strand of JBBSGA010000114.1, from coordinate 1,290 downwards.
TCGCACGGCTCCAGCGGCTGCTTGAGCCCGCCGCCGAGTTCTTTAGCGCGGGACGCCGGTAGCCAATGGCACGTTTCGTTCTGTGGGACATCGACGGAACCCTGATCATTGGGAATCAGGTGGCGATGGCGGCTTTCAATCGAGCGCTCCAGGAGATCTATGAGCTGGAAGATGCCCCGGCGCGCGTCGAGTACGGCGGCAAGACCGACTCGCAGATCGCCCTCGAGGTATTGGCGCTGCACGATATTGTGGAGGCGGCCGCGCTCGATCGGATCGAGGGTTTTCACGAACGCTATATCGAATACCTCAAGAGCGAGTTCGACCGGCTCGAGACCGGGATCCGGGTGCTGCCGGGAGTATGTGAGGTCGTCGACGCGCTCGCGTTGGGCGGCGCGATCCAATCGACGCTAACAGGTAATCTGCGCGCGACAGCGGAGCTCAAGCTGCGCGCGGCAGGCCTTCTCGAGCGCTTCAACCTGGAGGTAGGCGCCTTCGGCTCGGATCACCGTAACCGGGACGAGCTCGTCGGCATCGCGCGCCGCAGAGCCGAGGCACACTTCGGGCGCATCGAGGACGTGGTCGTGATCGGCGACACCCCCCGCGACATCGCCTGCGGCAGGGCCGGCGGCGCCCGAACGATTGCCGTCGCGACCGGCAAGTGGGCGATCGACGATCTCAAGGGCTACAGCCCAGATGCCGCACTGTCCGATCTTTCGGATGTTGCGGCGTCCGTGGACGCGATCTTGAATGGAAGGATCCTGTAGCCGAGGCTCCGCAGCCCCTGCCAGCCTGCGAGTTCGTGACGACGGTCCCGGTTTCGATCCACGCACAGTAGCAGCCCGCACGAAGGGTGCACACTGGAGCTTGCGCAGTATTCACGAGCGAGTCAAACTCATCGGCGCAGTCGTGACGATCGGCTCGTCGCCAGGGAAGGGGACTGCTGTCGTTCTCAGCCTGCCAGTCCGAGACGCGAGCTCGGGTTAGCCCAGGGGCCAGCGGGTCGTGTATACTTGCCCTCGAGTGGGGGGAGGCTATGGCATCGATTAAAGTGCTCATCATCGACGATCACCCGTTGTTTCGACGCGGCATCCGCTGGACACTGGATGCGGCCGAGGACATCGAGGTTATCGGGGAAGCCGAAAACGGCGCCGAGGCGATATCGCTTGCAGAGAACGTATTTCCAGATGTCGTGCTGGTCGACATCAACCTCCCGGGGCTCAATGGCCTCGAGGTCGCACGTGTGATCAAGCGCCAGAATCCACGTATTCGGCTGATCGTGCTCAGTGTCTA
>JBBSGA010000113.1:0-16825 GCA_038254585.1 Chloroflexales bacterium | reverse complement strand
CTGGACTTGGACCGGCGGATCGGGAGGGCGAACGTGCGGTTGTTCGCGTACTTTATTTTCCTATCAGGCGCGCGGAGATGAGGGCAGACGAGGACACTCTCCATCGCGGTGTGTGTCCTCGTCTGTGTATGACTGGGGATGTTACCGCACTCGACTACGTTGGAAGAAGTTGAGGATGGCCAAGAGTATCACCGCTCCCAGGAACGAAACGAGCAGCCCAGGCAAGCTGAAGTTGTTCTGGTTGATCGTGCTTGTACCAAAGAGTGGCGCAAGCAGGAAACCGCCCAGAAACGCACCCACGATACCGACGATAATGTTCATGATCATCCCTTCCGGGTGATGCATGACCATGCTCGCGATCCAGCCGATGATTCCGCCGACGATAAGCCAGAGAATGAAGTTAATCATGGTCGGTTCCTCCTTGAACCGGATGGACAACCCCGTCGTCCATTTGTATACATCTATCTAGAGCAAATCATATGCCACGTGTTGCTCCTGCGCCTGGCAGCTGGTACCGGGCGAAGGGGACAGGCGTGTACGTAGAGACGAGCGACGCAAGCTGACCACTGCCGTTGTCGTGCGCGTTCTCGTCTACGGCGACCTTCCGGCAAGAACGGCGGACGACATTGGCAGGTAGGACAGGCATGGTACAGCATACGCGTCGCTACGGGAGTGCCGGGGTTACGTGTGCGAGGTCCAGCACGCGGGCATGCTATGATGGACACTGTCCTACCGCCAGGACAGGATGGACTGCAGCCGGGCTGCAGCATAGGCACGAGAGGGGGCACGTAGGATGACGAGTGGAACCGGTGACAAACTGCAGGGCAAGGCCGACGAGGTCAAGGGGAATGTCAAACAAGGTGTCGGCGATGCGACGGGCGATACCAGCCTGGAGGCCGAGGGCCAGGCCGATACCGCCAAAGGCAAGGCCGAGGGGGCACTCGGCGGAGTGAAGAATGCGCTGAACGACGCAGGAGATGCCGCCGCTGACGCTGCTGATCGCGTGACGGACCGGACCTAGCATCGCGCTGCGACTGCGCAGCAGGGGAGAGCCGTGTGGCTCTCCCCTGCTGCGTTGCATCTCGCTCGGAATGAGTGCGTGATCGTGTACTGATACGCCTCAATCTTTCAGTGTCGCCCTGCATCACGTTCGCCGTCATGGCAAGGATCGGCAGCCAGCGGCGCATTAGACGCGCTGGATAGAGCAGAAAGCCAAGATCACCGGTCGCGCTAGCTTACCAGGTCGGCGAGCCGGTCGACCTGCTCCAAATCGGGGATCGTCGGCCACAATACGATCTCGTCCGTGCCGATTCCCGTGAAGATGTCGATCACCTGCTTGACCGCCTCCGCGGTCGCGGGAAAGCTATTGGCAATGCCTTCTGCCATCTGCGGCTGCATCCCATAATAGTCGCGGAGGTAGGGTGCGCCCTGCGAGCGAGCGTCTGGTCCCAGCGCGTAGTACACCGCGCCGACGAAGCGCGGCCGGCCGGACCGTCCTGCTTCCGTCCACGCTTCTTCCACGAGGCGATACGCCTGCTGCAGCTGGTTAGGGTCCGCGCCGCCGCCTGAGATATAACCGTCGCCCAAACGACCCGCACGTCGAATCGCGGCAGGAGCGTAGCCACCCAGCAGCACCTCCGGACCACCCTGCCGCGCCGGCGGCGGGCCAACCGGCCCGACATCATCGGCGAGCGGCTGCCTAGCCCATACCCGCCGCATCAGCGCCAGTTCTGCCTCAAACTGCTTGCCGCGAGCGCCGAAGGCGATACCGATTGCCCGATAGTCATCCTCGCGCCCGCCAATCCCAAGCCCGAGCGTCAGGCGCCCTTTCGACAGTGCGTCCAGGCTTGCCGCCTGCTTGGCGAGCATTGCGCCGCTGCGGAGCGGCGCAAGCAGCACAGTCGTCATGAGTCGAAGGCGCTGCGTCACACCCACGGCCGCGGCGAGGGTGATCAGCGGTTCGTAGTTGGGATAGACCAAGCGATCCAGGACCCCCAGACTCGAAAACGGACCGGCGTCCGCACGACGTGCCCATTCGAGGATCAACGCCCCGGGCGCGCCGGGTATCGTGGCGGGTAGGCCAATACCGATCTTCATCACAACCTCCATCCAGCATCATGATTAAGGTAGAGCTCCAGCACCCAGTCGTAGAAGCCGAACGCACCGCGGGCATAGCGACACCCGGAGCAGGAAGTGCCCGTGTCGGCTACATCTTGAGCCTTATGTCTACCGGTCTTCGACAATATTCTGTTATCGCAGCGATGAGACCACGCGGACCGTGGAGAGAGCTGATACGTCCGCACGGGTACATCGTCGCTCACTCCCCACCGTGCCTGCATTGTCGACCCTGCTGATACTAATACGGAATGCAGGCACCACGCAAAACGACCACCCCTCGGCACTGGCAGGGACAGTTGGATGCTCGGGCAACAATGCGACACTGCGTCAACCGCTCACTCCGAAAGCGGCGCTGGAGGCAGGGCGTGAGAGTCGTGATCGCGCGGTACCGACGCACGCCGGTACCGCAGCCTATTAAGTGATCGCTGGATAAGAGGTAAACGCAGGATCAGGAGCAGGGCGACGATCGCGCCGTAGAGGAGCGGCTGGCGGATGTCAGCCTTGACCAGCCAGACAAAATGGATGATCACGAGCGGCGCCGCGAGGTAGACCAGCCGGTGCAGGCGCTTCCAGCGCTTGCCCAGCCGCCGCATCCAGCCCTTGGTCGACGTCATCGCGAGCGGCGTGAGGAGCAGGAACGCGGCGAAGCCGACCAGGACGTAGCGCTTTTCGACGATGGCCTGTTTGATCAGCTCGACGTCAAGCCCGTAGTCGACGACGGCGAAATTGAAGAGATGCAGGCAGGCGTACATGAACGCATACAGGCCGAGTGGACGACGCAGCGGCAGCACTCGCTTGAGGCCGAACAACGTATTAAAGGGGGTACAGGCAAGCGAAAGAACCAACAGGGTCAGAGCGATCTTGCCGGTCCGGAAACTGATCTCCTGGATCGGGTTGACGGTGAGCCGGTCATGGGCTCCATCCCAAATCAGCAGGACTAGCGGAAGCCAGGCGCCGACGTGCGTGAGCACACGCAGCCAGTTGCGGCGGAAGAAAAGCATTAGAAGTTCTTACGCAAGTCCATCCCGGCATACAGATGGGCTACCTGGTCGGCGTAGCCGTTGAAAGGCAGCGTCTTACGCCGCGCGAGCTCGCCGATCCGGCGCTCGGAAGATTGCGACCAACGCGGGTGCGGTACGTCAGGGTTGACGTTAGCATAAAAGCCGTATTCATCGGGAGCACTGGCCATCCACAGCGAGGTGGGGGCTTTGTCCACCAGGTCGATCTTGACGATGGCCTTGATGCTCTTGAAGCCATACTTCCAGGGAACGGAGAGACGCAGCGGCGCGCCATTCTGCGGCAGTAGCGACCGGCCATACATGCCTGTCACGACGAGCGCCAGGTCGTGCATGGCCTCGTCCAGACGCAGTCCTTCGACGTAGGGCCACGGGAAGTAGCCGTCGCGCTGGCCCGGCATCTCCTGTGGTCGCTCAACCGTCTCGAAGCGCACGAACTTGGCCTGCGGCGTCGGCTCGACCTCGGCCAGAAGCTTATGCAGCGGGAAGCCGAGCCAGGGCATCACCATCGACCAGCCCTCGACACAGCGGTGCCGGTAGATCCGCTCTTCCGGGGGGAAGCGCTTCAACAGATCCTCGACCGCGTACGTCTTGGGCTTGCCGACCATCCCACCGACGGCGACGGTCCATGGCGCGGTCTTGAAGTTCTTTGCGAGGTCGGCGACCGGCTCCTTGTCCTCCGAAAACTCGTAGTAGTTGTTGTAGTGGGTGATCGACTCGAAGGCGGTCAGCTTATCGCCGAGCTCGTCAGTCTGCTTCGCCGTCTTGCCGGGCTGGGGCTCGTTCACGCCGGGTGACGAGTCGGTCCCTGAAGGACTGGCGCAGGCCGCTAGCGTGAGCGTCGCCGCGGCTGCTGCTCCTGCCCGGCGTATGAACTCGCGCCGCGAGTGATAGAGATGCTCGGGAGTAATTTCGGACGACGCGATCTGCTCCATAGTCCACCCACCTTACCTTAACAGCCATAGCCCTGCTGTATGCAAACACACTAGCACTACGATCTTACGCAAAGCTTACATGTCCGGATGCACCTACCATTCTGACGAACCTCCTGCCGACGCATCCCACCTGCATCCGGCACGGCGGCTGCGGTCGTAAATTGCCCTGACCAGGCTTCACCAGCTGGCAAACGAGGTGTGGCACGATGCGGGTGCTACGCCGAACGGCCGCCATGGTCGTCCGTCCGAAAGACTACCGTAGCCTCATTCGGGAATCTGGAAGGGAAGGTCGACCATCAACGCTGAGTCGTAACGGAGGGACCGATGAATCATCGACGACGGCTCCACCTGCTCATAGCACTCCTGCTCGCGGGGCTGCTTGCAAGTTGTGGCAGCGGCACGACTACGCAGCAGGCTGCCCCACAGCAGGGCGCACCTCAGGCGACGACCGTGCCATACAAGTATTGATTGGCAGTTGCACTGAGCAACCTGTACCAACGTCCTCTTGTTCGGCTGCAAGGGCGGCATGCCCAACAGCATGCCGCCGCACAGTAATCACCCTCCAGCGTTCCCGTCCATTTTAGGCGGTTTTCTTCACCTCGTGGCGGTACGCAATCTGCTGCAGTGCGGAGCGCATATGAGGTCGCGGAAGGAGCGTATGCGGGCCCGCTGATTGTCCTCACAGCCCTACCCGAGCGTTCGCCGGCAGCAGCGGTAGCGTGTGTTGGTCGACCGCCTCATGCAGGTCCGCTGATTGAGAAGAACGTCATGAATATTGCGATGATTTCGTATTGGTCCTGTCCGTTGACCAAACTCGGGGTCGCCACCGCGGGTGGGATGAACGTCTATGTTCTGAATCTTGCACAGGCGCTGGGTGAGCTAGGCCATACGGTAGATATCTATACCCGCGTGCATCTGGAGGGGGATGATCTGCAGCCTACGCTCCACCCGAACGTTTCAGTTGTGCATCTTCGAAGTGAACACCACGATCTGTATCAAGATATCGAGGATTTTTCAGATCAAATGGAAGAGCAAGTCCGTCGACGTCAGGTTCACTATGATAGTGTGCATGCGCACTACTTTTATTCCGGCTTGGTGGGGTTGAAGATGCGTGAGCGCATGGAGGCACCCCTATTTGCCACGTTCCATACCTTGGGGATTATGAAAAAGTATTACGTCGGAACCGTGGATCATCGACGGATCAAGTCAGAATCAGACATCATCAATGGCGTTGATGGCATTATAGCCTCTACGGAGTTGGAAAAGACAGATTTGATTGCCTGGCATCACGTTCCAGAAGGAAAGATTTATACTATTCATCCCGGTGTTGATCATCATCTCTTTCGGCCATATGATCGTCATACGGCTAGAAGCATATTAGGGCTGACAGAAGAAAAGAATATTATCCTGTTCGTCGGCAGAATCGATCCGGTCAAAGGAATCCACCTACTGATTGACGCATTTGCGCAACTTCAGGCGGCAGCTTCACCCGAGCTTCAAGCAACCAAGTTGTTGCTGATTGGCGGCGATCCGGCCAATCAAGAGTTCTGGTCCGCGGGCGAAGCCAGGCAGCTCCGGCAGCAGATACACGCGGCGCAGCTGGAGGATCGCGTCATCTTTGTCGGCAGCCAGCCCCATGCGCAGCTCGCCTACTATTATGCGGCCGCTGATTTGGTCGTGATGCCTTCTGCCTATGAGACCTTCGGATTTGTGGCCCTCGAGGCAATGGCGTGCGGTGCATGCGTGCTGGCCTCACGCGTGGGCGGGCTGCAGTACTTGATCCAGGATCGCATCAATGGCCGGCTTTTTGAGCCGAGAAACGTCGACGAACTGGCGTCGATCATGGGAGAGTTACTGGTGGACGGCGATCAAAAAGATCGGCTGGGCCAGAATGCCGCGGCATCGAGCTATCGCTTTTGCTGGAGGAAGCAAGCGGAAAAAATGCTGACGGTGTATCAGAAGTTTATTTGAACATGCGGTGTAGCAGATTTCGGTAAGCAGGGATATGGAGTCATCGGCATCGCAGCCCTGGCAGTTCGGCGCAGAGCGCCTCGAGAGCCCATAGCCGGCCAACACATAATCCAACTGGGAACTCTATTATGCTTCTCGGATCCCTCGCCGCTGCTCATGATTACGAGCACGTGTATATCGCCCCACATCTCGACGATGCCGTCTTGTCCTGTGGTGGACAAATCGCACAACAGACCGCGATGGGCAGGAAGGTGCTGGCCGTGACGATCTGCGCGGCGAGTCCGCCGTCCGCGGAGCAGCTGACGCCATATGCTCACCATCTCCACCGCACATATGGCCTCGGCGACGACCCGATGGCCGGGCGGCGGGAAGAAGACGAGCGAGCCCTCGCGCTGCTCGGCTGTGATGGACTCCACCTCGATCAGTTAGATGCACCCTATCGTCTAGCCACATACGGTGCACGTGCAGCCATTTTTGACCGCCCCGTGCCGGACGATCCGCTGGGCCCCGCCACGCGCCGGATCCTCCTCCAGCTGCAGGCGCAGCAGCCGTCGGCACGCCTCTACCTGCCACTAGGTGTTGGCTGGCATGTCGACCATCAGATACTGTGCGCCGAAGGCCTCGCCCTGCATGATCGGGGCGCCAACGTCGCGTGGTACGAGGACGCACCCTATGCGATCGAGCATACGCTGGTCGAGCAGCGGCTGCACGCACTTGCCGAGCGGCTCGAGCCGATGGTGGTCCCGATCGAGCCGATGATCGAGCGCAAACTCACAGCTATCGCCGCGTACCGCTCCCAAGTGGGCAAGCTTTTTCGTGATCGGCCGATGGAGCAAGTGATGACGGAATATGCGTCGGCCGTGGCGGGAGATGGTGCCGGGTTCGGCGAACGGCTCTGGCGTCGGCATGACCAGTAGGCGATGCACCGGCGGGCCAGCGCTAAGCGAGCTATGATCTGTCATCGCCACTCGCGTCGTTCACTCGTATGTTCTTGACCGGTGGAACAGATAGTTAGCGTAGGCAGGCCCGACGAGGAGCGTTACGCCAGAATCGCGCTTGCCGGCGGGGCCGATGGTATTCCTGTCCGGCGGTGCTTTTCTGATGCGCACCCCGTGCCATGGCTGCTCCACCTCCCTGGCTCTCGGGTGGTGGTCGTAGCGCCGATTGCCCAGGACCGAGGGCCTACGACAGAGGCGCTTCGCCCGTGGCACGCACGGCTCGTAGCACCTCGTCCTGTGCGCCCTCCCTCAGCAAGTCCAGGGGGCGGCGCCCGTCGAGCGCCGTGTTCGGCGTGAGCAGGAACAGGAGCTGTGTCCCCGGGTCGCCGCCGAGGGCGCGCAGCACAGTCGGCAGTCCGGAGAGGACGCCCCGCCCCTCGAACTGCCACGCCGGATAGGTATAGCCATGCTGGCCCTGCACGGCCAGCACGTGGCCAGCATGGCGCAGCTGCTCGACCATCGGCACGGGCACTCCGAGGCGCTTGGCGACGGCACCCGCGCGCACAGTACCGCCTTCTTCTAGAAGTAGCATCGGATTCGGTTGTGCGGGCCTGAGATGCGAGTCCGGGAACGGACGGTTAACAGTGGATCGTAGAGAACTGGTCGCCATCGACGGTTCCTCCGAGATCGTCAGTGATCTCCCAGGCGACAGTTTACCAGCTTGTGGACGCCGCTGCAATCCCCCCAAATTTGGTCCGCCAGTCTCAGGCCACGCGATCAGCCTGGGTGAGGGGCCGTCGGCTCGACGATGCCAAAGCGGGAGTGCCGCCGCGCGGAATCGTGGAAGGATCGCACGCGGCGGCCTCGGCTACTGCAAAACAACCATCACCAATAGCCGGCCATCTTGAGAAGGCCGCGCGCTTCTGCGAGGTGTCTATCGCCTTCGGTTGCCGCGATTTCGAGGCAGCCGCGCCCTCGGAAGCCGGCCGCCTCGAGGATCTCGCGCACCGCCACCAGCGGCATCGCCGCGAGCGGCGCGACCGGCCCCCCCTTAACGTGTAACTGTGCTACCAGCGGGCCACAGATATGCGCTTGCGCGATCGGGCTTTCCCCCACGTAGAGGCAGTTGCCCATATCGAAGTAGATGCGGATCGCCGGATGGCCGATCTCCTGCACTAACTGCGCGAGCCGGTAGGGTTTGTACCACCCGACGTGCTCCAATGCCAACGTAACTCCGGCGGCCGCGGCTTCATCCGCGAGTGGTCCCAATGCCTCTTGATAGAGCCCGGCGTACTCGGCTATATCCGCCTGCTCTTCCCGCGTGGCAAGCAAAATCGTGTCGGCGCCGATGGTCGGAGTCCAATGAATCAGACGTCGCACATCTTCGACGACCTCGCTTCGCGCCTCGGGCGCGAGGGCCGCGAAGCCCCCGAAATGCCCCAAGCTCGTCGAGAGGATCGGCAGCCCCGCCTGTGTGATGGCCTCCCGGTAGCGGGCCGTCGCCGTGGCGCTTAAGCTTCCGATTTCATCACGTGAGAGGCTAAGCTCCAGAAAATCGAACTCGAGCCGCTTGAGAATCGCCATCTTCGCCGGGATGTCGTCGCCGCCGGCCACACAATCCTGTCGAGCTCCGATCAACATGATCGCCACCTCGCTGCTTTGTCCTGCCGTGCAGGGTATAGGAGTTAACTGGCATCCGGCGCCTCGGCACGGAGCAAGTCTCGGACGTCGACCGGCTGGCTGCTTCGTGCTGATCGATCGTTCGCGATCGTCACGGCCAGGGTTCGGACCCCGTTCGCATAATCCGACTGAATGAGATCCCGGCGATCTTCGGCCACCGCCCGGATAAAGGCGGCATCCTCCGCCGCGATGGGATCAGAATCGAGCGCGGTTTCTTCGGTTCGATCGGCGTAGCTGGCGCGGAGCGTGCTGCCGAGCGAGAGCGTGAGCCCATCGCAGAAGATGTGAAGCCCGCGCGCCGTCTCCGGAGTGCCGTGGTCGGCCAGGAAATTGCAGGCAACCGTGCCGACGGCGCCATTCTCGAACTGCAGCGTCATACAATTGACATCGAAAATATCGTAGTCCGGCTGCCGGAGATGGTTGATCCGGGTGGCTGCTGCAGCATAGACGGTGCGAATGTCGCCGACGAGGTAGCGCAGCATGTCGATCTGGTGGGTCGCCATCTCGATCATCTGGCCGCCGGATTTTGCCTGAAGGTGATACCAGCTGGTAGTGGGCGTTCGCCCGAAGCGCATCACAAGGACCATTCCGATCGTCCGCCCAGCCAAGAGCGCCCGGGCGCGCCGTAGGTGCGCGGCATAGCGCAATTGGTATCCCGAGGCGACAAGGCTGTCTTTGCGTTGGATGGTGCTGAGGATGCGTGCGGCGACCGGTAAGGCGAGGGCAACCGGCTTCTCGACGAGCATCGGCAGATCGGCCTCTAGCACCGTCTCCTCGGGGTCGCCGTGAGCAAATGGCGGCAAGCAAACGTAGACCGCGTCGAGATGCTCGTCGCGCAGCATGGAGCGATAGTCGGCGTAGGCCACGCCCTCGAGCCGCCGGGCATATGGGTCCATGGTGGCTAATGCCCGGTCGACCGCCGTCCGGGTGGCGGCGATCCGGTCAGGAGAGAGATCGCAGAGCGCGACAACTTCGACCTCGGGGAGGCGGAGCAGATTTTGAAGGTGGCTGATGCTAACCTCGCCCGCGCCGATAAATCCGATGCGCACAGTCATGCTTGCTGATGCTCCATGTAATAGGCAAGTTGTAGAAGGCTGCCCCTATCGCGCCCGTATTATCCGCGATATACGCAACAGCATCGCCTGGGCGAGCTCAGGTCTGTCCTGGCGCATTGTTTGGGACCAGCGGGCGGCGCCCGCCCACGGCAACATAGCCGACGGCGAGAGCCACCGCGAAGGTGAACCACTGGGCAGCGTAGCCCAGGTGTGGTCCCTCGTCCAGCATGATCGTCTCGGTGCGCGACGGAAGGTCAGGGGCGCCCGGCTCGGGCGATTGCTCCAGGTAAAACGGCAGCAGCCGGTATGGCAGCTGTCGCTGCATACGCGGAATATCAACCTCGAACCATGCGTCCTGGCGCGTGCCGCTCTGCTTGGCCGGTGCAGGCCCGGATGCACGTTGTTGCAGCAGTTGCACGAGGCCGCGCACCTGTGCAGCGCTCGGGCCGCGATAGGCTTTGCGCGCCGCGGGTGAGCTCGCGGCAGCCGGGAGCCAGCCGCGGTCGACCAGCACAGCAACGTCACTCCCCGTGATGCGCAGCGGCGTAAGGACGCGAACGCCCGGCTCGTCGGCACGGCCGCCATCCAGCAGCACAACCTCGTTGTCGTAGTCGAAGCTGCCGGCAGCCGCCGCATAGTGGAAGGCCAGATTCTCGGGATGCGCCGGAGGCCCGGCGATCTGCACCGGAGGCGCATCAAGGCGCTGCTGAACCATGGCGTTATATGCTAAGCGCTGGGCGCGCCGGTCGAGCTGCCAGATGCCCAGCCTGACGCAGAGCAACGCTAGAAGGACCACCACTACAGTCAGCGGCAGTCGCTTCCACGCGAACAGCACGCGCGGTGAAAAGGTCGTCGCGCGAGCGGCCGGTTGAGGCGGCTCGGCCATCGGCGCGTCCACACGCGGGTGCGGGCGCCACGCCTGCACGTCACGTTGTTCCTGATGTGCCACGACTCCTCCGATCTCCACTCAGATGTTGCTTGAGGTATAGCATAGCATCGGCTACGTGGGCGGGCTGGCGGTTTTAGTCTATGGAAGTGCGGATCCGAAGTGGACACGTTGCCAATCGCTGTAACGGCGGGCGCCGATCCTGGCCGGGTGGGAATCACGCAGCCCCGGCCCATCTGCAGGCCATACGATATTAGGAGGCCAACGGCGAGCGGACGGACGCAGGATTTTACGTCCGCGAGGGGCCGATGTGGCGCGCTCTGGCTACATGTTTGCTCCGAACGTATGCATGGGACCGGAAAGCCGGCCGCCAGGACCGTAGTGCCGCGCCCGGCACCCGGTGTTTATCCTCCGCCGTGCTGCCCGTTCGCATCTCCACGCTCTTCTTGCCGATCTTCGCCGGGAAACAAGTCGGTCAAGAAGAGGATCAGGGCGGTTGCCGGCCCAACAATCAGCCCAAGCCACCAGAAGCCGGTACCAATCGCCAACCCGATCGCACTCGCGATCCAGACCGTCGTCGCCGTCTTGATCCCTTTGACGTCGGTGCCCCCTTTGAAAATCACTGCACCCGCGAGAAAGCCGATTCCTTGAAGGATGCTCTGGATGGCGCGCCCGGTCGCCGAATGATCCTGGACGGACTCGTGTTGCGCTAGAAGCATATAGGTCGTGCTGCCCACGGCCACCAGCGCCATGCCGGCGATGCCGACGGCCTTTGGCTGGCCGCGTTGGCGCCGCTCGTAGCCGAGGAGAGCGCCAAGGAGAGCTGCGGCCAGGAGGCGCACCAGGATCAGACCATTGGTCATGCCAGGTTCGGGCATCGTCGACCTCCTCAGCACTTCGTCGTGTAGCGCATTCGAGCTGCCACTGCTCCTGCGTGGGCCCGCTGCCGAGCTGCATTGCCCCCGTCCGCTCGCAACCCGCCTCGCAAACGCGACTAGACAATCACCTATTAACCGGCCATCCGCACGCGTACCCCCACTGGGCGCGCCACGCGAAGATCCCCCCGCGCTATTCACACCCAACGTACGGCGTGTGAGACGCGCCGGTGCAACACCTGTCGGCTTGCCGCAGCAAGACAAGATCCACGCGCAGGATGGGTTGCGGGTCAGCTAGGCTCGATCAGCAGGGATGTTTCCGGATTCCCTCCAAAAATCCTTCCCGCGGAAGAACCCTGCCGTATCACGGTCAGGCGCACGCCGGCGCACCGGCAGGCCAGCGGTTGAACGCCCACTTCTCGCCGCCGGCGAGCCGCTCGCGGGCGGCGTACCAGAGGTCGGCCCACGTTCGATAGTCGGTCACGATCCGGTCTGGACAGGCCCGCGAGCGTGCTGCGAAGCCCGGAAAGGCCGGCCGCCCCGTCGGCTGTCCGATCGGGTTAAAGCGCAGATCGAAACTCCAGCGGATATCGTCGCTAGCGTTGACCAAGGAGGCGTGTTGTGTGCGGCGATGCATGAAGAGCACATCCCCCGGTCGCATGGGCACCGGAACGGCCTGCTCGCGTAGCAGGAGGCGCTCAGGAATGTGTAGATCTGTATTCGCGCCGGTGCCGGGGCAATGCGGTGTGAGCCCGGTACGGTGGCTTCCCGGAATGACCACGAGGCAACCGTTCTCGACGACTGCGGGCGTGATCGGCAGCCACACAGTCAAGATCGTCGACTCGTCGGCTTCAGGAAGAACGACGCCTTGATCCTGATGCCAGGTTGCGGCGCCGACCAGGCCGCCGGCACCCGAGGGCACAACGCGCTGGGGCGGCTTGATCCGCACGTGCTGCACCGGATTCACGTAGATTTCCGGGCCGATCAGCGCTTCGACGGCGTCGAGCAACCGCGGGCTCGTCAGCAGCGCGAAGACCGCTGGACCAAGATGGATCGGCGTATTGGCGGCGACGTTGGCCTGAGGCAACGAAATATCGAAGTGCTGGTAATAGGCCTGGCCAGTTTCCGTATAGAGCTTGATCAGTCGCCGACCGAATGGAAGCTGATTGTAGGTGGACTGCAGCTTGCCCTCGGCCTGTAACCGGCCGCAGAGCTCGTCGAGCACAATCTCATATTCCGCTACGACCGGCTCGATGTCCAGCTGCCGATCGAGCAGATCCCGGACAACCAGGTAGCCTTGCACGTCGAACTCGTCGATTGCTTCGCGGGGCAGCAGTGCTGGCATCATTACCTCCCTACGTTATCCCGAAAGTGTAGAGCCGCGGTATCGGCCGGCATTACGCGAACGGCTGGCCAAACCGCTGAAGCCAACCCAGTTCGAGCCGAGCCCCGCGGACCATGCCGTCAGCAGCATGGACTGGATCGCGCGGCTTGCATCGGAGACAGCAAGCGGAGTTTTGTCGATCGCGACAACAATCGCCAGCGGCGCCTGTGCGATATACGGCCCAGTGCGGGCCAGCGCCCCAAGCTGGTTCAGCGTGTCGCGGTCCTGGACTACGACGAAGTGCCAGGGCTGCGCGTTCATCCCACTCGCCGTCAGGCGCCCTGCCTCCACAATCCGCCGGAGCGCCGCGTCCGGCACCGGCGCATCCTTGTAGCTCCGCACGGCAAGAAGCGTGCGGATGGCCTCGAAGACGTCCATAGTTTGGCTCCCTTCCAGAAGGTACACGGCCTGCTTGCACCAAGCCACGGGCTTCGCGCCGCTCCATGAGCCAAGCGTCGAACAATCGTGCGTTGCTCATACCGCTTGCCTTCCACGCAGGAGCTCGGCACGATGCAGCCGGTGAGCAAAGCGCGAGATATCGCCGCCATTGTACGCAGTGTACGCCGCCGGTCAAACGCGAGACGGTTGGCCCGCGGTCTTCCATCTCTGGCCGTAAAAGGAATCGTGGTAGGATCCGGCGCGAAGATATGGAGCACCGTCACCGGGCGGATACGGCGAGCACGACAGGAGAGCGATAGTATGTCCAGAGCTGCCGAACTCAACGTGAACGGAGCGAGGCTGACCGTCGACGTGGCCGCGGAGCAGCCCCTCCTCGGCGTCCTGCGCGAGGACCTCGGGCTGATCGGCTGCAAGATCGGCTGCGGCGAGGGCGAGTGCGGCGCATGCACTGTGCTGGTCGATGACCAGCCGATCCGATCATGCGTCACGCCCGTCGGCACCGTCGTCGGACGGCAGGTGCGCACGATCGAGGGGCTAGAGGAGAACGGGCGGCTGCATCCGCTCCAGCAGGCGTTCCTTGACGTCGGCGCGCTTCAATGCGGCTACTGCACGCCGGGAATGATCATGTCCGCCCTCGGGCTCCTGCTGCAATGCTCTGACCCGAGCGAGGAGGCGATTATCCGCTCCATGCAGGGCAACATCTGCCGGTGCGGGACGTATCCCCGCATCGTCCGGGCCATCCGCCGGGCCGCGGCGGAGCTGCGCGCTACGCCGGGCGGTGGACGATGAGCGAAGAACGGGCGAAGACCGCCGGCCCGAGTACCCGCCAATCGGGAAGCGCAGGCCGTCCACTAGCGGGTGAAATGGACAGCGGGGTGATCGGGGACTGGCTGCACATCGAGCCCGATGGGACGGTCGTGGTCTACACCGGCAAGGCCGAGGTGGGCCAGAACATCCGCACATCGCTCGCCCAGGCTGTCGCCGAGGAGCTGCGCCTGTCCATCGACGCCATTCAGCTCGTCATGGCTGACACCGATCGCACGCCCTACGACGCGGGCACCTTCGGCAGCCGGACGACGCCGACGATGGCCTTTCACCTTCACAAAGTGGCCGCCGCCACGCGCGAGCTGCTCGTCGACCTAGCGGCTGCGCGGTGGGACGTCGATCGCGGCACAGTCAGCGGGGGTGACGGGACCATTACCCATCCGTCGACCGGCCGCGAGATCGGCTTTGGAGATCTGACGCAGGGCCAGAAGCTGACGCAAGAATGGGGCGACGACGCCCCGGTGACGCCCGCGGATCAGTGGACCATTGCCGGCACGTCAGCCGCGAAGGTCGATGGTCAGGCGATCGTTACCGGCCGCCGGCGCTACACTCCGGATCTGACGCTGCCGGGCATGCTCTTAGGGATGGTCCTGCGCCCACCTGCCTTCGGCGCAACCCTCACGTCACTCGACATGCGTGAAGCCGCGGCACTGGCGGACGTTACCGTCGCCCACGAGGGCGACTTCGTCGGCGTCGCCGCCCCTGATCGCCGGAGAGCTGTCGAGGCGATGGGCCGGATACGCGCGACGTGGAGTGCTCCGCAACAGATATCGTCGCGGAAGCTGTTCGCGTACCTCAGGCATCACCCGGCCCCACCACAGGACGACCGGCGATGGGGCGGCTCCGAGAGCTACGAGCTCGGCTCCATAGAGGCCGGTTTGGCCGTGGCCGAGAAGATCATCCGGCAGACGTACACCGTGGCCTACGTCGCCCACGCGCCACTGGAGCCGCGCGCCGCTCTCGCGGAGTGGCGCGACGCGCGGTTGACTGTCTGGACCGGCACACAGCGGCCGTTTGGCGTGCGTGGTGAGCTCGCTGCGGCGTTCGGGATTCCCGAGGAGGATATCCGTGTGATTGTGCCGGATACTGGCGGGGCCTACGGCGGTAAACACACGGGCGAGGCAGCGGTCGAGGCTGCGCGCCTGGCGCGGACAGCGGACCGGCCGGTCAAGCTGATCTGGTCGCGCGAAGAAGAGTTCACCTGGGCCTATTTCCGCCCGGCCGGGGTGATCGACATCGCCGGCGCCGTCCGCGCGGATAGGACGCTGGCGGCGTGGGAGTTCCACAACTACAACTCCGGATCCGCCGGCATTCGCACGCCCTACGAGGTGCCCAACCAACGGATTGAGTTCCACCCTACGCTCGCGCCGCTGCGCCAGGGATCCTATCGTGCGCTCGCAGCCACGGCCAACCACTTTGCTCGCGAAACGCACATGGATGAGCTGGCCCATGCTCTCGGCATGGACCCGCTCGCGTTCCGTCTCCAAAACCTGCGTGACCCGCGGCTGCGGGCGGTGTTCGAGGCAGCCGCTGCACGCTTCGGCTGGGGACGATCGACAGCGGCCCCCGGCCATGGCTTCGGGATCGCAGGCGGGACCGAGAAGGGTAGCTACGTGGCGACCTGTGCCGAGGTCGTGGTGGGTATCGAAAACGGCCAGGTGCGGGTGCTGCGTGTGGTGCAGGCGTTCGAGTGCGGGGCGATCGTCAACCCCGATGGTCTGCGGAACCAGGTCGAAGGGGCGATCATCCAGGGGCTCGGGGGCGCGCTCTTCGAGTCGCTCGACTTCGCAGATGGCACCATCCTTACCAACCGTTTCTCCAGCTACCGGGTGCCTCGCTTCGCCGACGTGCCCGCCATTGAGGTGGTGCTGGTCGACCGGACGGACCTGCCGTCCACCGGTGCGGGCGAGACCCCGATCGTCGTGATCGCCCCGGCAATTGGGAACGCCATCTACGACGCGGTAGGCGTACGCCTACGGTCGCTGCCGTTGACGCCACACGGCGTTATGACCCCGCGCGGGCACGCCGGGCCTGGAGATGAAACCCATGCTTGAAGCGATACGCACAACACGCAAGACGGGATGGGCAGCCAGCAAACACAGCAGTGCGAGCATCGGCAGTTTGTTCAGCAGTGCGAGCCTCTGGAGCATCCTGAGTGTTGCGAGCGCCGGCAGTATTCTCAGCATCGGCAGCGCCGGCTCGATTTTGAGCATCGGTAGTGCTGGCTCGATTCTGAGCATCGGCAGCGCAGGCAGCATCCTGAGCATCGGAGGGAAGCGACGTCTTTAGCCTGTCCACGCGGCAGCTCTGACGGCCTATGCGAGCCCCGAGAAGGAGTCGGTTTTGATACGATTGCCTTTGACGCCCATCTGCGTCAGCAGTTCCTGGAAAGACTTCACCATGTCCATCGGTCCGGATATGTAGAAGAGACGATTCATGTAATCAGGGACTTCGTCCTTAATCAATTGCGGGGTGATGTACCCGACCTTCCCTTTCCAGGAGGAAGGAATTTGGCGTGCGTCCGTTACCGTATAAACGGTCTTGATCCCTAGTTCTTGCTGCGCTCTGTCGAAGATATCCTTGTAGACGATGTCCTCAACCGTCTTCGTCGCATAGAACAGGACGATCGGCCTCGGTTGACGGGTATCCAACAGACATTTGATCATGCTCCTGAAAGGCGTGATACCGATGCCTCCGGCAATAAACACACACTTCTGATCTGGATCGTCCTGCAAAACGAAAT
>JBBSGA010000112.1:0-16827 GCA_038254585.1 Chloroflexales bacterium | reverse complement strand
TGTGAATCTGGCTACCAAGCGCATCCAGCGCTACCGTCGCGCCAGCCAACAGGCGATCGGCGACGTTACGGGGCTGCTCGGCGAGATTTTTGGCGCCGTCCAGGCGGTCAAAGCTGCCGGCGCGGAGAGCACCGTCGTCGAGCATTTTCAAACGTTGAACGAGAACCGCCGCAAGGTCACGCTCAAGGATATCCTCTTTCAGCAGCTGCTCAACTCGATCTCCTTCAACGCCGCCAACGTCGGCACAGGTCTGGTTCTGCTCCTGATCGCGGGCTCGATGCGCAGCGGTCGTTTCACAGTCGGCGACTTCGCCCTTTTCGTCTCCTATCTCGGCTGGCTGACCCAGGTGACCAGCATGTTCGGCAATTTCATAACCCAGTACCGCCAGACGGGCGTCTCGCTCGAGCGTCTCGACGAGCTGCTTCAGGGTGCGCCCGCGGAAACACTGGTCGAGCACAGCCCGATCTATACCCGCGGCGATCTTCCCACTGTGCCCTACGCTCCGAAGACCGAGCGGGATACTCTGCTGCGGCTCGAGGTAAAAGGGTTGGCATATCACTTCCCCTCGTCGGAGAAGGGTATCGAGGATATCGACCTCTGTCTGGAGCGGGGATCCTTCACAGTCATTACTGGTCGCATTGGCTCCGGCAAGACGACGCTGCTGCGCGTCCTCTTAGGTCTGCTGCCGCGCGAGGCCGGCGAGATTCGTTGGAACGGCGAGCCCGTGGTGGATCCCTCTACCTTCTTCGTTCCTCCTCGTAGCGCCTATACTCCGCAGGCGCCGCGTCTCTTCAGCGAGTCGCTGAAACATAACGTTCTGCTCGGATTGCCCGAGGATCAGGTCGATCTCGGCACAGCCCTGCATCTGGCGGTGCTGCAGGAGGATCTCGGCGAGATGGAGCACGGCCTCGATACACTGGTCGGCTCCAAGGGAGTGCGCCTCTCGGGTGGACAAGCCCAGCGCGTCGCCGCCGCGCGCATGTTCGTACGGGGCGCCGAGCTGCTCGTCTTTGACGACCTCTCGAGCGCGCTCGACGTCGAGACCGAGCGCGCGCTCTGGCAGCGCGTCTTTGAGCGACGTGAAGCAACGTACCTCGTCGTCTCGCATCGCCGCGCTGCGCTCCGCCGGGCGGATCAGATCGTCGTTCTCAACGAGGGCCGGATCGAAGCGCGGGGCACGCTCGATCATCTGCTGGCTACCTCTCCTGAGATGCGGCGTCTCTGGGTGGACGACCTACGGGTGCCGGAGGCCGGCGAAGCGCGGGAAGTGATAGCACGCGAGCCAAGCATGCCGCATCTTCCCCTCGGATCATCGTGAGTGAATGGAGTATCCGGCTATGACAGAGCTACGAAAGCCTACCGAGGCAGTCGGCGAATATATCCTGCGCAGCGTCGACGTCGACCGGGACGCCGAAAAGCTCGCGCGCATGTGGATTGCGAGCGACGATCAATGGCCGGGCACCTGGAGTAGCGGTGTTCCGATCACAGCCGAGCGCTTGCGCAGCTGGCTCACGCGTGAAAAATCTATCGACACGCTCGTCTGGGATACCGGCGACGCCATCGCCGGCTATTGCTCGCTCTGGCAACGGCTCGACGAGCCGAATGTCACATACATCGCCCTGCTCAACGTCGCACCCGAATTTCAGAAAAAGAGTCTGGCGCGCAAGTTCCTGACCCACTGCGTTGAGCGCGTCGTCGAGCTCGGCTCCGTCCGGCTCGACCTGGGCACGTGGTCGGGCAACCTCAAGGCCGTGCCGCTCTACAAGAAGTGCGGGTTTTTCTGGATGCCGGGCACCAGCGTCCACATGTTCAACTTCATGCCCACGATCCTGACGATGGCGTGCGCCCGGCGTTTCTTTGCACGGCATGACTGGTACAGGAGCTTCAAGCGCGAGCTCTCACAGTCCGAGGACGACGAGCGCTGGGAAGGGATGAAGGTCTTTACCTACCGCTTCGCAGAGGATGGCGATGCCCTGACGGTCCGGGTCGATCGGGAGTCGCGCACGATCACGGCCGTCGATACGGATCAGTTCTTTGCCGCCGCGATCGTCGACGATCTGGAGCCTGCGCGCGGTTTGCCTACGGGCATGCGCTGGAAGGTGACCAACAAGCGCGATCGCCCGATGCAGGTTGCGCTTATCGCGACCGGAACCGAGCATATCAAGCTCGACCATCGGGCGGCGCTGTATCTCGAGCCGGGTGAGACGGCTGAGCTCGCTGCTTTGGTCCGCGTCGCCCCGGATGCGCCGGAAGTCGAGCATGATCGGCCGGCACTGTTCGTTCGATCACTCTTGATCGTCGACGAAGAGGTGCTCGAGCTAGGCACGGGGCTGCGTCCGCGAGCTGCCGTCGAGGTGAGCATCTATCCGGACTACGTCACGCTCTTGCCCGGCGTTCCGCAGGTCGTGGAGCTTCGGCTCCGGAGTCATCTCGCTCGCGGCGTCGACGCCACGGTAAGCATTGCTCCGCAGCCTGGTCTTGCCGCGGATTGGACGCAGCGCACCCTGTCTCTGGCGCCCGAGGGCTTCGGTGGCGGCTCGCTCGGGCTGACCGCGGCCACGTCGGGTGTCTTCGAAGTGCCGGTCTCGATCGTCGCCGAGCTTGATGGTGAGACGTTGCACATACCCGCCCGGCCCGTCGTCGTCTTTGCGCTGCCCCTCGGGGGCGTGCTGGGGGCGCAGGTCGACGGCATGCTGCGGGTCGAGAATGAGACTGTGCGCTTGATCATGGCCGAGCGTGGTGCGGAGCTGACGATCCGCGATCCGGCGACCGATGCCTGGCTCGGTTTTCACGCGGGCTATGCGGCTCCGCCCATGATGCCGAGCGAGTATCGCGATGGAAAGTTTACTCTCAATATCGAGCGTCACGCGGACCGGGTGGTGGCGGTCGCAGCCATGGCCTCGCGGGAGAATCCTGACTTCGTCCTCCGCAAATTGGTCACCGTGAGCGCCGGGCCGGTATTCACCGTCGACTATGAGTTCGAAAACCTTGGGGTCGAGGTGCGCAGGTTTCAGCTTGTGCAGCGGGTAGGCGGGAATAGCGAAAAAGGAACGCTCACGGTGCCATTTCGCGCCGGACTCGGCCGCGGCTCGTGGGCGGAGTTTCCGGGGCAGGCGGACGACGAATCCCGCAAGGCGGCAGCCTATGCTGAAGCGTGGACGGCGGTCGAATATGGGCCAACGACCTTGGGCATGGTCTGGGCGTCCGACGTAGAGGAGATCGATTTCTCCTGGGCCATAGAGCTCCTGACGAGGTTCCACGAGTGCGCCCCGCAGTCGCGGGTCCGCCCCGGGTCACTGCACTTCTACCTGGGGGACGGCGACTGGCGTACCGTTCGGCGCCTCTGGCGGCGGCTGGCCGGCCAGGGGAATGGTCGCGCGAGCGCCTTGGCAGAGCCCTCGGCGTCACTGACCGCACGTGTCGAGCCGCCGGTGGTCGTGGCAGACGGCGGCGAGGCTGCCGCGACCCTGGTGGTCGAGAACCTCCTATCTCGGAAGCTCTCCGGCACCGCGACGCTGGCGCTACCTGACGGCTGGCAGGCCGAACCATCCGAATTCGATCTGCCGGATATGTACCGGGGGCATCCATTTCGAGCCGATCTGCGCTTGATGGTGGTGGGTCATCCCGGGCCGGCTCGCGGGACGATTGCTCTTCGCTCCGCGGAGCTCGACGCCGATTTCCCGGTTCCGCTGATCCGCCTCGGCGACGGGCGAACGGTCGATCTGCGGCAAGAGAACCGTGATGGCCAATCCATCCTGACGATCGACAACGGCCGGCTGGCGATAGCTATAACGCCGGATTTCGGCGGGAGTGTGAGCGCGATACGCGAAGGCACGGTCAATCACCTGCTCTCCGCCTTTCCCCGGGTCGGGCAGCTGGGCTGGCTCGCGCCCTGGTACGGGGGGCTGACGCCGGTGCTGCTCGTGCCCGACGAGTGGGACTATCCTGGCAAGCTGAGGCAGGAGGTCTTCGAGGCAGAGGCGGCGTCGAGTCGCGACGGCCAGGGCATCGAGTGGCGGGGTGTGCGCCAGCGCGTGTTACTGTCACATGCGCGGCTGCGGGGTCTGACCCTTGAGATCGACACGCTAACGGTTGGCGGAAGCCCGGTCGTCAAGCAGGTGATGCGGCTGATCAATCCAACCCCCGCCAGCCGGCGCCTCGAGACATTTGGATGGATCGCCTTTGTCCAGCCGGACGGCAGCAGCCGGCGGACGACGCTCTGGGGTCCTGAGGCGCGCAAGCCCAGCGATCGCCTGTTCTCGATCTTTACCGGGGATTGGGCAGCCGCGCAGAATCCCGACACGGGACGCGCAATCGTGCTTGTTTCGCCCGGACGTGATGCCGCCATAGACAGCTGGGGACGCGATGGCGGCCATCTACAGCTTTTAGCCCAGCTAACCGTGCCTGCCGGCGCTTCGGTCGAGGTGGCCGGGTACCTCGCTCTCGCCGACGATGTCGAGGCGGCCAGGCACTTTGTGGCCCTGAAAGATCTGGCGTAAATGCTTAGGGCCGGAGGTCTCGGAGAAGATGAACAACTCGCTGAGAGGTTATCGGGATCTTCTCATACACTACCTCAAGCCCCAGTGGCGGCGGGCCGTGGTGTTGGCTGTGCTGCTCGTGAGCAGCATTGGGCTCCAGCTCGTAAACCCACAGCTTCTGCGCTCGTTTATCGATACGGCGACGGGCAGCGGGACGATGCAGACGCTGACGCGCATTGCACTGCTCTTCATCGGCGTCGCCCTGCTCAATCAGGCTCTTTCGGTCGGCGCGACCTATATCAGCGAAAACGTAGGCTGGACGGCGACGAACATGCTCCGCTCGGACCTGGCGCTCCATTGCCTCGATCTCGACATGTCGTTTCACAAGGCACGAACGCCCGGCGAGCTGATCGAGCGTATCGATGGCGATGTGACGGCGCTGGCCAAGTTCTTCTCCCAATTCGTGATTTATGTCTTCGGCAATCTCCTGTTACTGATCGGCGTGCTGGCCGTGCTCTTCACTGTCGACTGGCGTATTGGGCTGGCACTAGCAGTCTTCGCGGTCGTCGTGCTGATTGCACTGATCGGAACGCGCAAATTCGCGATCCCGCACTGGGCT
Organism: Chloroflexales bacterium; assembly: GCA_038254585.1. Lineage (GTDB taxonomy): Bacteria > Chloroflexota > Chloroflexia > Chloroflexales > Kallotenuaceae > JBBSGA01. Next base: position 11,730 of record JBBSGA010000112.1, on the reverse strand, counting down.
GCAGCCCGCCAATTGAGCGCGGATCTTTTTGGTTTTGTCGAGGAGCGCCTCGCCGGAACGGAAGACATCCGCTCGAGCGGCGCCATGAGCTACATGATGCGCCGCCTGTATGAATATCTGCGGGCGCGTCTGCAGAAAGAGCGCAAGGCCGCGGTGATCGGCGGCCTTGCCTGGACGCTGCCGGTAGCCCTTTTCACGCTCGGCTTCGTCGTCACCTTTGTGCTCGGCACGTACCTGTACAACCGTGGCTCGATGAGTCTTGGCACCGTCTTCCTCGTCTATAACTACACCGAGATGTTGATACGCCCGCTGATCCTCATCACGAATCAGATGCAGGACTTGCAGAAGGCCAGCGCAGGACTGGTGCGGATCCGCGAGCTCTTTGACCTGCACAGCGGCATCGAGGACGGCATAGGGCGAGTGCTGCCCGCAGGACCGCTGGCGGTCGCGTTTGACGATGTCACCTTCGGCTACGACGTGGATGAGCCGGTGCTGAAAGCGGTCTCCTTTCACCTGGAGCCAGGACAGGTTCTGGGTGTCCTCGGACGCACCGGAAGTGGGAAGACGACGCTGACGCGGCTCCTATTCCGCCTGTACGATCCGCAGGCGGGTACGGTTCGTCTTGGCGACGCCGGCTTGCGGACGCTGCGCGTGGCGGACGTCCGGGAGCGAGTCGGCATGGTCACCCAGGACGTACAGCTTTTTCATGCCACCGTCCGCGATAACCTGACCATCTTTGACGAGGAGATTCCAGACCGGAGCATTCTAGAGGTGCTTGACGACCTGGGCCTGCGGACGTGGCTCGATACGCTGCCGGAAGGGCTGGATAGCGAGATCGCAGCCGGCGGTGGAGGTCTTTCGGCAGGCGAGGCACAGATTCTGGCCTTTACGCGCGTCTTCCTTAGAGATCCGGGCCTGGTCATCCTTGACGAAGCCTCCTCACGGCTGGACCCGGCGACCGAGCATCTGATCGAGCGTGCGGTCGACCGGCTGCTCAAGCAGCGCACCGGGATCGTCATCGCCCATCGCCTGGCAACGGTTCAGCGCGCGGACGTGATCATGATTGTCGAAGAGGGCCGTGTGCGCGAATACGGCCGGCGTGACCAACTGGCGGCCGATCCGGATTCGCGCTTTTACAGCCTGCTACAGACCGGGCTGGAGGAGGTTCTGGTATGAAGCCCTGGCAGTTTTTCTGGCGGCTGGTCTCCTACCGGCGCTGGCTCTACCTCTTCAACTGCGCGATGATTACGTCCTTCTTCCTGCTCGAGATGATCCCGGGGCTTGCCGCGCGCGAGTTCTTCAACATGCTGACCAAGAACGCACCGGCTCATGTCGGCTTTTGGGAGCTTGTGGCGCTGCTGATCATGTCTGCCGTGGCGCGGGTTGGGTTCTTGCTGGGCGCCATCGTGTCGAATACGACCTTTCGTCTGACGGTCGGCGCGCTGCTCAACAAGAACCTCTTCGAGCGAATCCTGGAGCGACCCGGCGCCCGAGCGGTTCCCTACTCTCCTGGCGAGGCGATCAGCCGCTTCCGTGATGACGTCGACGAGGTCGCCGAGTCGATGATCTGGTTCAACGACATGGTCGGTCTGACGCTGTTCGCGGTCATCGGCATCGTCATCATGCTGAAGATCAATCCCCTGATTACGGTGCTGGTCTTCTGCCCGTTGGCGGTCATCGTGGCTGCCACGAACATTGCGTCCAGGCGGATCGAGGCGTATCGCAAAGCCAGCCGGGGAGCCACCGGGAACGTCACCGGCTTCCTGGGCGAAGTCTTCGGCTCGGTTCAGGCGGTCAAAGTTGCCAACGCCGAAGCTCGAGTTACGAGCCGTTTCCGGAAGCTCAACGACACCCGGCGCAAAAGCGCGGTGCGGGACCGCCTGTTCAACCAGCTCCTGGAGTCGGTCTTCTTTAATACACTCAGCCTCGGCACGGGCCTGATCCTGATCCTAGGCGGCCGGGCTCTGCAGGCCGGCACCTTTACCGTCGGCGATCTGGCGCTCTTTATCTACTACCTCGGATGGGTGACCGACCTGACCTTTACCTTCGGCATCCTGCTGACGCGCTACAAGCAGGCCGGTGTCTCCTTCGAGCGCATGGTCACGCTGCTGCAGGGAGCACCGCCCGAAAGGCTGGTCAGGCACGGTCCCGTGTACATGAGCGGCACGCTACCGGAGGTGACGTATGCACGTAAGGGGCCTGACGACCGCCTGAGCAACCTCAGCGTCGCCGGACTGGCCTACCACTTTCCCGATGGCGAGCGCGGGATACGCGGCATTGATCTCCACATCAAGCGGGGCTCGTTTACGGTTATAACCGGCCGCATCGGCTCCGGCAAGACTACACTGCTGCGCACGCTGCTTGGCCTCCTGCCGAAAGACGCGGGGACGGTGCAATGGAACGGCAAGGAGGTCGAAGATATAGCCTCCTTCTTCATCCCCCCGCGCTGCGCGTATACTCCGCAGGCGCCGCGCCTCTTCAGCGAGACGCTCAAAGACAACATCCTACTGGGGTTAGAGGAGCATCATCTCGATCTGCCCGGCGCCATTCGTCAGGCGGTCCTGGACGAGGACGTCCGTGGGATGGATCACGGCCTCGACACGCTCGTCGGACCGAAGGGTGTTCGGCTCTCCGGTGGCCAGGTGCAGCGGGCCGCGGCGGCGCGCATGTTCGTGCGCGATGCCGAGCTTCTGATCTTCGACGATCTGTCCAGCGCGCTGGATGTCGAGACCGAACGTGCGCTCTGGGAGCGCGTCTTCGAGCGCTCGGACACCACCTGCCTCGTCGTCTCGCACCGGCGCGTCGCCCTACGCCGCGCGGATCACATCGTCGTCCTCAAGAACGGGACGATCGAGGCCGAAGGCACGCTTGATGCCTTGCTCGAAACATGTGAAGAGATGCAGCGGCTGTGGATGGGCGATATCGACACCACCGGTCGCGCACCGGAACCGTTCGAGTCCGGGGCTCAGGCCGCGTAGCCCTTTGTCGATTGTCCCGGTCTGGCTGCTGCAGCTCCCAGGTTCTTGAGCTAATCGCCCGGTCCCTTGCTCAAGCGGTGCTGGCATGCAGTGTGCTATTTTTCTCAGGAGCCAATGGGACTGCTTGTCGCAAGGTTCCGATCCAGAGAAATCGGCGGCGACGGTCACCATTTATAGATACGACCGCTTCTAACCTGGATCTTCTTGAGCAAGTGGAGCTACCCAATGGAAGACGACAACGAATGGACCGGTGGCCGCTCTGCGGATCAAGGGCTTGACCTGCAGCCGGGTGATCCTTTGCCCGATGTTCCCGATGCCGGTTACGATTCGGTTCCTATCACCTCGCCCGATCCGATTGACTTTTCCACGAAGGGCATCGCCGCTGCCGGCTCCATCGGCATGAGTACCTTCAACGATGGCGACGACCGCACCTTCTTCGAGCGCACGGTCGAGGCCTTTGAGGAGGCCGACGTCGAAAGCCCGATGTTGGGCGATACCTCCGAGGGCACGCGCCGCCATCGTGCTCGGGTCTACAACTCCTGAGGAGCGACCTGTAGCCGGGGCCGACGGCAAAGGCTTGCTTCCGGCCCAGGCGCACCTCGTCCGATAGCAGCAGTAGAAGATCCTCGCTCAAAATTGGCATAGTGTATGCCTGCCCGCTCCTGACTGCCGGCGTCCGATCTTCTGCCTTGCCCTCCTCGGGGTCGTAGAGTATACTCGCGCGCCATGGAATCTCGCCTCCGACCGTCCCGGCGCATTCGGCTCGCTCTGATCCAGGTTGGCCTCATTCTAAGTGTGGCCCTGACGGCCAACCTCGTTCATCGCCAGAGCCTGCTTCTACCGACCACCGCGGCTGCTCCCCGGCGCACGCCGGTTCGCGAGTTCGCGGGCGTGCCCACGCCGGTTGGACCGGCGCCAACCGTGGGACGTGCGGTCCAGGCGCCAGGCGCACCTCGCGCCAAGCTTATCGACGACACGCGCTTCTATTATGCCGAGGGCTACTATACCGCGCAGATTCAGAAGTTCCTGGATGGGCAGCCGGGGCCGCTCAAGAGCATCCACGCGACGCTCGGCGACCAGGACGAGTCCTTTGCCGAGATGCTGGCCAGCCGGACGATTCTCTACAGCCTGAATCCACAGGTGGTCCTGGCGCTGATCGAGCAGCAGAGTGGCCTGATCACACAGCCCGATGCATCGCCGGACCGGATGGACTGGGCGCTTAACTACCATGGCGAATCGGAGCAGTGGCGTGGGCTCCTTTCCCAGGTGCGTTGGGCCACGCGTGAGCTCTACCGCGGCCAGCGTGACTTTCCTGGACTGCCGGAGTTGACCTATGCCGATGCATCCCATTCACCGGTGCCGGCGGGGCTCAACGTCGGCGGCTACGCTATCGCGCGCGTCCTCGCCGCCACCGCCAGCGCAGCGGAGCTACCTGCGAAGCTGGATCAAGGACCGAGCTCCTTCGTTGCTACCTTTACGCGGCTCTTCGGTGATCCCCGCCCGGCCGCGCCGATCTTGCACACGCCTGCAGAGCCGTTTCTGTCGCTGCCGCTCGACCATATGTACCCCATCTCGTCGTTCTATGACCACGACGCACCTTTCTTGCAGACCAACGGCTCGATCGTCACGTACCGCGGTGACCAGAGCGCCACTCTGGCCTACGACGGCCATACGGGCTGGGACTATGCCGCGGCGCCGCCGACGCCGGTTCTTGCTGCTGCGAGCGGTACGGTTGTCTTCGCCGGCAATGCTGACGATAACTGCGGCGCCCGCGCCGTCATCATCGACCATGGCAACGGCTACCGGACGCTCTACTGGCACTTGAGTGAGGTGCTCGCAAAGCTCGGGCCGGTCGAGCGCGGCGCGCAGATCGGTATCGTCGGCTCGTCGGGCTGTGCCACGGGTCCGCATCTTCACTTCCAGGTCGAGTTTCTCGGTCGTGACACCGATCCATATGGCTGGTGCGGCCCTACCGGCAAAGATCCCTGGGCGAACCATCCGGCCGGGGCGCCGGATACCTGGCTCTGGTCCTATATGCCCTCGCCCTGTCGCTTGCCGGCGGATGCCGTCGTCGTTGAGCCTGGCGATCTTGGCTGGCGTAAGCGCGGATCCGGCTGGGAAACGGTTGCCGGCGGCGTAAGCGGCTCAGTAGCACGTGTCTCGAGCGTTCCGGCAGGTCACGCCGAGATGCCGATTGCCGTCTGGCTTCCGGGACTCAAGGAGACGGGCCGCTATCGCGTCATGGCCTGGGTTCCCTACGTCGAGAATGGGACGCCTGACTCAACTTCCGTGCGCTATCTGATCCATCACACGGAAGGCGATGCGGCGATCACCGTCGATCAATCGGTCGTCGCCAATAGCTGGGCCGATCTAGGCACCTACTCGTTCGATCCCGGCCAGCATCCTTATGTCGGGCTCCCGGCAGTGGATGCCAAGCCGGGTACGAACGTGTGGTACGACGCGGTTATCTGGCTGCCCGTCAAATAGCCCCTAACGAAATGACCCACGCTTTGCGCTTGCGAATCCAGGTGACTCCAAGGTCTGCCTGCTATAATGCTGCTCATGGTTGAGTCTATTCGAACCCACAGCCTGCCACACTGGAGTGAGCTTTCACCTGAAGAGAGTGAGATAGTCTCGGAGCTACTGGCGGATCCTGAGTCGCCTTCGTGGCGTGCCGACTGCTTTTCGCTAGGATACCTCTGGTTCGATCACGAGCGGTCGCCCGAGGCGCTGGCCGAGATCGGGCTAGCCCTTGCACCGGACCTGAACCGGGCTGCGCCGGGTGTCGTCAGCGAGCTCCTGATGGGCTTCGCCGCCGCACGGGAGGATCGAAAGTATAACGAGTGGGGCGATCGCTGGCGCAAGCGTGTAGCCGAGCTTGACGGCCTCCACCGTATCGTCAGCGCCGCCAACTCGTCGCGCACGCTGGCCGCATCACTCCAGACCGTCGCTGAGACCGTCGCGGACGTGATCGGCACCGACGTGTGTTCGATTTTCCTTTTCGATCGCGATCGGAACAAGCTCTACCTGCGCGCGACCAAAGGTCTCAATCGCGGAGCCATCGGCGAAATGGGCATGGCGCTGGGCCAGGGCATCGGCGGGGCGGCGGCTCAGGAGGGCCGGCCGATCGTCGTGCCCGACGTCCGCCGTGACCGTCGCTTCTATATCGCGCCCGAGCTCGACGAGCAGCGCTATGGCTCGATGGTCTGCGTGCCGATCATCCTCTTTGCACGCCTCGGCGATGATTTCCTCGGCGATCAGCTTCAGGGCGTCGTGAGCGTACAGAGCATCGCGCGGCGGAACTTTAGCGAGGAGGAAGTCCACTTTCTCGAGGTCGTCGCGGGCGAGCTAGCCTTCTTTATATCGAACGCGCAGCGCTATCAGGAGACCGACGAGCGGCTCCACCAGAAGATCCGCGAGCTGACCACACTGCAGAAGGTCTCGGCGGCGATCGCCTCAACCCTCGATCTGCAGACGGTGCTCCAGATTATTGCCGAGCAGGCCGTTCTACTGTCGCACGTCGATCGCGCCGATATTTTTCAGAGTGATGAGACGGGCGATCAGGTCATATTGCTCGCATCGCATGGCGGGCACTGGGACGAGCGCCTGCGGCGGGTCATCATGCGCGCGATCGAGGACGGGCATCCGGTCGCCGTCGTCAGCGCCTATGACGATCAGCGCTTTCCGGAGCTCGCGGCGGTGGCCTACAGCGAGGGCTATCACTCGCTTTTCTGTATACCGCTGCGGATCGGCTCGCGCATCATCGGTGCGATTGCCCTCTATACGCATGAGCAGCGCTATTTTAACTACGAGGAAGTTCAGCTCCTGTCCACCTTCGCCGACGACGCTGCGATCGCGATCGAGAATGCGCGGCTCTTCAAGGAAGTTCGCAATTCTCTGCGCATCAAGTCGACGCTGCTCCAAGAGATGCACCACCGGGTGCGCAACAACCTCCAGACGATCTCGGCCCTGCTTGATATGCAGCGGCGCCGTCTCGAGCCGGGCTCGCGTGGCGCGGCTGCATTGGCCCGAAGCTCGGGCAGGATCCAGGCGATCGCCGCCGTCCACAACCTGCTCTGCCGGGAGGACGTGGGAGTCACGACTATCCAGGAGGTAGCGCAGCGTGTGATCGATAGTGCCAAGAACGCTCTGATCGACGACTCGCCTGTCAAGTTTAACGTCCTCGGCACGCCGCTGCCGATTTCGTCTCGCGAGGCAACCGTCGTCGCACTGATCATCAACGAGCTGATCGACAACGCGCTCGGCCATGGTATGGCCGCCGAGGGAGGCACGATCGAGGTCGACACGCGGATCCAGGATAGTAACGTCGTGATGGAGGTACGTGACGACGGACCGATCCATCCGGCCGGCCCGGCGCGGCAGTCGAGCGGACTAGGTCTGTCGATCATCGAGACGCTTGCGACGGCCGACCTAGGCGGCGGCTTTCAGTTCGTGCGCGATGAAGCCTGGGCGCGCGCTCGCATTTGCTTTCCGTATGTGCCGCCCGCTACCGAGCTCGTGCCGCTGGATCCCCCGATCACCACCGGATCGACCGACGGTGCGGACGCGCGTTGATCGGAGCCGGGTATTCCCGCCGCAGCGTCCTGATCTGGTAGAATCAATCGATGAGGCTAATCGATACGCATGCGCATCTGCATGCGTCGGCTTTCGACAACGATCGTACTGCTGCGCTCGAGCGCGCCTATGCCGCCGGCGTCCGGCGGCTGATCAACGTGGGCTACGATCTTCTTTCGAGCGCCGCCAGCGTGGATCTGGCATGCTCCCATCCGGGGATCTACGCCACGGTCGGCATCCAGCCGCACTATGCGTCGGCGACCGGTCCCGGGCAGATCGCGGAGCTGCGCTCTTTACTCGGGGCTGCCAAGGTCGTGGCACTGGGCGAGATCGGGCTGGATTACCATCACGACCGGTCTCCGCGGACCGAACAGCGCTCTCTTTTCGAAGCTCAGCTCCGGCTGGCAGCTGAGTGGAGCTTGCCGGTGGTGATCCATAGCCGGGAGGCACACGCCGACACTGTGGACGTTCTGCGTGCCGCCGCGCATCCTTATCCGGTTGTGATGCATTCGTTCAGCGGCGATTGGCCGTACGCCGAGGCCTGCCTCGAGGCCGGCGCGTTCCTGTCGTTCTCAGGCCCACTCACCTTTCCGAAGGCAAGCGAGCTCCACGCCGTCGCAGCGCGCGCTCCCCTCGATCGCATCCTGGTGGAGACCGACTGCCCCTATCTGTCACCTCACCCGTTCCGCGGTCGCCGGAATGAGCCGGCGCGCGTACGGATTGTAGCAGAACAGCTCGCCGCGCTGCGTGGGAGCGTGCTCGGCGAGATCGCGGAGGCCGTCTGGCGCAATGCGTGCTTCGTCTTCCGTCTGCCGGAGCAAGGGGAAGAGATAGTGCTAGAAAACGAGCTCTTATGACACCAGGATTGCTTCTGCAGCCATCGCAGCACCGGCGTCTGCATTGGACCGTCTATGCCGGCCCGTTCATCTTCACAACCGTGCTCGGTGCGATCATGACGCTGTCGGTCGTGCAAAGCATTGTGCGTTCGCATTGGACCAATTTTGGCCTGCCGGTCCTGATCACGGTTGCACTCGGCGGTTTGCTCATCGGCGCAGTTTTCGGCCGCCTTCCGTGGCTGCCGGGACCCCTAGCACATTTTCTTGCCGGTGTCCTCGGCCTCGCGTGGGTTGTCAATAGGATTGGTCCGCTCCTGGGGCCTGGACTCGTGACTTGGCGCGATCAGGCGACGGAACTCTTGATCCGCACGATCATTCTGGGACGTGTCGTCGGGAACGGCGGCACCGGCGACGACCTCCTCCTGTTCATTACCGTTCTCGGCGTGTTGGCCTATGTGCTCGGCTATATGACCTTGTGGCTGCTCCTCCGCCGCGGCTGGGCGTGGTGGGTCGTGCTGCTGAATGCGACGGTGCTGCTCATCAACCTGACCTACGCGTCGCCCAAGCCTCCGGTGGTTCTCTTCTTTGGCTTCGTCGGCGCGGCGCTGCTGATCCTGGTACACCAGACCTTTCAGGAACGGACGCAGATATGGCGGGATGCCCTGCTCGAATACCCGGATCTTCTCGGGTGGCGCGTCGTCGCCTCGGGTGCGATGGTAGTGCTGGCGCTGATCCTGATCACCACACTACTTCCCACGCGCATAACCTCGGCGCAGGTTGCGCACGTCTGGCAGCGCGTCCGCGACCCGTGGCAGAACGTCCAGGCGCGCTGGGACCGCACGTTTTCGACGATCAACGCGCCTGCGAATGCTGTCGGCGGCGGCTTTGCCAATCGATCGCTGACGCTCGGAGGAGCGCGTACGCTTGGCAACCTGCTCGTCATGGAAGTGGCGAGCCCGCGCTTCGAGTACTGGCGTGCGACCGCCTACGATCGCTACGATGGATCGCTCTCGTGGCTGAACACTACGGGCGACATAGCACGCGCGGCTCTGGGCATGAGCACCGCCGAGCGCGCGCGCACGCCTCTCGACGCGAACGCCACGATGCCGCTGCTCGACACAACCGAGCGCAGGATTTTGACGCAGACCTATATCCTGCGGCAGGACTTCAGCCTGACCACCCTGTTCGCGGCGACTGAGCCGATTTCCGTGTCGATCCCAACGCTGGTCGAGCACAGCTATCTTCCGAATGGCAGCGGCGCGCCGGTAGCAAATTTCGGCGACACCTCGATGATTGCAGCGCAGCAAGTGCTCCGCGCCGGCTCTTCCTATAGTGTCTCTTCGCTCGTCCCTGATACTGATAAGGGGTCGCTCCGCTCTGCGCCGACCACTTACGCAGCGTGGCTTGGGCGCTACCTTCAACTGCCCCGGAGCCTGCCACAGCGCGTGCGGGATCAAGCCCGGACGGTAGTCGAGCGCGCGAAGGCGCAGAATCCGTACGACGTGGCCGAGGCGCTTCAAAGTTTCCTGCGGACGATGCCATACGATGAGAAGATCCCTTCGCCGCCCGAAAACCGCGATGGTGTCGATTATTTCCTCTTCGATCTGCGCCGTGGTTATTGTGACTATTTCGCCTCGGCAATGGTCGTGATGTTGCGTGCTCAGGGAATTCCGGCGCGCCTCGTCTCGGGCTATGCCGGCGGCGTTCTCAATCAGAAGACGGGACAGTATGATGTCCGGCAGAACGTCGCCCATACGTGGCCGGAGGTTTATTTCCCGGGCTTTGGGTGGCAGCGCTTCGAGCCAACGCCGGCCTCATATGCCTCCGTGCCGGATCGGGCCGAAACGCATGACCAGCAGCAGGCCCGCGAGCAAGGCGCCAACCTCGACAGCCTGCGGCGCAAGAACGGCGACGCGCAGAGCGACCCTCAGATTGATGCTATCGAGCGTGAGTATATGCGGCGCGCCGCGGCCAACCTCAGCACTACCGACGTGGAGGATGCTATTCGCTTGCGCGAGGCCAGTCAGCGACGTCAGGCTTGGATTCGTGGAGGCGTGGCTGGCGCAGGTCTCGGCGCCATACTGCTGTTTGCCTTGGTATTTGTACGCCGCGACCACGACCTCGGTCCGGCAGGGCGTGTATATGAACGTGTTTTGCGCCTGGTCCGATGGGCCGGCCTGCGCCCCGATCCTTCGGCCACACCAGTCGAGGTAGCGACCCGGATCGCTGAGCGGCTCCCGCAGCAGCGCCGGCCACTCGAGACCGTTGCATCGGCATATACCCGCGAGTGCTATGCTTTCGAACCGGCGAGTGAAGTGAACGAGGTCGAGCCTGCCTGGCGTGCCATTCGATGGCCGCTGCTGGCAGCCCTTGTAGGCCGGCCGTTCGCGCCATCGCAGCGCCGGCATGGGAGTGCAAGGCGGCGGCCTTAAGATCGGTGCGGGAAGCCGGAGCGGAAGCGCAGACGAAGAGGAGGCGTGACCCAGTCACACCCCCCTCTTCGTTGCTACCTCGCCGCGACGCTAATGCATTGCACCATAATCTAGTGGATTCTGATTTACCCCATCCTTCCAGACCTGGTAGTCTAGGTGCGGTCCGCTCGCTTCCCCGGTGGCGCCCATATAGCCGATCAGCGTGCCGCGCTCGACGACCTGTCCGGTCTGCACGGCGAAGCCCTTCAGATGTGAGTAGCTCGTCTTAAAATGCTCGCCCCGTACCCAGATATGGTTCCCGGCCGGGACCGAGTTGGGGGTCACCTCCACCACGCCGTGCATCGTGGCATAAATCGGCGCGCCGTTCGACGCGCCTGGATCGGCCTGGCCATCGCCGTTTCCGTCGATGGCGATGTCAATCGCACCCCAGATCGCGGCGGGAGCATGTGTGCCGACGCCATAACCCTGAGTCATGACGGCAGCTGAGCTATCGGTCGGATTGCCCCATGCCATATTCGGGTCATGGGGATCCGAGGCGAGTCCTGTCGACGCGGGCACCCGCTTTGCAAAAAGGCCGCTGAGCGTAGCGGGCTGGCTCTTCGGGACAACTGCCTGAGCGGCCGCGTCTCCGCCCCAAGTGCTCACGACCGCCCGGCGGCTGGTCCATGCGAACGAGAGCCAGATCCCGGCGACCGCGGCGGCAATCAAGAACCAGCGCTGTATGGCTGAGTGACCAACGCCCTCTAATCTCACTAGCGTGCCGTCCCCTGCCAGCTATCGACCAGCTGCTTTACGGAATTGATGTACCCGGCCTCGTCGTTGTTATCAGAGGAAGGAGCATATTTAGGGATGATCTGCTCGACGGTCTTGCGTCCCCACTCGCCGACGTACAGCTCTTTGATCAGCTTG
>JBBSGA010000111.1:0-16989 GCA_038254585.1 Chloroflexales bacterium | reverse complement strand
TGGAGGCACCGAGTGATTGGTTGGTCGCGCTGGGCTATCCATCCGAAACGCCCGCTCTCCGGTCGGCAGCAGCGCCAGCCGCGCCGCAGTTGGCGATGGCGGCGTAATTGCCAAACTGTCAAGTTGGTTTGAACCATGCCTAAGGTGTTCAGTTTTCTGGACAAGAACAGTAGATGCGGATAGTATCTCCCGATGGAACGTGCCGAAGACCTGCGGCAGCGTGGACGCCGCGAGCGGCAGATCATTGAGCGGCTGCAAACCGCTGCTGTCCACCTCGCTGATGCGCACGTGGAACGGACGTGGGCGATTGTGTCTGCACATCAACAGGGGCTCTCGATCCGTCAGATTGCCGCTGCCACGGGTCTGAGTTCCACGCGGGTCCATCAGCTCCTGACCTCAGCCGATGCGCAGGAGATCCCAGTGTGGCTGAGTGAGCTGCGCGAGCAAGACTGGTCGTCGAGCGTACCACCGGTTCACGATCAGCCCGGTCCTGACGCTGGCTTCGGCAGTCAGGTGGCAGCCGAAGTCGTGGCTCTGCGCCAGTGTATTGACTGGCTTCGGCAGGCGGAACACGGTGAGCGGGTGGTGATCAATCTCCGTGCGGACACGGATACCGAGACTGACTTCATCGGTGTTGATCGACCGCGACTGCTCCGCATCCTGGAGCGGATCGCGGCGGATCTCAATGACCTCGCGCAGGCGGCACGTGGGGGTGTGCGTCGTGCGGCGACGAGTGAACGAGATCCGCAGATTGACCATCGGCGGCGGCTGGCTGAACCACCGCCGCAGCCACGGCGGCTAAGCCAGCGCGAAGAACGGGCGGCACTCCGTGCCGCCGCCGGCCTGCCACCTGAGTAGTGGCTTAAGGATGCGATGTACTCCGAGGAGTGTTCAGCAAACTGAACAGCTTAGCGGTACTTTTCGGCCCATTGCTACTCGCAGGCCGACACCGGCGCGACGTATACCGTGCAGTACGTCGAGCGCCAGCGCTTCGAGTACCACCCGGAGAACGGCGGCACGCCCTACACGGTGCTGCTCGGCCCGCTGGGGGTGGAGGCAGTGCAGGCGGAGGGCCGGGACTGGCAGCGCTTCCCCAGGGCTGCGCCGAGCCTGCCGCACTTTTTCGCCGAGACAGGGCATGCGATCGCGCCCGAGTTTTGGGACTACTGGCGCAGCCACGGGCTCGAATTCGGCGACCCGGGCGTCTCCTTCCGCGAAGCGCTGGCGCTGTTTGGCTACCCGATTGGGGAGCCCCAGCTGGAGACGAACAGCAGCGGCGACCGGGTGCTCACGCAATGGTTCGAGCGCGCGCGCTTCGAGTATCACCCTCAGAACCCGGCGCCGTACACCGTGCTGCTGGGACGCCTCGGCGCCGACCAGCTTGCGCAGCGGGACTGGTAGGCGCGGAGCAGGAGCGGGCAATGCGTCCGCTGGGTCTTGGGGACTCACTGTCGCGGGCGCACGCCTCCCAGCGCCCCATGCGGCAGCACAGCGTGGACGCCCTGGACCTGGTTGACGATCTGCGTGATGTGCAGGTCGACGACCAGGCTCGCCAGCCCCAGGGCTTCGAGTCGCGGGAGCCCATACAGCTCGGTCATCAGATCCACCATCGCCTCGAGTGCGCGCATCGTCGCTTCGTTCAGATCCTCGTGGAAGCCCAGCGTGATCCAGCCAGCCGGAGTGTCGGCGCGTGGGGTCCTCAGGTGTAGCTCCGGGTGCAGCTCGAAGGTCAGCTCGACGCGCTCGATCGGGCATTCGATCGCCGTCACGCACGCCTCGCCGTCGCCCTGTACGGCATGGCCGTCGCCGACCGAGAAGAGGCCGCCGGGCACGGCAATCGGCAGGTAGAGCGTGCTGCCCGCCACCAGCTCTTTACAGTCGATGTTGCCGCCCGTTACACGCGGCGGCACGGTCGCGTGCAGCCCCGGCTCGTCGGGTGGCATGCCCAGCACGCCCATGAACGGCCGCAGCGCCAGCGTATGCCCGTACTGATCCCGGCCCGTCAACGCATCCGGGTCGAGTGTCCAGTTCAGGAAGGTGCCCTGCTCGACGACGTCGAGGCGCGCGTTGACCGGGTGCGGCCAGCCGCCGACGGCGGTAAAGCCCCATCGACCCGGCCGCACGGCATCGATCCGGACGCCCAGCGCCATCCCCGGCAGGGCACCACGGATTGCGATCGGCCCGCAGAGCGCGTGGCCGTCGTCCCGCTCCGAGTCGCGCGGCTCAAACTTGACTGGCTGCTCGTCGTCGCTCGTGGAACGGGGCGGCGCGAGGTTCCAGCCGGCATCCAGCGTGCGGAAGCGGACGGTGTCGCCCGGCTCGATCGTCAGGATCGGGGCGAGCTCGCGCGAAAAGCTGCCGTGAAGCGTGCCGCGCTCCGGCTCAACGATGTAGACCGTCATCTGGGCCTCCAGCACATACCGACGTGAGCCGGGCGCCGATGCCAAGCTGCCATGTCCGTAGAAACCGCTCCACCAACACCCTAGCCGGGCAGGAGACGGATCACCCGGTAGCCCCCTGCGAACCCCGGCCGCGTCACGTACTGCACCCGCCCGTCCCGGAAGGCGTCGGCATGCCCGAAATGCACGTGTCCGCACACGATGCCCACCAGATTTTCAACCGGCCCCTCCGTCAACAGCGCGTAGCACCGCCGCGTGCTCTCGTCCGCGTCGCGGACGCGCCACGCCGCCCGCGTCTCCGCCGTCCAGCCTTCCGCGGCCAGCATGATCGGCGCCTGCCAGGTGGTCAGCACGGCCGGCGCCAACGAGGGCACGTAGAGCGGGATGTGCATGCACAGCAGGCAGGGCTGCCCGCTCGCCAGCTGCGCCTGCAGAAAGGCGAGCTGGTCCGAGCTGACTTGATAGGTGCTGTTGTCGATGGCGACCAGGCGCACGCCGCCCACGTCGCATGCCTGGTACGCCGGGTTGCCCGCGGTCAGGCCGTGGAACCGAGGATAGTAGCGTGCGCGCGTCTCGTCGCTCCATTGCAGATGCGGAACGTGCCAGTCATGGTTGCCGAGCGTGTAGAGGTACGGCAGGCCCGTCGCCGCCAGCTCGTCCGCAACCAGATCGAGGTTGGCGACGGACGGAAAGTCGACGATGTCCCCGGTCAAGACGACAGCGTCCGCCCCGATCTCGCTGCTCCATGCCAGCGCGCGGCGAAAATGCTCCAACGTTGGTAGACCCCCCGGCGAGTACGCCGCGAAGTGGGCGCGCTGGCGGCGGCCGGAGTCGAGCGCGTCGGGGTCCCGCGCATCCACCTCGGTCAGGTGGCTGTCCGTGAGGTGCAGGAGCGTCACAGGCTGACGGAGACCTTCGATCCGGACCGTCGCTTCGTTGGCGCTGCCCGTATCGACGTGCTCGATGCGCATCGTGGCCTCCCCACATGCAGGCTCGGCGCGCCAGACCTCGCCGGAACCGAACGTCAGCTCGTCGCTGCAGCGGCCTCTTCGCGCTGCTGGTGGGCACGAGCAAGATCCCAGAAGAGGGCGATCGACAGCACGTCGTGCGTGTGCTCGGCCGTGTGCTGGTAGGTCTTACTGACCACCCAGCGCAAGGAGACGCTCCCCCAGACCGCCACGCGCTGCTCCGCCCAGAGCCCTGCGTCGACCTGCCGGATGAGCGCCACCTGCTCGGCACGCACCGCACGAAACCGCGCGAGCAGCTCCGGCAGCGCCGGCGGCTGCGCAGCCGCCCAGGCCTGGTCTTCGTCATAGGTGGCGAGGTCGGGCAGCGGTGCTCCCAGCCACTGGCGCATGCTCGGCAGGGCGATCGCCCGCTCGTAGTCGAGCAGGTGAAACACATGCCGGAGCACCGACCACTCACCGAAGGGCGTGACGGGCTGCATGGAGCGACGTTCGGCCGGCACTTGCTCCACGCCCCAGATAAAGCCCTCGGCACTGGTGTGGAGGAGCTGGGCAAACCAGTCGGACACGCTGGCGTTCAGCATAGCCACCTCCTGCGTCGTGTCAGCACCTGCAGCCGCTCACCCGCGTCATCGTGAAGCAGGCCTCAGCTTGCCGCTCAGGACCGCAATCGCCTCGTCCCGCCGTCCGCCGGACGCGAGCGCCCGCACGGCGTGCGCTCGCGGCGCCAGCCCGAGGGTCGGCGAAATGGTTCGGATGTAGCAGGGACAGCAGCTACAGCCCCATGCACCCGTGTCGTTGCGATCCGGTCCGGCCAAGGTGCCGCCAAGCACCCCTGTGCACTCACGAAAGTCATGGTCCAGCGTTCCGGTGCCGAAGATATTCTTCCCACCGCCTAGCTCGAAGAAGAGATTGATGGCGCGCCCGTTGACCTGCCCGCTCCCGCGTGTCGCTTTGCCATCGGTAGTCGTGAAACGGGTCGTCAGCCGCCCGGCCGCGTCAGCCTGCAAGATCAGCGTGCCGTGCAGCGTGAGGCCGGCATCCTTGCCCTGCAGGACCGTGGCTTCGAAGTCGCGCACCTCGCACGCCGACGGCGAGACGGCCGCGGAGACGGTGGCGGTCGCCGGCGCTGTGCTCGGTGCGCCAGCCGTACGCGGGCTACAGGCCGACAGCAGCAGCATCACGAGCGGCGCGCCGATACTGTAGCGCCAGGGTCCGAGTACCTGCCACAGCCACGCCACCGGGCGATACGCGCGCACGATGCTTGCATCGAATGCCATGCCGGCCTCCTCGAATGACCACGCAGCAATACGCGCTGGCATTGTAGTTGCGTCGTCAAGCGGGTCTGGCAGCACTCGATCCTGTGGTCCCGCACGGCGACGCGGTCGTTGCATGCTGTGGGGCGCACTACCTCCGCGCACGGCCGTCTGCGCACCGTCGTCCATGCGATCACGACGAGGTGCCGGAGCCGGGGATCGCGCCGGCTCTGCATTCCAACGCTCCTCCACTCCTGCGATGCACATCTCGCACCCTTGACTACCGTACAGAAAATATGAGCTAAAGAAAGGATACGTGCCCGCTCTGGTATGCTCGTCCATGCGTACGACCTTGCGGTCCGGAGGAGCAGATGAGTGACACGTATCGGCGGCATCGTGCCATAAAACAAGGTCTCATGCAATTCTTTCAGCCGCAGCCCACGGGCATCGCGAACGCCACCTCAACACGCTGGTGGCCATGATCTGTGGCGTGGTCGGGGGTCAGCGCGCGCACCTTAGTACCATCGCCGATCACGCTCCGAGTAGTGGTGCAGACCAGGAACGTGTGATCGCTCGTTTCCGGCGCTGGCTGAAGCACGACGCGCACACCGTGGCAGGCTGGTTTCTGCCTGTCGCAGAGGCCCTGCTTGCCGAACTGGCCCAGCAGCCGCTCGTGCTGGTGATGGATGGCAGTGTTGTCGGGCGCGGCTGTATCGCCCTGATGCTCAGCGTGGTCTATCACGGTCGTGCCTTGCCGTTGGCCTGGGTCGTGGTCAAGGGCAAGAACGGGCACTTTCCACAGCAGACCCATTGTGCCTTGATCGCCCAGATCCAAGACCTCATTCCGGTGGAGGCCAGGGTGACGGGGCTGGGCGACGGCGAGTTTGATGGCACCGCGTTTCAGGCGGCACTGCGCAAGCTGAAGTGGCAGTATCTCTGTCGCACCGCCTCCAATCTGCTGATGAGCGTGGAGGGGCAGCCGTTCACCGTCGGCGCGCTGGCCCCCCAGCGCGGCGAGAAGCTGGCAGTGCGAGCAGCATGGCTCACAGCCGAGCAGTATGGCCCGGTCAGCATCCTGGCGATGTGGGAAGACGCGTATGAAGAGCCGCTGTATTTGGTGACGAATATGCCGGACCTGGAAGCGGCGCTGGCGCTGTATCGGCAGCGTGCGCATGTGGAGACCTTCTTTTCTGACCAGAAGAGTCGTGGCTTTCATCTGCACAAGAGCCCCTAACGTGCGAAAAATCGATCCGAAGTCAATAATTGACATAATAGAACAATTAACCCATTCGGGTTAATTGTGAAGGAATGCACATAGCGGCATTTCCTGGGTGGACAGACTTTCCGCACCTTACGCGGACAACCTACCAGACTCCTCCATGGTGCCGCTGATCCGCATCACCTATCATGATGCCGACAGCGGGGAACCGGCCGTGGTCACGCTGGACCCGGTCGTCTTCGTCGCGCTGGTGAAGCTCGATAGGACGTTGGGCCGGGAGCATGCACTGGCCCTGCTCCACTTCGGCGCGACGCTCGTCAAGCCCGAGCTGACGACGGTGGACACCCACCGGCTGGAGCGCACGCTGACTGCGCTGGACCAGTACATTGCACAGTGGGACGATCCGGCCGAGTTGGCGCTGGCCCTCAGCTATGCGCAGCTACGCGACCACCACCTGACGAACGACCAAGCGGCGCAGTTTGCAGCGGTGCTCCTGGATCAACCTATGCGCGCCATGGCGTAGCGCCGGCGCGTGGAGGGGTGGGCCAAGACCCATCAGCTACCGTCCCTCGACACCGCTCCGCAGCAACGCACCATCGATGACCAATAGCTGCTCCTGGAACGCGAACGCGTGCGACCCCCACGCCGGGAGCGATCATCGCTGGCTAGCCGGATCCCAGGTCGAGGACAGTGAGCATATGTATGCGCACCTGTCCTCGACGTCCTCGTACTCGGGATGACTTCGGGGCTAGGGGGTAGCCGATCCTACAACCTACAGCGCTGTACATGCAACGGCCGGATTGCAGCCCGCTTCCTGCACGTGACGGTCATCGAGCCGAGCCGGTGACGAGCTCACGGCTTTAAGCAGTGCAGGTGCTGTTGAGCTTCCTGCGTCGCAGCGCTTACAACGCAGAGCCTCCTGCTTGACAACTTCCTGCAAAGCGCTATAGTGGACTAGTCTACTAGGCGTCATACGCGCAGCAGAAGCCGGATTTCGCCTGAATCTGTCTCATGGTTACAGCGTTGTCGCCATACGCAGCAGAGGTTTAGGTACGCAGCAAGTATGGAGTTTGCCCTCGACAAGCGGAGCCCAGTACCGCTCTATTATCAGCTAGCAGAGCACATTCGCGAACAAATCCGGCAGGGATGCCTCCATTCTGGAGACCGAGTTCCATCGGAGCGCGAGCTTTCGGACCAAGCGGGTGTTAGCCGCATGACGGTTCGCCAGGCCGTGGCCTACCTTGTACGCGATGCCACGCTCGTCGTCCGGCATGGCCGCGGCACGTTCGTCGCCGAACCGAAGCTAACCTATGACGCACTGCATCTGCTGGGTTTCACCGAGGAGATGATGAGCCGCGGTGGACAGCCGAGCTCACGGGTTTTACAGCAGTCGGTCGTCGCGCCTCCTCTGCACATTGCGGCAAGCCTCGGGCTCGCGCCGGGCGACGAGGTCGTGCAGGTCGATCGGCTGCGGTTCCTCGACAATGTACCGCTGCTGCTTGAGTCGAGCTTCCTGCCGGCAGCGCTATGTCCCGGTCTCGAAGCCGAAGATCTTGCAGCGCAGTCGCTCTACACGCTCCTGCGTAGGCGCTATAAGCTCGCGCTCGGCTGTGCTCAACAGACGATCGAGGCGATCCGCCCGAGCGCACGTGAGCGCCAGTTGTTGGCTGTCGACGGCCACGCCCCGATGCTGCTGGTCGACGGCACAACCTATCTTACAAGCGGCACGCCAATCGAGTACTTCCGCGCGATCTACCGCGGCGATCGGTTCAAGTTTCAGGTCGCAAGCCGCGCGGAGCACGGCGCTGGCGATCTCGAGCTGGCTCCCCAGCTGCGCGTTGTGCTCGCCTAAAGCGCAGGGGTCGGCTCGATCGGCAGTCTATCCACTCGTACGAACACCACGGGAGGACACCAGTGGCTCAACCGGTTCGTATTGGAATCGTCGGATGTGGCAGCGTGATGCGCGGCAGCTACATGCCCCTCGCACGGCAATTGGCAAGTCGCGGACTGGTCGAGCTGGTCGCTGCATGCGACGTCGACCGAGCGCGGCGCGACCTCGTCGTCGACCAGCTCGGTATCCCAACCTTCACCACGGATTACCGCCAGATCGTCGAATCGCCGGACGTGGATCTCGTGCTCGTGCTCACCTCGATGCCGCAGCACGGTCCGATCACCCGCGCGGCGCTGGAAGCAGGTAAGCATGTGCTGGTCGAAAAGCCGATCGCAGTGACGCTCGACGAGGCCGCCCAGATCGTCGAGCTGGCCAAGCACAGCCCCGGCCACCTGCTCCCCGCGCCCCACGTGGTGCTTAGCAATACCTACCAGGCGATCTGGAAGCGCATCCACCATGGCGATATCGGCAAGGTGCTCTCGGCACGCGCCTTCTACGGCTGGGCCGGCCCGAGCTGGGGCAAGTGGTTCTACGAGCCCGGTGGTGGCTCGCTCTTCGACCTCGGCGTCTACAACGTGACCTCGCTGACCGGCCTGCTCGGACCGGCCAAACGAGTCACGGCCATGGTTGGCGTCGCCATCCCCGAGCGTATCGTCGACGGCGAGCCCATGCGCGTCCAGGCCGAGGACAACGCCCATGTCCTGATCGACTTCGGCGACTCGGTCTTCGCCGTCGTGACGACCGGCTTCACGATCCAGCAGTATCGCGTGCCCGGGATCGAGCTCTACGGCAGCAGCGGCACGATCCAGATGGTCGACGAGGACTGGGCGCCGAACGGCTACGAGATGTGGCAGAACGATGCTGGCTGCTGGCAGATCTTCAAGGAGACCAACCCCGGCTGGCGCTGGACCGATGGCCTGCGCCACATGGTCGAGTGCATCCAGAACGGCGAGCGGCCGATCATCACCCCCGAACACGGCTACCACGTGCTCGAAATCATGCTCAAAGCGAAGGAGTCCGGCCGCGACGGCCAGGCCAAGACGATCGAGAGTACCTTTACGCCGCCGTCGTTCGCCGGGGGGATCGATCTCGAAGGCATCCATCTGTTCCACGACACGGGACGCACTTCATGAGCTACGTCGCGTCCCCGCGGCCTACGTATCCCGGCCCGGCACCCATCCCATATACGGCCGCGACCCACCACCTCTGGGGCGACGAATTCTCAGCCGCGGAGCGCCCCGTGAGCACGATCTCCGGCGTGGCGCCGGAGTATCTGGAAAACGGAGCCTAGATGGGCCAGCAGGCCGTGCAGAGCTGCGTCATCGGCCTCGACGTCGGCGGCACCAAGATCGCCGGCGGCTTGGTCCAAATGCCGGAAGGACGCGTGCTGGCCCGCCGCGTCATCCCGACCGGTGCGGGGCGCGGCGGCGATGCCGTGCTGCGGGATGCGCTGGCGCTGGCAGGCGACCTTCGCGGCGCGGCCGAGGGTACGGTATCGGCGATCGGCGTCGGCGTCGCCGAGTTGGTAGATACGGATGGCAACGTGACGAGCGCGCACACGATCGCGTGGAGCGGCATTGCCGTGGAGGCGCACTTCGACACGATTGCGCCGGCGGTCGTCGAGTCGGACGTACGTGCGGCAGCGCTGGCCGAGGCTGTACTCGGCGCCGGGCGGGACTACGGACTGTGGGTCTACATTACGGTCGGCACGGGCATCAGCAGCTGCCTCGTGATGGGCGGCCGGCCGCTGCCGGGCGCGCGCGGCAACGCACTGGTCCTCGCCAGCGGCCCAAGCACATCCATCTGCGCCGCGTGCGGACACATCGGCGACACGGTGCTCGAAGACGTCGCATCCGGCCCTGCGCTCGTCGCACAGTATAACCGGGCCCTGCGGCGCAACGTCACCCGCGGCGAGGAGGTGCTGGCGGCGGCCTCGGCCGGCGATCCGATCGCCGTCGACATGATGCGCAGCGCGGGTGACGCGCTCGGCAATGCCGTCGGGTTTCTGGTCAACGTGATGGACCCGGAGGCCGTCGTCGTCGGCGGCGGCCTCGGCCAAGCCGGCGGCCTCTATTGGCAGAGTTTCGTCGACTCGACCCGGCGGCATATCTGGGCGGAAGGGTCGCGTGGTCTACCGATCCTGCACGGCGCGTTCGGCAACGACGCCGGTTTTATCGGTGCCGCGGTCGGCGCCTGGCAGCGTTTGAATGAGAGGCGAGCAGCCAGAAGCGCGGGCGTTACGGACTCGCCAACGCGGGCGCATGTCCGCGGGCATAGCATGGAGGCAGAGATATGAGCACCACGCATGACGACGTTGCCGGAGGCGGAGTCAGCCGCCGCGAATTCCTGCGGCTTGCCGGGTTAGGCGGCGGCGCGCTGCTGCTGGCGGCGTGCGGGGGCGCGCCCGCCGCGCCTGCCGGCCAAGCTCCGGCGGAAACCGCCGCGGGGGCTGCCGCCGCGACTCCCGCGGCGGCAGCCAGCACCCCGGAGGCGGCCGTCGCGGCCACGACTGCCGTACCCACACCCACGCCGGGGCCCGTCGGCACCGGTGCCACGCAGATCACCTGGTTCAACTCCTACTCGACGGCGTCGACCCAGGAGGTCATTCCGAAGATCCTCGAGGCGTTCGTCAAGAAATACCCGCAGCTTTCGGTTCAGCGCGTCGGTCCCGAGGCCGGCGGCGACCTCCAGCAGGCGCTGCTCGCCCGCATCGCGGCCGGCAACCCGCCCGACACGACCACCATCTACTCGACGCCGGCCGAGCTCGCAGCACGGGGCGCGCTGGTGCCGATCGACGACATGATGGCCACGGCCAAGGTCGCCAAGAAGGATGCCTTCTTCGAGGCACCGCTGAAATCGTGCCAGTGGCAGGGCAAGACCTACGGGCTGCCCTCCTCCGCGGGCGCAGGAGCGATCTTTTTGAACGTCGCCAAGTTCAAGGAGAAGGGCATCTCGACCAAGCGCGAGGATTTCCCCAAGACCTGGGACGACGTCAAGGCGCTGTCGAAGGAATTCGTCGTCAAGAAGGGCGACAAGATCGATCAGGCCGGGCTTGTTCCGTGGACAGCCGGCTGGCTTAACCCGGTGTGGAGCGCCCTCAACGGCGGCCGCATCTTCGACCCGACGGCTGGTCACTACACGCTCGACACCGATACCAACGTGCAGTGGCTGCAATATTGGATGCAGTGGCTGGGCGAGCAGTACGGTGGCGATATCGAGAAGTTCAACACCTCGGGCAAATGGGGCGACACCTACCCCGGCGGCGCCTTCCAGGCCGGCCAGCAGGCGATGGCGCTCGGCGGCAGCTGGGAGAC
Source organism: Chloroflexales bacterium (assembly GCA_038254585.1). GTDB lineage: Bacteria > Chloroflexota > Chloroflexia > Chloroflexales > Kallotenuaceae > JBBSGA01. The sequence goes on along the minus strand of JBBSGA010000111.1, from coordinate 5,945 downwards.
GACCGATTCGGACATCCCCTTCGAGTGGGAGGTGGTCAAGCTCCCGGTCGGCCCCAAAGGCCAGAAGGCCGTGACCGGCTTCTGGCCCAACTGGTGGGCCGTCCCCACCGGCAGCAAGCACGTCGCCGAAGGCTTCGAGTTCATCGAGTTCTTCGCGACCGAGGGCTGGGAGATCTGGTATCGCCTCATCACCGATACGCCGGCCTGGAAGGGTTTCCCAGCCGACGTACTGACCACCAAGATGGTCGGTAAGATCGGGATCGACCGCGCGAAGAACGTCCACGAATTCTTCGCGAAGTACCTCAACGACGCGACCGAGATGTGGAACTCGCCGATCGAAAGCTTCGCCAGCGATACGATCAACAGTGCGATCGACAACGTGCTGCACAAGAAGAAGACGCCGAAGGATGCGCTCAAGGAAGCGCAGGATATCTGCCAGGCCAAGCTGGACGAAGTGCTCAAGAAATAGTATGTCGCGACCGGCGGTGAAAGCAGCCGTTAGCCTGCTTGCACCGCCGAGGAGGACCCAATGTCGCAATCACTACCGGCGGCTCCCCGCACCATGGAGCTGCCGCGCCGGTCCCACCTCCAGCGGCGTGTACGGGCCAACCTGCTCGCCTACGCCTTTATCTCGCCCTGGCTCGTGTCACTCCTGGTCTTTACAGCCTATCCCGTGCTGGCGTCATTCTATTTCGCGCTGACCCGCTACACAATCCTGACCCCGCCCGAGTGGATTGGCCTCGAAAATTTCCGCGTCATGTTCGCCAAAGACCCGCTGTACTGGAAGTCGGTCTGGAATACGCTCTATTACACTGCGTTCTCCGTGCCGCTGGGCCTGCTCGTCGCGCTGCTGCTGGCATTGCTGCTCAACCAGAGCAGGCGCGGCATCGGCATCTACCGCACCGTGTTCTACCTGCCGAGCCTGATGCCGGCCGTCGCCGGAACGCTACTGTGGATGCTGCTGCTCGACCCACGCCTTGGCCTCGTCAACCTGACGCTGCAGGCATTCGGGATCTCCGGCCCCGGTTGGTTTCGCAGCGCGACCTGGTCGAAGCCAGCCCTGATCCTGATGTCGCTCTGGAGCGGCAGCGGGCCGGCCATGCTCATCTTTCTTGCCGGCCTCAAAGAAATTCCGCAGTCGCTGCTCGACGCCGCGATGATCGACGGGGCCAATGGCTGGCAGCGACTGCGCCACGTGACCCTGCCGCTGCTCACGCCCACGATCTTCTTCAACCTGATCATCGGCGTTATTGGCTCGTTCCAGGTGTTCGCTAACGCCTTCGTCGCCGCGTCAGCCCAAGGCAGCGGCGGCTCCGGCGTGTCCGGCCCGTTGAACTCACTGCTGGTCTACATGCTCCTGCTGTATAACTCGGCGTTCCGCTATTACAACATGGGCTATGCCTCGGCCATGGCGCTGGTGATGTTCCTCGTGCTGGTTGCCGTGACACTCGTGCTGGTGCGCTCGTCGAGCTACTGGGTCTTTTATCAGGCCGGCCGGCGATAGCAGCAGGAGGGCACGATGGCACAGTCCGTAACCCAACGGCCGCAAGCCCTGGTCGCACCGCCGCAGGGCGCGCGGCTCAGAAAGCGACTTGCCGCCGCCGCGACGCACGTCGTGCTGATCGCGACGGCGACGCTCTTCGTCATCCCCTTCCTCTGGCTGGTGATCACGTCCCTCAAGCCGCTCGACCAGGTCTTCACCATCCCGCTGCAGTGGGTCCCGCATCCTGTTAGCTGGCACAACTATGTCGACGCCCTCACGAGCCCGGCCTTTCCATTCTTGCGTCTGCTGCGCAATACCCTCTTCTATGCAGGGGTCTCGACGATCGGCGTCACCTTTTCGTCGGCGATCGTCGCGTACGCCTTCGCACGCCTGGAGTTCTGGGGCAGGGATGTCCTCTTCGGCATCACGCTCGCGACGATGATGATCCCCGGCATCGTCACGCTGATCCCCACCTATATTCTGTTTCGCAAATTCGGCTGGGTTGGCACCTATGCGCCGCTGATCGTGCCCCACTTCTTCGGCGGCGCCTTCAATATTTTTCTGCTGCGTCAGTTTATGTTGACCATCCCTTGGGATCTCAGCGACGCGGCGCACGTGGACGGCGCCAGCGAGCTCACGATCCTGTGGCGCATCATGCTGCCGCTGGTGAAGCCGGCCTTGCTGGTCGTGGCGGTCTTCCACTTTTTGTTTGCCTGGAACGACTTCATGGGGCCGCTGATCTACCTCGACAACGCATCCCAGTATCCACTGGTGCTCGGCCTCTTTGCCTTCCAGACGCGCTTCGGCGTGCAGTGGCATCTGATGATGGCCGCATCGCTGGCCGTCACCTTCCCGCTGATCGCGCTCTTTTTCGTGGCGCAGCGCTATTTCATCGGCGGCATCACCCTCACGGGACTCAAAGATTGAACGCAATGCATACCGTCAAGCTGGCCCTGCTGGGCTGCGGCGACGTGGCCCAGCGCGACTACCTGCCTGAGATGTACCGGCTCGGCGACCGCGCCGAGCTCGTGGCGATCTGTGGCCGCACCCCGGAGCGTGCGCGATCGGTTGCCGCGCAGTACGACGTTCCGCACTGGTACACCGACTACAAGCGCTTGCTTGCCGAATCCGATGCCGAGGCTGTGATCAACCTCACGCCGATCCAGCTCCACGCCGAAACCAACCTGGCCGTACTGCAGGCCGGCCGGCATCTGTACACGGAGAAGCCCGTCGCCGGCACGGTCGCGGACGCAGAGCGGATCAAGCGGGAGGCGGAGCACAGGAGTCTCAAGCTGGTCTGCGCCCCCTGTGTGATGCTCTTCCCGCAGGTGCGCTACGCGGTCTCGCTGCTGGCCGAAGGCGCGATCGGCACGGTGTTCTCGGCGCGTGGCCACGGGCATGGGGGAGTGCCGCCGTGGAGCGGCTACCAATCGGATCCTTCCCAGTTCTTTACCGAGGGGGGCGGGCCGGTGCTCGACATGGGCGTCTACCCGCTGCATGCACTTACCGGCCTACTCGGCCCGGTACGGCGCGTGACGGCGATGGCGGCGCGCGGCAACCGCGGCTTCGTCGTCCCCGACGGGCCGGCCCAGGGCAAGCGGGTCGACGTGACCGTCGACGACAACTGGCACCTGCTGCTCGACCTCGGCCCGTCGCGCCTGGCCTCGGTCGACGCCAACAACGTCGTGCAGGCGTCGCGGGCGCCGCAGCTCGAGATCTTCGGGCTCGACGGCACGATTGCGCTCGACCTGCTCGACGTCGGCGCGCCCGTCGAGGTCTTTCGCCCCGGCCATGGCTGGGGGCATGTGCATCTGCCACGGACCGGCCGCGCGGCCGGTCCAGACCATTTGCTGGGCGTCGAGCACCTGGTCGATTGCATCCGCGAGGACCGCGCGCCGGCGTTGAGCATCGCCCACGCGCTGCACGTCCTGGAGATCGTCGAAAAGGCCGGGCAAGCGGCGGCCACCGGCGGCACGTTGGAGATCGAGTATTCATTTTCGCCAAGCACGTGAGGACAAGCGAATGCCCAAAATACGAGCAGGATTGATCGGCTGCGGGAGTGTCTCGATCATCGGCATCCTGCCCCAGCTATCAGAGCCGGATGCGCGCGAGCGGCTGGATCTCGTCGCGGTATGCGACGTGGTCAAAGAACGGGCGGAGGAGGTTGCGCGGCGGTTCGAGGTGCCACACGTCTATACCGACGCCGCGGACTTGATCGCGCGCGACGACGTCGATCTCGTGCTCGTGATCACGCCCATCCCGTTCCACTACCGCTATACGATGCAGGCGCTGGAAGCCGGCAAGCACGTCTACGTTCAAAAGACGATGGCGACGAGCTATGCCGAGGCGCAGGAGATGGTGCGCACGGCGCGCGAGCGCGGCCTGACGCTCGTAGCGGCGCCCGGCCAGATGCTGGCGCCTTCGATGCAGCAGATGCGCGCCCTGGTTCACGACGGCGCCCTCGGCAAGGTCTACTGGGCTTTCGGCAGCACGGGAGGATGGGGCCACGACTTCGAATGGACGCGGCATGGCGACGAGCCGATCTCGTCGGTCGATCCGACTTGGTACTACAAGCGCGGCGGTGGGCCGCAGGTCGACGTCACGGTCTATATGCTCCACAGCCTCACCGGCATCCTGGGGCCGGTCCGTCGCGTGACCGCGATGTCGGGCATTTCCGTCGGCGACCGGCACTGGCGCGGCAAGCCGATCGACGTCGAGGTCGACGACAACACGCTGCTGCTGCTCGACTTCGGCGAGAACACCTTCGGCATGGCGGGAGGCCACAGCAGCATGACCGGCCGGCTGCTGCAGTGGGGCTCGATGGGCATCTACGGCTCGGATGGCGTCGTCGAGACGCTCGAGATCGAGCCGCTGTCAGGACATCCGTCGAAGCTCTTTCTCCAGAGCCGCCATCCGCTGCCGGAGCTCACGCGCGCTGACGACGGCGTCTACGAGCCCCAGGGCAGGCTACCGTACGTCACGCCGGAGCACGCGGCCATTCCCGAGCCGCACGTCTACGCCGACATCATGCACTGCGTCGACTGCATCCGCGAAGGCCGCCGGCCTGTTCCCTCGGGCGAGCACGCCGCGCACGTGGTCGAGATCATCGAGAAAGGCTACCTGGCGGCGCGCACGGGCCAGATACAGATGCTCGAGAGCAGCTTCACCATCCCCGAGCTAAGCTAGGAGGAACACGACTCATGAACGAGCATATCTTGGAGCGCATCGAACGCGGGCCGGTCCTGGGCGACGGCGGCTACCTGCTCGAGCTGGAGCGGCGCGGCTACGTCGACAGCGGCTCCGAGCGCGAGCAGGTTGGCACCGGTCGCGGCAGCGGCCAGTTCACGCCGGAGGTCGCGATCGAGCACCCCAACGCTCTGCGCGGCCTGCATGAAGAGTTCCTACGCGCCGGCGCGCAGGTGCTCCAGGCCCTGACCTTTTTCGCCACGCGCGAGAAGCTCAGCCGCGCGGGATACGGCGAACAGACCGAGGCGATCAACCGCGCGGCAGTCGGCATCGCGCGCGAGGTCGCCGGCGACCGGGCACTGGTAGCCGGATCGGTGTCGCGCACACAGCTGCTGGAGCGTGACGGGCTCGGAGCACTCGGCCACGCGCGCGACCTCTTTGCCGAGCAGATCCGGCTGCTCAAGGACGCGGGCGTCGACTTCCTGATCCTCGAAACGTTCTTCCGGCTGGACGAGATGCTGGTCGCGCTCGATTGTGCGCGCGATAGCGGGCTGCCAATCCTGGCGACGATGAGCTTCCGGCCGACGATCAGTTCCAGTAGTGACGGCCGGTCGCCCGCCGAGTGCGCCCGCGAGATGGTCGAGCACGGCGCACAGATCGTTGGGGCAAACTGCGAGCAAGACCCGGTGCGCATGCTGCCGCTGCTGCGCGCCATGCGGGCGGCCGTCGACGTGCCGCTGGCAGCGCAGCCGGCCGCGTTCCGTACAAGCGATGACGTCCACGCCTTCACGCGCATGCCGCAGTTTCCGGACGACCTGGAGACGATCCAGGTCTCACGCCGCGAGTTCGTCGACTTCGCACACCACGCGCGGAACGAGGGCATCGGCTACATCGGCGGCTGCTGCGGCTGTAACGCCAGCTATATCCGCGCGATCGCCCGCGGGCTGAGGGACGCGGTGTAGGGAAGTGCGCTCGAAGGCAGATGAGGCAGCGCGGCGTCAGGATGCCAGCGTTAGCCACAACACCCGTGGCGTGCCAGTGAACTGGCCGTTGGTGCGTTCTGCTCTATGTTGACCCCGTAATGTGCGGAAAGTCCATCCGCACGAAACCACGTGCATATCTTCACAATTAACCCGAAAGTAGTAGGCACAAGAGCGCGGATGTGGAAAGTAGCCAGCACAGGTGGACCATGGTCGTTCATGGCTTTGCGTCAGCACTATTCCCCGTTTCACATCGCCGAGCAACTGGTCGACCTGCTCAACGAGAGAGACCGCGA
>JBBSGA010000110.1:0-16996 GCA_038254585.1 Chloroflexales bacterium | reverse complement strand
GGCGACTTAAGATCCTACCACCGAGTGATCCTCGCAGGCATCACCGCGTGCTCTCCGGCCGCCTATAATGACTGTCCAGCACGTCAACCACGGAATCAGCCGGCTGCTGTCGCTGGTTGGACTCCTGGCGGCGGGCGTTATTTTCATCTTCTTCTTCATACTAGCGCAGCTGCTCTTTCCGGGCGTCGCGGCCCCGTTTGGCCTAGGTGACGTCTACCTCGGAGCGTTCATCGGCGCACTCGTCGGCTTCCTTCAGCTGCCGCCGGCGCTCTTTTACGGCATGGCTCTGGCAGGGCTTGTATCGGTCGTCTTGCTCGCGCTTCGCGCAGCAGGCCGCACTGCGCCAACATACATAGCTTACGGCACCTACCTGTGCCTCGGAGCGCTCCTGTTCCTGGCTGCAGGACGCTACTGACGGCCTACGCCGGAGCAGGCTCGCGTTTGCGGCTATCCCACTTCTCCAGACACACCGGAAAAATCGCCTGAACGATCGTCCGGACGGCGAAGCCGTACTGCTGCGTCTCAAACTGCGCGTCCGGCTTCGCGCGCAGCTCCACGACGTGCAGAAAGGCCTGCAAGGAACCTGTCCAGATCCACTGTGTGTAGATGCTCTGGGGCAGGATCACACGCGCCTGTTCTTTGGCCACGCCTAGCTCGCGCAGCCGTTGATAGGCTGCATACGAGCTGCGTAGGCCCTCAGCATAGACCTCGGATGCGGCATCCTGCTTGGCGATCGTGCCTGCGCTGCCCTGCTTATTAGAGGTCGACTGTGCTCGCCAGGCCTCCGGAATGTAGAACTCGTCCTGTAACTCGACGTACCTGCCGCTTGCCTCATTCCAACCGGTCGCGGCATACCCACCCTCGAAGCCCGTCCAGCGGTCTTCGAGGTCGAACTCAGGAGTTATGCCCACGATATGTTTCCAAAGCTGCCGGGCTACGAAGAGCGGGGCCTTGAAGCGAAACATCAAATAGGCGTGCCGGAACGGCGAGGTATGCTCGTGCTCCGCCAGATAGCGAATCAGCTTTCGCTCGCGCTCGCCCATGTCGGTCGCGCCCTTGAGGAAACTTACACGCGCCGCCTCGACGGTGGTGAGATCTGAGCCCATATGGTCTAACAATTCTACCGAGCCATGGTCAAGAACATCGATTTTCAACCGGCACCTCCTTTTGCTCTCGGCGATGATACACTATCTGGCCGCCGTGCCTTCGACAATGGAGGTCGATCCGCGACGGTCCGATGCGTTTCAGCTAGGCTTCATCTGCATATTTCAGTCGTTATGGTATGCTGAGCTTATGCCGAGGAGGCAGACGATGCGGCGATGGTGCCAAGCGTGGAGCATGATCCGAAAAACGTGTCCCGCGCGTATGAGCGTTTAAAGCGGATATGCAAGCATAGCCCCACTTGATAGTGCGGGCGGTAAATAGGGGTCGGCGACTATGGAAGACAAAGCCTTCAACGCGAGTGTTACAGCGTTCCTCGATGCACTCGCGAGCAGCGCTCCTGCGCCGGGTGGCGGCAGTGCCGCGGCGCTGAGCGGCGCGATGGGCGCGGCGCTGGTAAGTATGGTCTGTAACCTGACGATCGGCAAGCAGCGTTTCGCCGACGTCGAAGCCGAGATGCGCGATCTGCTCGATCGGGCGGAGGCGCTGCGCCACGAAATGCAGAATCTCGCCCAGGCAGATCTGGAGGCCTTCAACCGCCTCTCGGCGGCCTACAAGCTGCCGCGTACCACCGACGCGGATCTAGCCATTCGGCGGGATGCGATCCAGGCCTCGCTCCGGCGTGCGACCGAAGTCCCGCTGCGGACGGCGCGGGCTGCTGCCGCGATCCTACCGCTGTGCCCGGCAGTGGCGGAGCGCGGCAATCAGGCCGCCATCAGCGATGTGGGAGTTGCGGCGCTCCTGGCTCACGCGGCGGTACGCTCGGCGCTGCTCAACGTCGAGATCAATCTGCGGCTCCTCGAGGACTCGATCTATATCCGGCAGGTCCGTGCCGAGGTTGCACGATTGACCGACGGGCTGGCTGCCGAGGCCGAGCGGATTGCCGATCTCGTCGTGAGCAAGCTCAAAGCCTAAGCTCGCACTCTTAGCTGTCGATCGCCGGAGCGAAGCGCAGGGTAAGCACGCCGGCACGCTTAGCCGGCATGCCTCCTGGTGGCCGGCTAGGCCGACTCGGCCTCCAGTCGCGGGACACGTACTCCACCGGCGTGCCGGGCCCAATAGCGCAGCGCTAGGATGCAGGCTGCGAGCCAGAGTGCATTGCGAAGGGTGACCACCGACATCAGCCAGGTTGGGGCATGCCCACCACTCAGTAGCCGCTCGGCAAACATGTAGCCGACCGGATAGATCAGGCCCGTGCACAGGCTGATCAGCACCCAGAGCCATCGATAATAGCTTGGTCGTACCGCCGCCGCCGCCGCGCTCTCTCCGGCGATGACGACAAAGGGCAAGGCCCACAGAATGTACTGAGTCGAGAAAACTTTGCTGGTTGCGATGGTGACCAGCAGGGCCAGCGCCCACGCCGAGCCGGCGCTCAATCGGCCCAAGGCAAACCAAAGGTACAGGGCGAGCAGCAGCGCGACGTTGAGGACGGTCAGGCCGGTAATGATCGCCGGACCGAGGGGCGACAGCGCGTTGAACGAGCCGAACGACCAGGTGATGACCACGGGCCCCAGCAGCCATGCAAGGCTTGCGCCAATCGACTCGAACTCCAGCGGTCGCGCGCCATGGTAGCGCAGCATCTCAAGACTCTGCGTGGGAGCGGCGAGCCAGGTGCTCCCGGCTACGAACAGCAGCGAGACGGTGCCGGTGATCGCCGACACCAATGGAAGTCGCCGCTCATCGCGCCACTGCCAGAGCACGACGAGCGGCATCAGGATCGCCGGGTAGAGCTTGAGCGCGACACCGATCGCGAGGAGCAGCTGAGCTAAGACCCAGCGCCGCCTCACTCCTGCCGTAAAGGCGAGGATGGTCACGAGCACTACAAAAATGTCGTAGCGAAAGAAGAGCGTCCCGAAAGCCCCGAGGACACAGTAGAGCAACAGCCACCAGCCGCCATGGCAGAGCCGGTCGACGACGAGCAGCGTGATCCACGTCACACAGGCCGCCAGAAGGGTAAAGACCACCAGATAGCTGCTGGGAAGCAGGAGTTGTGGCAGAACAAAGAGCACGGCGGTGAGCGGCGGATACTCACGCGGCAGCTCGATCGGGCGCTTAAGCGCGAGCGTAGCATAGCTCTGGTACAGGTAGATGTCGCCGATCGAGTGGAAGACGAAGCGCGCCGGCCAGTACGCGGCCCATAAGAACAACACTGTGCCGACAAGCAGCGCGGCCGGTCGGGCCGCCGTCCAGGTTCTCACTTTGTGCCACATGCTGGGATTATAGCAAGCCGGCCACGCCCTCAGCCAACGTTAGGCCGAGATGCCGCGTGCCGACGCAGTATAGGCTGCTCAGGAGGCGCCCCGCTTGACGCCCCACAGCGAGGCACCCAGGAGGATAACAGCCATGACTAGGCTCACGACAGCTCCGGCAATTGCCGAGAGCGGGCGGTAGACGAGATCGACGGTATGCGCTCCGGCCGGAATGATCAGGCCGCGAAAAAGATAGTTCGCGCGATAGATCGTCGCAGGCCGGCCATCGATTGTCGCATACCAGCCCGGCATGTACATCTCACTCAACACCAGGAAACGATCGGCTGGCGTGGATGCCGCTACCTTGATGTGATTGGGTGTGATCTGCTGGAGATCCGCCTCGGATCGATAGCTACTCCCAAGCAGGCGTGGGGAAAAGGCCGGATCGTGCGCCACTTCGACGACTGCTTCGGAGCGGGGATCGAATCGTTGGCTCACGAGCGTCTGGTAGGCTACGGCCTGGCTGCGTACAAGATGGAGTTTCGAGACGAAGTAGGCGCGTGGATAGGCGCGCGTATTAAGATAGATCGTAACGGTATCGTCTTTGAAGATCTGCCGGTAGTTGCGATCAGGCTGAACCGCCACCGTCGGTTGAACGAGCACGTATTTGGTCTGCAGCATGTCGAGAACGTGGCTGTTCCGCTGGAGAAGTGCGTTGTCGCCGAGAAAGCCGTATGATACGTCGCCGACTCCCAGGCCAAAAAGAATATCTGTATATCGTCGCGGCTGGAGCGAATTGAAGCCGTTGATGCTCGGAATGCCGAAGGCCATGCCCCAGCTCAGGGCAAGCTGTGAGCGCGCGACGCGTGGATCCAGTGTGTCACGATCCAGGAACGTGGCCGTGCGGTAGAGCGAGTGATCGCGCTGCAAAAACGTGACGCTCTGCGGGATCTCCTGCAGCTCGGCTGCCACTGTCGTCGGGTTGAAGGCCGTGGCAAAGACGATCATGTCGGCCGCGACCAGAGCGAGCGCCGGCCACGGCCGGCGGCTGATACCTCTACGCGACCACCAGAGCAACAGGCCGATCGTGCTGACGGCGAGAACCAAAGGGATAGATGCATTCGGCTGCATCAGCGATAGGTTGCTGGCAAGCTGCTGCGCGTGATCGAACGGCGAGCTCCGATCGATGAGGAACGGCAGGATGCCGAGCGCAAAAACGAAGATCGCGGTGAGCAGGCCCGCAATGATCACGAGCCGCCGACGCATCCACTCCGCGACGCGCCCATCCTCGGTGAAATCGATCAGCTGCTGCAAGCCGACGGCGGCCAGGGCTGATACCGCGAAGGTGGCAAGGATGATCGCCCGCGAGTAGGCGCGCAGCTTGCCCAGGATGGGCGTCACGTAGACCAGATGCGCAACGGCGGAATGTCCTCCGCCGGCGATCAGCACCCCCAGTAACAGGACGGCAATCAATCCCCAGCGCGTCGGCCGGCGTTGGAGCGCGCGCGCATCCTGCTCAGGGATCGGCGTGATGACCGCAAAAGCGGCCAGCGCGAGCGTGAGGACACCGGCGTAGGCTGCCCGCTCCCAGATATAGATCGCGGTGCCGATGAAAGGAGGACGCGGGCTGAATACGCCCTCACGGACGCCGCCGAAGATATACGGCATAATCAGTAACAGCCAATCGGCTCCCGTCAGGGAGTGATAGGCCACCAGATCAAAAGGGGCGTTCGCCGCGCGGGGCGATAGACGCGCAAAATCGATCCACGGAAAGAGCTGTATCGCGGCCAGACCATAGCCGGCCAGATAAAAAGCGGCGACGCCCAGCGCGCTTCGCAAGACGCGGCGTGTGCGGCCCGCGGTAACTACGAGCTCCTGAACCAGGAGATACAGCCCGAGCGCCAGGCCAGTATAGACCGGGACCTGTGGATGTCCGGCCAGGGCCTGCAGGGCGACCGCCAGCGCCGCGCTGGCGAAGTGTGCTGAGCTCGGCGCGACACGGAAACGATCTGCGCTCCAGAAGACAAACGGAATCAGCGCCGCGCCGCTCATGATCGAGAGATGAACCACGCGAGTCGCGAGATACCCGTTGAACATATACGCGATCGCCGCAAGCGTTGCCGCTGCACGCCCGACCCTAAGGCCCCGCGCGAAGAGGAACATTCCGGCGCCAGCGATCGAGAACTGCGACAGCACGTCATAATTGATCGCGAGAGTCGGAGGCATGAACAGGAAGAACCAGTTCGGGGGATAGAACATCGCCGTTTGGCCGTCGCCGAGCAGCGGGATACCACTGAAGGCGTAAGGATTCCAGAGCGGCAGGTATCCCTTGTGCAAGAAATCGACGACCAGCTTGTGATAGGGGAAGAAATAGTACTGAACGTCGTGGTAGTAAAAGACCTGCCGGCCGATCGCTTCTGCCCCGAAAACAAGGAACGGAAGGACGATCAGCGCGATGAGCAGCAGCGCGCTCCGATGCCACTCACCCACTATAACCCGGCGTGCGCTGCGCCCTTCCAGATCATGTGCTGTCGCTGTCATCTGTTATGGTTATGAGGTGCCTGAGATGGAGCGCCCTGCGCGACGAAGACCCATTGCCAGGCGAATAGCGTCGGCGCGACCAAGAGGACGAGCCATTGGAGGCGCATCAGTGCAGTGAAGGCAATCGAGCCCTCGCCCGCAGCCCACATTTCGTCCAGCGGGAAGCCGGTTGGTCGGACGCGGAGTGTTTCGAGACCCGCCTCTGCCAGCATGGCTCGCGCAGTCCGCCGGGTCCAGAAATGGAGATGGGTCCGATCGAGGATACCACGCTCCATCTGAGGAAACTGGCCGAAGAGCAACAAAAGGCGCACGGCGAGATGGGCGACATTCGGCACCGAGATTAGGAAGAGCGCATCTTCGGTCGCCACGTTGCGCAGCGTTCGCAGGACAGCGACGGGATCGGCCGTGTGCTCGAGCACGTCGGCGCAGACGACCACGTGGTAGACGCGCGCAGGCAGTGGCGCCTCTTCGACCGTCGCCGGCCAGACCTGCCGGTAAAAGGCGGCGGCTCGCTCGGCCCAGATCGGATTGGGCTCGACGGCGTCGATCTGGGATCCGGAGCCCTGCAGCAATTGGCCCAGGAAGCCCTGGGCCGCGCCAACATCAAGGATCGGGCTGCGACCCCGCCGCCGAATAATCTGCGCTATCTGCTGATGGCTACTTTTCGGATCCCTGTGAAGCCGGTAATGCAGCACGCATGCTCCATCGGTAACGCAGTGTATAGATCAGCACTTCTCTGAGGCAGTGGAGCGCATAGGGAACGCCGTTGACGTGGCAGATCTCGTCGCCGTAGTAGGTCGGGATCGGAACTTCCGCTACACGGTAGCCGCGCTTGAGAAATTCGAGAATGATCTGCGTGTCGAAGTGCCAATTGGTCGTCAGGCGATCGAGATCGACCATCTTGAGAGCCCGCACCGAATAGGCACGATAGCCTGAGTGGAACTCGCTGAACGATGTGCCGACCAGCACGTTCTGTAGCGACGTGAGAATTCGGTTGCCCACATACTTGTAGAGCGGCATTTTGCCTCGCCGCGCAGCGCCCGGCACCATCATCCGCGAGCCCATCACCATGTCGGCCTGGCCCTCTTCCAAGGGAGTGAGCAGATCCTGCATGACCTCGGGCGCATACTGGCCATCGCCATGGAGGAGTACGACGAAATCGAGGCCACGCTCGATCGCATACTGGTAGCCCCGGCGCTGGTTGCCTCCATACATTAGGTTGACCGGATTCCGGAAGATTGACAGCTTCGGATCGCCGGTGCTCGCCTTATAATTCTTGCCAACCTCTACAGTCTGGTCCTCGCTAGCATCGTCGAAGACGAAGATTTCTTCGACCTTCTCCATGATCTGCGGAGGAATGCGCTGAAGAACAGTGCAGAGCGTCGACTCAGCGTTGTACGCTACGACCAGAATACCGATGCGGGCCATGTTCTATCCTCGATACGCATAATTGTGGGTACGTCCGATACCATTGGGCACGGGCCGTGGCGAGCGCGTATACCTCGCCATCCTAGCATTCAAGAAATGCCAGGCCGCGCCTCCCAGCGGGAGCATAGTACTTACCGACGTATAGCGAAAGCTTGACTCCGCTCATACTACCGAGCGCATGCAATTTTGGTACCGCCAGCATCGGATCATCGTACCTTATTCGCGAGGTAATCGATAACGTCGATCTTTGTAATGATGCCGGTCGGACGGCTGGCGTCGTCGACGACCACCGCCGCGAGGCCGGATCCGGCGATCTCGGCAACCGTATCCAGAGATGTATCGACGCCGACGGTCCGCACGTCGGTGGAAATGATCTCGCCGATTGCGTGGTCCATCGCGCCCGCACCAGACAGCATATAGTTGAGCAGATCCACCTCACTGACCATCCCCGCCAGAACACCATCCCCGGCAGTAACCGGCATCTGCGAGATATTGTCAGCCTTCATGCGGCCGATCACCGCGCCGACCGTATCGGCCATTGTCGCCGTAATCAGCTTCCGGCTCCGGCTCTCGAGCAGGTTGCTCACCTGCCCGGTCTCAAGGAAGCCATTTTCGCGCATCCAATCGTCCGAAAAGATTTTGCTCAAGTAGCGCGAGCCCGAGTCCGGAAGCAACACCACCACCGTCTTATCTTCGCCAAGGTCATTCGCGCGCAGCCAGCGCAGCGCGCCGGCCATGGCAAGCCCGCACGAGCCGCCGACAAAGAGGCCCTCCTCCCGTGTGAGGCGCCGCGTCATCATGAACGACTCTTTATCGCCCACCTGGACGACGTCGTCGACAACCCCAAAGTCCATCGTCGTCGGTAGAAAATCCTCGCCGACGCCCTCGACCTTATAGGAGTGAGCCTCCGTGAGCTTCCCCGTGCGAAAATACTCCGTGAAGAGCGACCCGATCGGATCCACGCCCACCGTAATCAAGGCCGGGTTCTGCTCTTTGAGGTAGCGCGAGGCGCCCGAGATCGTTCCCCCGGTGCCCATGCCGGCGACGAAGACGTCGACGTGGCCGTCAGTCTGGCGCCAGATCTCAGGTCCGGTAGCGCGGTAGTGCGCCTCGGGATTGGCCGGGTTCCAATACTGGCCCGCGAGAATTGCATTCGGCGTCTCTTGAGCGATGCGCCGGGCGACTGAATAGTACGAGCGCGGGTCGTCCGGCTCGACCGCAGTGGGCGTAATCACGACTCTGGCGCCGAAGGCACGCAGCAGGCGGATCTTCTCCTCGCTCATCTTGTCGGGCATCACGAAGACAGTCTTGTAGCCTTTGATTGCCGCGGCGATCGCGAGGCCGACGCCGGTGTTGCCGCTCGTCGCCTCGACAATCGTGCCGCCGGGCTTGATCAGGCCGCGCCGTTCGGCGTCCTCGATCATCGCAGGACCGATGCGATCTTTGACCGAACCACCCGGATTGAAGAATTCCACCTTCGCAAGCACCGCGGGTCGAAGACCTTGGGCGAGCTTATTGATGCGAATCAACGGCGTATTGCCGATCGCATCGAGAACGTTGTTCAGGATTTGCGTCCCGGCCTGTGCCGGCGGCTCCATGACTCCCATCTCACACCTCGTCGTCGAGTGCTCGTGGGGCTAATGGTAGCACGATTGCCGCGCACGGGGGAAGCTGAGCGCGTTATTCAGGCTCAGTATGAAGGCACCTCCAGCTGATCCTTGGCTGTCGCATGCTCGGAGAGACGACGCAGCTCGCGGAAGCGAGCCGCGTCGTACTTAAGGATCGGACGGCGGGCCGCACCGACCTCGTCGAGGCGCCGCACCGGGGCGGTCGTCGGGGCATCTTTCAGAATCTGCAGATTCTCGGCGGCCTCGACGGCGATCTGCTCCATGGCAGCGACAAAGGCATCGAGATTGCGCTTGGTCTCGGTCTCAGTGGGCTCGATCATGATCGCTTCCGGCACTGAAACCGGAAAGTAGACCGTCGGCGGGTGAAAGCCGTAGTCGATCAGCCGTTTGGCGATATCAAGCGTCCGCGCCTCGGGAGCCGCGCGCAGCTGGCCCTTGAGCACCACCTCATGCATGCACGCCCGGTCATAGGCCACCGGGTAGGTGTGCTGGAGCCTGACGCGCAAGTAATTGGCGTTGAGGACCGCGTTCTCGCTTACCTCGCGCAGTCCGCGCGCCCCTAGCGTGCGAATGTAGGTCCAGGCGCGCACGAGCATACCGAAGTTGCCGTGAAAGGCCTTGACACGGCCGACGGACTTTTCGGGCGTAAAGAAGTAGTAGAAGGCTTCACCTGAAGCAGCGTCCTCACGCTTGCCGACACGCGGCCCTGGCAGATAGGACGCCAGGAATTCCTTACAGCCGACCGCGCCGGATCCCGGCCCACCGCCGCCGTGCGGCGTCGTGAAGGTTTTATGGAGGTTGTAGTGCATGAAGTCGAAGCCGATCTCGCCCGGGTGGACGATGCCAAGGATCGCGTTGAAATTCGCTCCGTCACCGTACATCAGGCCGCCTGCCGCGTGGACCAAGCTCGCTACCTGCTGGACATGCTCGTCGAAGAGACCGAGTGTGTTCGGATTCGTCAGCATCAGGCCGGCAGTGCGCGGCCCAAGCTTGGCTCGAAGGTCATCCAGGTCGACATTCCCGCGGCGATCACTTTTCACCTCGACGACTTTCATCCCCACCATCGCAGCGGTCGCCGGGTTGGTGCCATGGGCCGAGTCGGGGCAGAGGATCTCGACGCGCTCCTCGTCGCCACGATCGTGATGGTAGGCGCGGAAGACGAGAATGCCGGTGAACTCGCCCTGAGCACCCGCCGCCGGCTGGAGTGACACGGCGTCGAGGCCCGAGATCTTGCCGAGCATCTCCTGGAGCTCGAACATCAGCTGAAGCGCGCCCTGGCTGCGACTCTCCCCCTGCAGCGGATGCGCGAAGGCGAAACCCGGCAGGCGTGCAGCCTCCTCATGCACCTTCGGATTGTACTTCATAGTACACGAGCCGAGCGGGTACATGCCGGTATCGATACAGAAATTGCGCTGCGAGATACGCGTATAGTGGCGCGTCACCTCGGTCTCGCTCAACTCGGGCATTCCGGCCAGATCGTCGTCGCGCAACAGGTCGGCCGGCAGCGGTGTCTCCGGCACGTCGACATCCGGCAGGTTCGCGCCATATTTGCCGGGACCGCTCAACTCAACAATCGGTGGCTCGTAAGTTCCCATTCGTCAATTATCCAATCTAGGTCTGAAACGTCGATTTGGCTAGAAGTCACGGAGAGCCGCGACGAGCTTGTCGATGTCAGCCCTGGTGTTCATCTCGGTCACGCAGACGAGCATGGCATCTCCAAGCTGTGGATATTCCCGGCTCAGGTCGTATCCCCCGATGATTCCCTGCCGGTAAAGTGCATCGTTGATCGCCGCGACAGGTCTGGGCGTCCGCAGGGCGAACTCTTTGAAGAAGGGCTCGGGCGTCACTACCTCAAAGCCGTCGAGCTTTCCGAGCTCGCTTGCGGCGTACTGCACACGCTGATAGCAAACTTCCGCCACCTGGCGGAAGCCGTTCTTGCCAAGCAGTGACATATAGACGGTGGCCGCGAGCGCCATCAATCCCTGGTTCGTACAAATGTTGCTGGTGGCTTTTTCTCGCCGGATATGCTGCTCGCGCGTCTGCAGCGTAAGCACGTAGCCAACATCGCCGTCCACGTCGGTCGTCGCCCCGACGAGGCGCCCGGGCATCCGGCGAATGTACTGCTCTTTACAGGCGAAGATGCCCAGATAAGGACCGCCGAAGCTAAGCGGAATACCGAGCGATTGCCCTTCAGCTGTGACGATATCGGCGCCCGCCGCGCCGGGGTTCTGGAAGAGGCCGAGCGAGATCGGATCCACGCTGGCGATCAGCAGACCACCGGCCGCGTGCACCGCCTGCGCGATCGGCCGAAGGTCATGCAGCTGGCCGAGAAAGTCGGGGGTTTGGACGATCACGGCAGCAGTGGCGTTGTCGACACGTTTGACGATCGAGCTGAGCGACGCCGAGAGATCCTCATCTCCGGTCACGGTCACGCTAAGCCCCTGGGTATAGGTCCGCAGCGTCTCGCGATATTGCGGGTGGACGGTCGGCGCGACGACGATCGTGCGGCGGTTATGCGTCGAATGCAGAGCCATAATCGCGGCCTCGGCCAGGGCCGTCGCGCCGTCGTAGTGCGAGGCGTTGGCTGCATCCATGCCGGTGAGCGCGCAGAGCATCGTCTGGTATTCGAAGATCGCCTGGAGTGTGCCCTGAGCCAGCTCCGGCTGGTAGGGGGTATAGGCGGTGTAATACTCGGCACGCCGCAGGATCGCGTCGACGGCGCTCGGAATGAAGTGGTTGTAGGCGCCGGCGCCGAGGAATGAAAGCGACGCGAGCACGTCTGCATCTCGTCCACTCCGCTGGCGGAGCTCGCGCATAAGCTCGGCTTCCGAGAGCGGCGCGGGCAGGAGCAGCTCGGGGAAGCGCAGATCAGGCGGTACGACGTCGAATAGCTCGTCGACGCTTGCGGCGCCGATCGCCTTCAGCATCGCCTCGCGATCATTTTCGGTGTTGGAAATATAATGTGACATAGACTCCCTAATGTTTTGCTTCTTCATCCGCCACGTGCTGCTCGTAGGCCGCGGCGTCCATCAACGATTCGCGCTCGTCCGCAAGGTCACGAGGGCGCAGTTTGATCATCCATCCATCGCCATAGGGATCGGCGTTCACAGTCTCCGGCGCATCCACCAACGCTGCATTCACCGCGGTCACCTCGCCGCTCAGCGGCGACAGCACATCCGATGCAGCTTTGACGGATTCGACGACGCCGAAGGTATCTCCCTGCTCGAGGGTGCGGCCAACCTCAGGCAGCTCGACAAAGACCACGTCGCCCAGCGCGTGCTGGGCATAATCGGTGATGCCTATGGTGACTTCGTCCCCTTCTGTCGTTACCCACTCGTGGCTCGCTGCATAGAGCAAATCGGACGATGTCTTGTAGGCCATGGCCATCTCCTCTCTTCGTGGTCTGTTGCCGGCTCGCGTCTATCGAAGAAGCTGCCGGGAAGCGATCACTTCTTATATCGGCTCTGATAGAAGGGTGTCTTGACAACTCTCGCACGCACCGGCTTATCGCGGATCACGACGTCGAGCTCGCCACCCACCCCGGCAGCATCTGTACGAACGAGCGCCAGCGCGAGGTTTTTGCCGACCGTCGGTGCCGGCATGCCGGTCGTCACCTCACCCGCATCTTCACCTTCCGGGGTGACGACCCGGTATCCCGCGCGCGCGATACCACGGCCGACCATCTCCAGCCCGACCAGCTTGCGGCGGGGGCCTGCCGCCTTGATCTGCTGGAGCGCTTCCCGCCCGACAAAAGGACCTTTGTCCAGCTTGACGACCCAGCCCAGCCCGGCCTCGTATGGATTGATCGTCTCGCTGATCTCATGGCCGTAGAGCGCCAGCTTGGGCTCGAAGCGCAGGCTGTCGCGTGCCCCGAGCCCGATGGGCTTGAGGCCGTCGACACGGCCTTCTTTCAGCAGCCCGTCCCAGACACGCGCGGCGTGCTCATGCTCAAAGAAGAGCTCGAAGCCATCCTCGCCGGTGTAGCCCGTACGGGCGATGATCGCGGCAACGTCACCGAAGAGCGTCCCGGTCTTCACGCCATGGAACGGCAGCGCAGCCACGTCGACGTCGGCCACGCGGCCGAGGATCGCCTCCGCCCTAGGGCCCTGCAGAGCGAGCATCGTCGTCTCGGGCGAGATATTCTCCAGTTCTACCTCGAAGCTCGCGACATGCTGCTGCATCCAGGCGAAATCTTTGTCGGTGTTGGAGGCGTTGACGACGACCAGATAGTAGTCCGGCAAATGGTAGATGAAAATGTCGTCGACGATACCGCCGTCGGGGTAGCAGAGCAGTGAGTAGTTCGCAAGTCCCTCGGCGATGCTCGCAACATCCTGCGTCGCGATTGACTGCAGAAACGGGAGCACATCCGCACCGCGAACGTTGACCCGGCCCATGTGTGAGATATCGAAGAGACCGGCAGCGGTACGGGTAGCAGTATGCTCGTCGATGATGCCCGAGTATTGGACGGGCATCTCCCATCCGCCGAACGCGACAGTTTTGGCGCCGAGTTCTTTATGTCGCTCGTATAATGGCGTTCGCTTCATTGCGCTTCCATCCATCGACTCGACGTATCGTAGGGAGGAATTCTACCCAGAAGCGAAGACGGCGAGACACGTTTTAGGGCCGCGGCCCGGCGCCCTGCATTATACCCCAGGTCATACGTACCCATCGGCAAGAATGCGACGGGTTAAACGTCGAAGCCGGGCACGCTGCCCGGCTCTCTGTATCCTAAGAAAATCTGAAAGAATCTCGCTCGACCGTGAGTTCCGCTACCGTCGAACGCCCTACCGCGATCTCCGATATTCGCGAAGACCCATCACCACCGGAATGATCGCCGACACTACCATCAAGACCGGCCAAACGATCAGGGCCAGATTCTGCGTCATATCGTCCTTCTCTCCAGAATGTAGCTGCGATTAACCTTAGGACAGATTATAGCAACTGATGTGCCAGGCCACGAGTATACCATAGCGCGCCCTGACAGGTGCGTGACATACTACAGAGAGTAGGCCAACAGAGCAAGTCCTGTGGCTCACCATGTACGGGTACTATCCATATCGGCAGCCTTCCCGCCAAGCAGGCCATCTCCCGCGTGTTTCCGCCGGATCAGCGTACCGACGGCCATTACGTCGCCCCGGATAGCCCACGCAATCGCGGCCGGATCCGGCCCTATCAGCTGCACATCCAGGCCGTCCAGCGACGACACCAGCTTCCACATAGTCTCGACCTTGGTCGCCATGCCGCCGGTCACATCGACACCGTGCGAGCCGGTGGTCTGGCCGAGAACTCGCTCGACGTTCGTCTCGTCGATCACCGGAATACGTCTCGCGGTAGGATCGCGCCGTGGATCGGCCGTGAAGACGCCTCGCTCGCCGACCAGCACGATCCGCCGGGGACGTAGGATGGGCGCCAGATAGGAGAAAATGGTCTCGGTTGAGATGATCGCCGCGCCCTGCTGGCGATCCACGGCGACATCGCCGTAGAGCACGGGGACGACGCCAGCGTTCAGCAGGGCCGACAGCGGATCGATCGATATGCCGGCGAGCTGGCGGTTCACGGTGATTGCCGAGGCCGAGGGCTGCATCGACATGGCCGGAACGTCGGCTGCGATCAGGTGACGCACGACATCGCGGTTGAGCCGGCTCATAGCATCCGCGACCTTGGTCACGCCCGCCCATCCCTGGGCATCGTGGACGCCGAGATGCGTCTGGTAGAGGTTGGCCCAGTGGTGGCCGAACGATCCCCCGCCGTGGCAGATGAGGATGCGTGGCGCCGGCACGGAGCGCAGGGTAGCGGCGACGACCCGCGCAATCTGCGCTAGGACAGTCTCGTCGAGCACCTCGGGCCGAGTCTTGTCGGTGATGACCGAGCCGCCGAGCTTCAGAAATACGAGATCATACATTCAGGGCAGCCTTCCGGAGCAGAAGGCTACCGGAGAACAGGTGGTGCGTCAAGCCGTACAATCGATGGACACTCCCTACAAACCGGGGTACAATCTGCGCTTGCCGTGCGGTAAAACCGCCGCACTGCCGGATGAGATATGTCCCATCACGTGGCTTCGTCGCAGCACAAGAGCATTACAGAAACCGCCGACAACCAGGAAAACGCCGCAGAGCAGCGGCACGTCTCTTTGGCACCTCCCATGGGCCGGGCAATCTGGCCGGTCGGTGGGCTGGGCATCAGCCTCGGCGAGGTCTATCGCTGGGCATCGCGCATTCTGCCATACGTCCCGCCTGCCCTTGGCTACCCGCTCTGCGAGCGACTAAGCTTTCTGGGTCCGCGTCTACCGGTATGGGAGCAGCTTCTGGCCAATCTCGTCTACGTGTTGCCCGACGCGCCGGAGGGGATCCGGCAGCATCATGCGCGCCGTCTCATGGCTCATCTGCTCAAGAATTACTATGACCTATTGCGCTCATACGCAATGCCGGCCGACGAGCTCGACCGGATGGTCGACGTGCAAGGGCTTGAAAATCTTAGCGAGCTCGTCTCGAAGGGCAAACGCGTGATCGTGGCCATGCCGCACATGGGCAACCTGTCGCTCATCGCCGAGCCGATGGCGACACGACTCCAGACGCCGATTCTGGTGATCGTCGAGCAAATGGCGGATCCCGTCGCGCACACCCTGTTGAATTCGCTGCGGCGGCGCAGGAATGTTGAGATGGTGGAGCTTGGCCCAAAGACAGCTCGCATGATTTTAGGGGGACTGCGAGACGGCAAGATCGTCGTCCTGGCCAGCGACCGCACAATTGCCGACACGACCGTCGAGGTCAACTTTTTCGGGGCGCCTGCGCTGGTGCCCGCGGGCCCTGCCGTGCTGGCGCTCCGCACGGGCGCGGCACTGCTAACGGCCTATACCTATCGGCAACCGAGCAATCGATCGACGGTCGTGATCGACCCGCCGCTGGTGCTCGAGCGCCGAGGTGAGCTTCAGGCGGATATCCGGCGCATAATGCAAGCCGTGATCCGCATTTTTGAAAGCTATATCCGGCGCCATCCATCGCAGTGGCTGATTACGGAGGCCGTCTGGAAGACCGTATGAAGCTTATTGTTCAGATTCCCGCCCTTAACGAAGCCGAGACGCTCCCGTACGTGCTTCGCAGCATCCCGCGTATGATCGAGGGGGTGGACCGCGTCGAAGTGCTGGTCATCGACGATGGATCAAAGGATGGCACCTCGGCGATCGCGGCCGCCCACGGAGCCGATCATATTGTCCGGCACCTGTCGCGGAAAGGTCTCCCAATCGTCTTCCAGACCGGAATCGACACGTCGCTGCGGCTGGAGGCGGATATTATCGTCAACATGGATGCCGACGGTCAATACCAAGGCGACGAGATCCCACGGCTGATCGCGCCGATCCTGAAGCTCGAGGCGGATATCGTCATCGGCAACCGCCAGACTGCGACGCTCGATCATTTCACTGGGCGTAAGAAGATGCTGCAAAAGGTCGGGAGCTCCGTCGTGCGCTGGGCCTCCGAGACTGAGATCCCCGACGCGGTGAGCGGCTTCCGAGCACTCAATCGCGAGGCTGCGCTGCGTATCTTTGTCACGACCGACTTTTCGTATACGATTGAGAGCCTGATCCAGGCAGGCAAGCGCCGCCTGACTGTCGCGCACGTTCCCGTAAGTTCCCACCCGACCCGCCGGTCGCGGCTCCATCGCGGCAACTGGCACTTCGTCAAGCGGCAGGCCAGCACGATTCTACGCACCTATGCGACCTACGAGCCGCTCAAGAGCTTCACCTATCTGGCGACCCCGTGGGTAGCAGCAGGACTGCTTCTGCTGCTGCGCGCGACCTACGTCTACTTCGGCCGTAACCTGGGGCTGGTTCGAGGCGACAATACGCAGGCACTGATCGGGGGCATCGGCTTCTTGATGTTGGGCTTCCTGCTCTTCGCCATCGGCCTGATCGCCGATCGGATCGGGGGGAACCGGCGGCTCATGGAAGAGCTGCTCTACCGTCAGCGCCGTGCCGACCTCGTGGATATTGGATGGCGCAACAACGTAGAAGAACGCATGCAAAAGCTGGAAGATCCGCTCGTGAAGATTCAG
>JBBSGA010000109.1:0-17058 GCA_038254585.1 Chloroflexales bacterium | reverse complement strand
TCTTTCCCTAGCCTGTAGCTCCGGTGAATCAGAGCCCTTGGACATTACCGCCCCTGCTTCATACCCCGCCGTTACCAGCGACGCACTTGGGGTTGGGAACCGGCTTGAACACTGACCGGAAGCGGTGCGACCCGCTCACTCTCTGGATGCGACTTCGTGTCGCACAAGCAAAAACCCCCAAGCTCGCAACGCGCAGGACGCGATGGCGGCGTTCGTTCTTGGCCCCATCTGCAAGCGGCTGGATCGTCAGGTCATCTGCGACGGCGCAGGCGTCGTAGGCATTGTTTGCCGGGATGGCTTGGCCCGTGCTCGTTTTTCCGCGAACAGCTTCGCCGCCCACCACGTCCGGCCCGCGATCTCGTTCGGCAGCGCTTTCTGCGAACACTGCTGGATGAAGGCGCGCGATATGTCGGCTGCGCCCGTTCTTGATTGAGTCGATCGCCCGGCCCGAGACACGGTTACGGGGTGAACCAGGATGCACTTGACGAACACAGACAATTGCCGGTCGTAGGCTGGAGCGCTGCCTGCAGGAATGCTGGAAGATCTTTGGGAACTGAAGATCGAAAGGTTGACGCGTCCTGTATAGTTGCACGTGAAGCGCGCAGAGGGAAAGCAGGTATCCCTCCATATAGGACGGTGCGCGATGTCCACTAGTGGCTCCAACTAGGCACATGCATACCGCAGGGCCATCGGCTGCTTCCGGTCGCCGCCACGCCATTGTCATCGGCGGCAGCATGGCGGGGCTCCTGGCCGTGCGGGTCCTGCTGGAGCATTTTGATCATGTGACCCTGGTCGACCGCGATCAATTTCTTGACGCTGCTGACTCGCGTGCCGGGGTCCCACAGGGTCGCCATCCCCATGTCCTCCTCGCCCGTGGCCAGCAGATCTTAGAGCAGCTCTTCCCCGGCCTCGACTGTGAGCTGGCCACGGCGGGAGCTCCAGAAGTCGACGCCGCGGCCGACTGGATCGTCCTCCTGCCCGCGGGCTGGGCACCGCGCTACCGTTCCGGGATTCGCCAGCGCACCTGCAGCCGGCCGCTGCTCGAATCGACCATTCGTCGCCGGCTCGTGGCGAACCCCAACGTGCACGTCCTGGCGCGGCATGAGGTCACCGGTCTGCTGGCCGCCGGTGCCGGCACCTCCGTCGTCGGGGTGCGTCTGCGTTGTCGGCAGCCCGCGGGGGATCGCACGAGCCCTCAGGAGCGCCTGGCGGCGGATCTGGTCGTCGATGCCAGTGGCCGTGACTCCCACCTGCCGCAGTGGCTTGCGACACTGGGTTACGCGAGTCCGGTCGAGACGATTATCACCGCGCATGTCGGCTACGCGAGCCGATGGTACCGCTGCTCGGCCACCAGCCAGTTCCCGTGGAAGGCGATGCTCCTCTCGAGTCGAGCTCCGCACCAGACCCGCATGGGCGTGATCTTCCCGATCGAAGGTGACCGCCAGCAGATCGGTCTGGCAGGAATGGCGCAGGATTACCCGCCCACTGACGAGGAAGGCTGGCTTGCATTTGCCCGCAGCCTGCGGAGCCCCCTGCTCTATGCGGCGATTCAGGCCTCGCAGCCGCTCACGCCGATCTATGGCTACCGGCGCACGCAGAATCGCCTGCGCCACTACGAACGGCTCGCGCGCTGGCCGGACGGCCTCGTGGTTCTGGGGGATGCCGTGTGTGCCTTCAACCCGATCTACGGCCAGGGCATGACGGTCGCCGCGCTGGGCGCACAGGCCCTCGACCGCTGTCTGCGGGCGCGGGCGGGCAGATCGGCTGGCCTCGGCCGGTGGTTCCAACGGGAGCTAGCCCGGGTGAACGCGGTGCCCTGGCTGATGGCAACGGGCGAGGATTTCCGCTGGCCACGGACGGTCGGGGGACGCCCGGGACGCGTCACTCGGCTCATGCACGCCTACCTG
The DNA here is from genome assembly GCA_038254585.1 of Chloroflexales bacterium. GTDB lineage: Bacteria > Chloroflexota > Chloroflexia > Chloroflexales > Kallotenuaceae > JBBSGA01. The sequence continues at coordinate 15,151 of JBBSGA010000109.1, read as the reverse complement.
GATCAGGTACAACACGTCGCCACTCGGCGTCCGAACGTCCATTGCACCTATGTAGAAGTGATCCACCTGCTGCGTTCACCACGCGTGCTGTTCAGGCCAACGATCCTCCTGCCGGTTGCCGGGCAGATCAGCGGCCGTGCCTGGCGCCACGGCCGCAGTGTGCTGGTTCAGCACCCGGCCTGGCGGGCCGCGCGCCGCGTGGTGACGCGTTGGGCGGTCCGGAGCCCACGAGGACGACAATGAGCGAGCCCCTGCGGACCGGCGCACTTGGGCCCACACCGCCAGGAGCAGACCGTGACGACCAGATTCGGCCGCCGACGCGCCTGGTCGCGGCGCTGATCATCCCGGTGCTGCTGGTGGCCGCGTCGATCCTCTATCTCTGGCCAAGCGAGACCGGGCGGCTGTGGGCGTGGCCGATCAAGCCGCGGATGACGGCGCTGGAGATGGGCGCGGGCTATCTCAGCGGTGCCTACTTCTTTGCGCGCGTGCTCACCGTGCCGCGCTGGCACCAGGTGGAGCGCGGCTTTCTGCCCATCACCACCTTCACCTGGGTGCTCGCGATCGCGACCGTCTTGCACTGGGACCGTTTCACGCATCGTCACATCGCCTTCCTGGCGTGGGTCGTGCTCTATGCCGTCACCCCGCTGCTCGTCCCAGCCTTGTGGCTCCGGAACCGGGCGGCGGCCTCACCAGCGGCCCAGCCCGGCGATCGCGTTGCCGCTGCTGCGCGCTGGGCGCTGGCGGGCGTCGGCGTGGGCGGAGTCATGATCGCCCTCGGGCTCTTCTTCGTCCCCGATCGTGCCATCCGCGTGTGGCCATGGAGCCTGACGCCCCTGGCCGGCTGGTTCGCGCTGACCGGCGCGATCGGCCTGTCGCTCGCCGGCGAGCGACGCGGGAGCGCCTGGCGGGTGCTGATCGAGGCGGCCATCGTGTGGGCCGGACTGCTGCTCGTCGCCGCGATCCGTGCCTGGCAAGACTTCGACCGCGCCAATCCGCTGACGGGGCTCGCGCTGGGTGGGCTTGCCGTCCTCACCGCTGGGCTAATCGGAGGCTATGTTGCGATGGAAACCCGACGCCGGCACCTGGGTGGGGCGCGTCCCTATAGCTAGCGGCCCGTCTCCGGTGCATCTATCAGGGAGGGCAAAGTGAGATTCTCGCATTCTCGGCTCCCGCACGACGAGGCGGCGCGGCACCGTGACCGCCTGCGCGCCTACTACGATGAGACCTGGCTCGACTATCGGCTTTTGTGGCTGAACCGGCAGAATTACGCCATCCATTTCGGCTACTGGGACGAGCACACGCGTAGCCATACCGAGGCGCTGCTCAATATGAACCGCATGCTTGCGACTGCTCTAGCGGTCCGGCCGGGCCAGCGCATCCTGGATGCGGGCTGCGGTGTGGGAGGGAGCGCGATCTGGTTGGCGAAGACGCTGTCGGTCGACGTCGTGGGTATCACCACGGTAGGGAGCCAGGTGGAGCGTGGGCGGCGCCACGCCCGAGCCCAGGGGGTCGTGGACCGGGTGACGTTCGCCCAGCAGGACTACACGCAGACGAGCTTCCCGGATGCGAGTTTCGATGGCGTCTGGGCGATCGAAAGCGTGTGCCATGCTCCGGATAAGCTGGCCTTCCTGCGGGAGGCACGGCGCTTGCTACGCCCAGGCGGACAGCTCGGGATGATCGAGTACGTGCGCACGAAGCGCCCGCATGCGCTGGCCGATGAAGCCCTCCTCCAAAGCTGGCTCTCGGGCTGGGCGATCCCCGACCTTGCAACGGGCGAAGAGCTGTGCGTAGCAGCCAAGGCCGTGGGCTTCAAGGATGTGCGGCTCGTGGATATCACGCGGCAGGTCCGGCCTTCGCTCCGGCGTCTCTTTTGGATCGCAACGCTGCTCGCTCCGGGTGAAGCCGCCCTCTACGCCCTGGGGCTGCGCTCGCCGAGCCAGCATGGGAACGCCCGTGGCGCCCGGGATCAGTATCGCGCCGTGCGCCGCGGCCTCTGGGGCGAGCACCTGCTGACCGCCAAGCTAGGAGCAGCGTGAACACGGTGGCTCGAGCATTATGGCGCGACGCGCGCATCCGGTCGGGACGTTGTGATGGCTACTTCGCATATCCGTTCTAAACTGGAGTATCGATGAGCAAAGTAGCCATCAACCTGGTATCCGCCCGGCCTCGTCATTATGACAAGTCTACCTTCGCCATTGCGGACTCTGTCGCAGACACGACGGGTCTGAGCGCCCCGCTCGCTGTCGCCACCGAAGAGGGGATATGACCCACGGGCGATGACATCGACTGGCAAGGTGAAGCCACGTAATCAGGCATCCTCCCGACTCGGCAGGCCCGCAGGCTTTACCACAACGCACGTGGAATACCCGTTCTCGCTCACGCCTGACCGCTGTAGCGGCGGGCGCACTCGGCCTCGCGGCCGCGCACGACACGTTTGCCCGCGAGCGCTCCCGTCGTCCAGGTCACGACCGTCCATTGCCCGCTGCCACCGTCGTCGTCGCGGTAGATCACGACCCAGTCGTGCGTCGTCCCCTGCTCGTGGGCACGCGCGGTGTTGGAATAGAAGGCGGTAGGGATTGGCGTCCTGGACTTCCAGCAGATCCGCGATGCGCACGAACTGCTCCGCCAGGGCCGCATTGGTCATGTCCGCCATCCCGGTCGTGCGTGCGCTTATCGTCCGCCTCATAGCGTCGGGTACCTGATCCTCGCACGGGCGTCAAGCCGGCGTGGTGGCCTCCGGCCGGCGGCAGCAGACCCACGTGTAAGAGTATGGAAAGCGGCACGTAGATGCGTAGAACAGGGGGTAGCTGCAAAGCGACGGTCTCCGACCAACCATGCTCGGGGCTGGGCCACAGATTACCAGGTCTGAGACGACGTTCTCGAGATCGGGAGTCCGGCATGCAGGATTCATCGATTGAAGGCCGGCAGCACCTCGTTCACCAGCATCTCGACGGTCGTCAACCTCGGGAAGCCGCCGCAATCGAGCATAAAGTAGTCGACACCCAGCTCGACGAACGGCCGCATCTGCTCCACGATCTGCGCGGGGGTGCCGGCAAAGTCCTCGCCCACCTGGTGCCGCCCTGCCGCGAGGTCCGCGGCTTCTGACTCAGTGGGAGCGCAGACACAGCCTCCCGACCACACCCGGCGCACGGTCGCGGGGTCGCGCCCGACCTCGTCGCACGCCCGCTCAAACTCTTGGAGGTAGCTGCGATAGACGTTGATGCCGGTCGAGGACACGTTCCACCAGTCGGCGTGCCGGGCGGTGAGTCGCAGCATTTTCGGCCCGAAGGCGCCGACCATAATCGTGGGCATGGGATCGGGCTTCGGCTCGCACCGGGCTTCCTTGACACGATAGTGCTTGCCTGCGACGGTCGCTCGCTCCTGAGTCCACATGGCCTTGACGATCTGGACGGTCTCGTCAAGCTCTTCAACCCTGATGCTTCCTCTTGGGAATTCGTAGCCGTACGCCATGTACTCGGCTGCTTGCCCACCTGCGCCGATGCCCAGCACGAAGCGGCCGCCCGACATGAACTGGAGGGTTGCGCCCATCTTGGCGACGAGCGCCGGATTGCGGAACGACTGGCAGAGCACCGTATGGCCCCACACGAGCTCCGGATGGAGGGCTGAAAGATAGGCGACGGCCGTCCAGCCCTCCAGTGTATCTCCCTGAAGGTGATCGATGGACCATGCCGAGGCGTAATGGCCTTTCACACTATTGAGGAGACGGTGGACGTGCTCCATGCCCAGTGTTGTATCCGGCACGATCAAGCCGAACTGTACGTGGGACATGATGTGGCGAACCTCCTGCCTTTTCCGAAGAACCCAGCAGCACGACATGCGATCATGGCACAGGCAGCATGCAGGAAGGCCTGATCGTCGCCCGGCTGCTGCTCCCAGCGCACCAGGACGCGCCGAAAGCAGTTAGCGGGATCTGATAGCCGGCAATGAAGGTGTACAGCCGGCTATTGGTGTCGAGAACGGAGGCTGTGTGCACGCTAGAGTCGCTCATAGATCGGGTCGCGCTCCACGGGCGAAAACTGCCCAACCTCGAGGCGAGGCTGACGGCGCGGCTCGGGTCAAGGCCGGGGCAGATGTCGCCGGCGCTTTCTATGCCCCGGGCCGTCGCTCATCCCACTGCAGCCGTGGCCCGTCGAGGATCAGCGGCACGGCGTTGAGCACGTTACGACCGAGAATACCCCAGGGCTGCTCGACCGCCAGAAAGTCGCCGCGGAACGTTCGTCGGGCGAACGTGAGCTCCAAGCGGACTGCCGGAGCCGCACTGACCGTACCGTCAAACCCCATCACCTGGAAGTGATCGCTTCCCACCGTTGAGACTCGCAGCGCATCTACCGCCGTCTGTGGCACCAGCGTGACGTCGGCGCCTGTGTCTAGGAGCATTGGGATTCCGGTCAAAACCACGCCGGTCTCCGGACTGCGCAACGTTACATGGGCGACCGGCGCGGGCGGCTGAAACTGCTCGGAGTCATACGCCGGCATCGGTCGGCTCCTCGACACGCTCCATCGTGAATCTTGTCACATCGTGCGGGTTGACCAGTCGTGGACTGACGACGTGGAAAACCGGCCGGTGCTGTACCTCGGGAACAAGCACGTATACGGTGGTGTGCTCCGGTAACCGCACCTCATCCTTCAGCCGTATCTGGCCGTTCTCCACGACGCCTTCGTACGTTACTACGCTCACAGCATGCCTCCGTTTAGCATATTGTAATGCTCGGCGTGCGGACGCGCGAGACGACGCTCGACGTCGGTCGGCGGTATGCCGGTATCTGGCACAAGGGGGAAGGACTGCGGGTGGACGAGATTGATGAGCGGCACGCCGTGGCCGCGGAGGCATGGATCGCCGCGGGTGATCATGACCCCCGAAGCGCGCTAGCGCTCCTGGCCCTCGATCGGCCGGAAACTGAAGCAACACGGTCAGTGGTGCATGTACGATGAGCGTGATCGCGACAATGGCAATCTACGAGGAGGCACGGTCGATATGAATACGCACGGCGAGCAAGCACCGCCGATTTCGTCCTCTCCAGACGTGATGAGTGGGACCCCGGTCTTTACAGGAACGCGGGTGCCGGTGCAAGCCTTGATCGACTACCTGGAAGGGGGCGAGTCGATTGACGATTTTCCCACCGTGAAGCGCGAGCAGGTCATCGCGTTTCTCGACGACGCGAAAGCGCGCATGGTCGCTGCGATCGCTTGAGTGAAAGTCCTGCTTGACGAGTGCATTGATCGGCGGTTGGTCCATGACGTATCAGGCCACGACGTCAAGACGGTGCCTGAAATGGGTTGGGCGAACTTCAAGAACGGGGAACTGCTGGCACGGACGGGGCGGGAGTTTGATGCGTTTGTAACACGTCCGACAGGACAAGCCACGACGGGTGGCATTTGAGGCCGTCGGCGCGACGTGCGGTACACCAATCATCCGGGTTGTTCGCGCAACATCGTCCGTACAACGCTGCCGGCCTGCTTGGTCCGCCTCGTGCCGCTACTACCGGGCGAGCGCCGGATATCTGATCCTTGCGCGGACGTTAGGTCTGAACGGCATCCTCAGGCGAGCGGCGCCAGGCCCACGCGCCATAGCGCCGATAGAGCCGGATCATCCAGACGGCGATCGCACCCTGGACGCAGCCGACGAGCGCACGCACCAGGTCGTACCAGAGCGGGTCGGCGCCGCCGACGAGACCGGCCAGGCGCAGGGCGAGCAGCGGCAGGCGCAGGAGCGACGACGCGAAGGCGACGACGAGCAGCCAGAAGTGCCAGCGCCAGCGGCGGAGCATGCCGACGGTGAGGAAGGCTTCGACGGCGAGCACGAGCAGCAGCAGGAGCCACCCGTAGCGCGCGGCTCCTCCGAGCTCCTGCGTATAGATCGCGGGCTGCACACGATAGACGACGAGCAGGCTGAGCGTCGCACACGGGAAGAACGCAATCAGCACGCCTGGAGCCGGCGCGTCGCCGGGGTAGGTTGGGCTATCGCCATAGCGCGTGAGCATAGCACAGGAGCGGCGGATCCGTCCGCCTAGGCGGAGACGTTATGTATAACGTCTCTACGGGGTGTGAACCGAGTACATGACAGCGGACGGAGGCCGAGGGGCAACGGCACGAGAGGGCCGTCCACGAATGCGACACGGATACACGAATAGCGCGTTGGATAGCCATCTTTCTTGGCGTTATCCCGTCGTCGCAGACGTGTGAGGGGGCCAAGCTGAAGGGCTTCGGTACCAGGGGAGGCCCCGGCCTAGGCGATTGCGCGGACGGGGCTTGTCAAGCGGTTCCGGGACGCGGCGGGGCGCTCGATCGCGACCTCAGTAATCTGGGTTTGAAAACCTATCGCGAACATACCGATACGCGTCCGTCAGGTCTTCGCGCCCGAGCCCAAACTGCCCGTTGATTGAGACCGGTCGGGGTGTATACTTGCCGTATTCCGTCCTTCTCCACCACACGCGCTCCAGCATTGCAGCTTGGCATAGTCGCCGGAACAATCGTCCGTTTTCGGCGTCGAACAGCTCCTCACGGCAATGCGTTCCAGACACGAGCATGATCGGTTCTTTCGTCCGCTTAGCGAAGGAGGTCTGGGATGTTTGTCAATCGTCGCACGTTTGTGGTCAACAAGCCGTACTTCGAGGAGGCGCAGGGCCTGCTCGTCGAGCTGGGTAAGCTCACGAAACAGGTGACGCCTGACGTAGTGTACCGCGTCTATGCGAGCGAGTACGATACCTTCGACACGATCGCGTTCGAGTTCGAGACCGAAAGCCTGGCAACATTGGAACAACAGCTCGACAGGTGGACCACGGATCAGCAAATTGGCGGCCGTGTATCCGAGTGGTTCAAGCGCTGGCTCGCGGTCACCGCACCGGGCGGCACCAATGAGATCGGGGTGCGGCAACGATTCGTGATCTAAACAGCCATATGACATAAGGTGTAGGCACACCCTACCAGCATGGCCTCCTGTCGTTTCTCAAAACGCATCAAAAGCATGAGGTATTGAGAAACCGATTACAAGAGACTGTTTTGAGAGGTGTTTCGGCACAAGAAATCGCAGCACCGAGGGCGCCCGAGATCGTCTCACACAAACGGCCGTTTGTGAGAACCCCGCGCGGCCGTCGTGCGATCGTGAACGCGATGCGTGGCACAGCTCCCGTCGACGCTTGCTTCTTATGTCATATGGCTGTTTAGATCACGAATCGTTGCCGCACCCCAGATCTGGCGGCTCGTCGAGTAAGATCGGGCTCGACGCGTGAGGCCATTCAGACGCCGTGGCCTGTAAGGGGCGACGGCGTCTGCGTTCGTCGGTGAGCACATGCTCAGACACGCTCGCCGGGCCAATCCCGATACTGTCGCCGCAGCGTGACTATTCAAACCCACGGCCCGGTAGTATGATTGCAGCAGCTCTGTCTGTTCCAATCAGGTTGATGCTGCGTGGGACCGGTCAGCACGTGGCGGGGACTGCATGCTCGACTATCTCGACTTCCAGATTGAGATCGGCCCTGGGAGTGCTGAAGGATATCCCCTGACCGTTCGATCCCCGGCGGGGGAGGTCCGGCGCGTCCTGCAGCTGCCGTTCAGCGGCGAGACGCTCGCCTTCCGGCTGCAGGGCCTCGAGAACGCGCTGCTGCGCTCCAGCATCCGGCACCGCCGCCTCCTGACGCCCGGCGATCAGACCGTGCAGTCGTTCGGCAGCACTGTGCTGCCTACTTATTCCATCCGCCTGTTCTATAACGTCGTTCTTTGTTGGGCTTTGATGGCTCCACAGATGGAGGAGTACAATCCCGTTCCATGATGAGCCAGCATCTAGGAATGTCCGAGATCTTGCTCGTAGTCAGAGAGGAGGATTCGATGTTTGTGCACCTGGTGAACCGAGTCAAGCAGGAGATCAAGGCCCGCGTCCAGGTGCTGCGAAAACGGATAGCAGCTTGGACGAAGCCAACAACCGACTCGATGGTGCTTGGCAGCTTGCACGACCTTGTCCGCACGAAGCCGCAACTGATCGCCGAAAATGCCTTGCTCCGCCGGCAACTCATCATCCTCAAACGCAGCGTGAAACGTCCATCCTTGACCACTGCTGACCGCTCGCTCCTGGTTCTGCTGTCCAGTCACGTGCGAGCGTGGAAGGATGCGCTGCTGATCGTCAAACCGGACACGCTACTGCGCTGGCATCGGCAGGGCTTTCGCTTGTTCTGGAGACGGAAATCACGGGCACAATCACGGGCACCACGCATTCCGGCAGGAACAATCACCTTGATCAAGGAGATGGCCGTCAATAACCGCTTGTGGGGAGTCAAGCGCATCCAGGGCGAGTCGGGTGCCCCCGGGGCGAAGCTGGACATCAGCGTGTCCAAGCGAACGATCCAGCGTTACATCCGGCACGCGCGCCCACTGCGACCGCATGGTCAGACCTGGGCCACGTTTCTCCAGAACCACGCCAAGGATACCTGGGCTTGCGATTTCTTGCAGCTCCATGATGCACTCTTCCGTCCACTGTTCGCGTTCTTCATCACCGACCTCGGCTCGCGGCGCATCGTGCATGTCGGCGTCACGCGGTCGCCGACGGACGATTGGGCTGCGCAGCAGCTGCGGGAGGCGACGCCGTTTGGGAACGCGCCAAGGTTTCTGCTGCGTGATAACGATGCGAAGTATGGTCCACACTTCGATGCCGTCGCCGTCGGAGGCGGGATTGAGGTGCTGCGGACGCCGATCAGGGCACCCCGGGCGAACGCGATCTGCGAACGACTGTTGGGTAGCGTTCGTCGAGAACGTCTCGATCACGTGCTGCTCATGGGCGAAGCGCACCTGCGCCGTGTCCTCAAGGAGTACATGACGTATTTCAATGGCGCGCGTCCCCATCAGGGCATAAACCAGCGCGTGCCAGAACGCGAGGACCCCGTAGGTGCGTCAGGGGGTAGCACTGGCACCGTTATAGCCTTCCCAGTTCTCGGCGGCCTCCATCACGAGTATAGACGAGCAGCGTAAGTGGTCGTGAGTCAGGTGCAATCATGGCGGATGGTCAAGGTAGGTACGACAGAGGGCCGTGCACAGCACATCCACCGGATAGGTGCTGCTCAGTTCGGTGATCATCGCCCGTTTCCGGTCGAGCGGGACATCGAGAGCGTGCCAGCCTTTTTTAGGATGTCAAGTTCCATGGTCAGCCGACCCACCATCCGTTCGAGTTCAGCGATGCGCTCTTGAGCGGCATCGTGGTCAGGTCGGGCTGGGCCTTGATCAAAGAGGTGGGGTGCGCGTTCGGCAAACTGCTGCTTCCAGCGATAGAGCAAGTTTTCCGTAATGTCGCGCTCCCGACAGATCTGGGCGGTAGGTTTGGTGCCGCGCAGATAGTCCAAAACCGTCTCCAGCTTGAATTGTCCCGTAAAGGTCCGCCGTTGTGTGGTGCTCATAATTGTATGCTCCCCGTTCTGGTTGTAGGATACTCTCTCCGCCTACTGTCCAGAAACTGGGGCGCACTTCAGACGCGACAAGCAAACATCTCCGGCAGGAGAATCGGTTGAGCATTATGTGGATGTCCCTGATCTACCTTTTGGCCAGCATTGTCAAGAGACATGCCCATCAACAACCAATGAGCGTACCTTGACACCTTCTTCGCGACGTGACATGATGCGTGACACTGGGCTGAAGGGGCGGAATTGGCTGCGGGGCCGAGATTGGCCCACATGAGCGGAGGGAGTCATGGCCATTGAGCAGGCAGGTGAGATGTTAGTTGGACACAGGGTTGGTGAGCGCTCGCCGGCGTGGTCGCTGCCACTCCTTGATGGTGGCGCGCTGTCGTCAGACTCGCTTCAGGGCAAGAAGACATTACTCTTTTTCTGGGGCAGTTGGTGACGCTGCCGCGAGCAGCTGCCCGGGTGGCAGCACTTTGTCGCACGTAATCGAAACCATGCCAACTTTCAATTCGTTTCCATCGCGGTCGATTTAGCCGGTGCCGAGGCGGTTCGGCCCTGGGTCGCGGCGGCCGCTGCGACCTTTGCCACAGCCGTCGACCGTGAGAATCGGCTGGCGCAGCTCTTCAACTACAAAGTCGTGCCCAACGGCATCTTGTTGGATGAGGCCGGGGTCATTCGCTACCGTAAAGTCGGCGGCTTCAGCATCGCGAATCCGGATGACGTTGACGCCATCCAGCGCTTGATTGATGGCGACGCCGACACGATCGAGACGCCCGGCGATGAGCCAGCCTACCGCCTGAGTGCGACTGAGCGCGAACTGGTGGAGACGCGGACACGCCTGGGAGCCGAGTTGTTCCAAGGGGGAGCGACGGCCGAGGCTATCGCCGAGTGGCGGGCAGCGTTGCGCCTCGATCCGGAGAACTTCACCATCCGGAAGCAAATCTGGATGGTTGAGCATCCAGAGCGCTTCCAGCCCACGATCGATTTCGGTTGGCAGCAGCACCAACGGGCGCACGAGCGCGAGGCAGAGGTGGCGGCGGGGATCTGCGGTCCGGACGGCTGTCCACTGCCGCAGGTAGGAGACCGCTAGCATGCGCGCTGGTCACGCGGCAGTGTGCGACGCTGCGGCGTGACCAGCGCCAGCGACTTAAGCGATCGTTGACGTCGCCGGATCGAAGCCGCCATTCCGGAGCCGTTGCCAGACTGTCACGCCGCCAAAGCGCAGGAAGGCCCCGAGCTCCGCAGGCAATCGCGGCAGCGTCTCACGCACATATTGATCGGCGACCTTCTGGATCGCCCCGAGAGCGTCGGATAGGGATAGACCAGTCGGTAGAGCTTGTAGAGCGAGATGCCTTCTGTGATCGCCAGCGTGAAGAGCGAGATCATCTCCGATGCGCGCGGCCCCACGATCGTGGCACCCAGCATGCGTCCAGTCAACCGGAGTGCATACACCTGGACGAAGCCATGCCTGAGCCCTTCGGTGTAGCCTTTGTCCGTCTTTGACAGGTCAAAGCGCAGCATTTTAACCAGCGCCGGATGGTAGCGCCGGGCGATCTGCTCGGGCATCAGGCCGATGTTGGCAACCTCCGGGTCGCTGAAGGTCGCGTTGGGATACAGCTGCTCGCCGCCAAAGGCGGGGATCCATGGGAACGCGATGCGCTGCGTGACGCGCCGCCCCTGGGCGTTCGCCGAGTGGGTCCAGTGGGAGTCCGGCGTGACGTCGCCGATGGCATAGATCCCTGGTACGCTCGTCTCGCCTTGGCTGGAGACCGCGATGCCGGTCCTCGGGTCGAAAGCCACGCCGGTCCGTTCAAGTCCGATGGTGTCGATGTTCCGCTGCCGGCCGATCGCCAGCAGAACCTTGTCGACGTCGTCGAGAGCCACCTTGCCCTGCGGTGTATCGACCGTGAGCATCTGCGATGCTGGATCGTAGTGCTGGACCTGTGCCCGGTAATAGACTGCGATCCCACGCTCGGCGAGAGCTGCCTGGAGCACCTCCGAGGCAGCATAGGGGCTGCGCGTGAAGACACGCTCATCCCGCGTGATGATCGACACACGGCTGCCGAGGTCGCGCAGCGCGAAGGCCAGTTCCATGGCAATTGGTCCCGAGCCTAGGATGGCAAGGTGCCGTGGTGCCGTGGGCAGTTCGAAGATTGTCTCGTTGGTGAGGAGCCGCTCGTCGGGGAGACCAGCGATGGGAACTGTCTTGGGTCGAGAGCCGGTAGCGATCACGATGTTGTCCGCAGACAGCTCCAAATACTCGCCGCCGTCAAGCATCACCCCGATGCGCTTCACCACGCGGGTACCCACCACGAAGTGCGCCATCCCATGGATGAAGGTGAGGTGGTCAGTGTGGCGGACCTCGTGCGTTTCGTCGTCGCGGAGCCGGTCGCGCTTCTCGCGCACATGTGCGAAGACCGCTGCCGCGTCGTCCGTGTCACAGGCACTCGCCTGGTGGATCAAGGTCTTGGAGGGAATGCAGCCGACGTTGGTGCAATCGCCGCCGACATTGCGTCCTTCGATCAGCGCGACCTCTCGTCCCAGAGCGGATAGTCCAACGGCGACGGTCATACCGCCCGAGCCTGAGCCAATGACAATTGTCGAGAAATGTGTTTGCATCGTTTATCCTTTTGCATCAGATGTTGTCGATTCGGACTGACCCTCTGAAGTGGTATCTGGTCCTGCCTCGCCGCGTCGTTTCACCCAGCGCAAGAGCACCAGGCTGGCGACAAAAATCATTGCCGATACTGCGAAGACGCGCCAATCAAAGCCTGGCAAGCCCCGCGAAAAATCGCCGTGGAGTGACGCCCCCGCCAGCACGACGGCGACGGTGCCGGGCAGGGAGCCGAGCGCGGTCGCCAGGAGAAACGCCTTCCAGTCGATGCGCAAGAAGCCAGCGACGTAATTGACCAGGTCATACGGCAGAAAAAGAAAACGCATGGTCAGGACCGTCGCGAAGCTCTCGGAGCGCAGACGATCCGTGTAACGTCCGAGGAGACCACCGGCCTTGTTATCTGGCAGGAGACTCCCGGGTGCGGTCCCGGCGAAGTAGCGCCCCACGGCATACGCGACCAGTGCAGATATATTGCTGCCAATGATCGTGTAGATCACGCCGAAGAGCGGCCCAAAGAGCAGCCCGGCGCCGAGGGTCAGTACCGTCGCGGGAAAGAGGACCAGCGGCCGTACCGCGTAGATCACGATGAATAACAACGGACCGACGGCGGTCCCGGCAAGGACACCGACGAGGCGCCGCAGCGTATCGAGCGGTGAGAGGCCGTGGCTCCGGGCATACCACTGGTAGCCGCCAAGGATCAGGATCCAGAAGCACAGCACCCCGATCTTGTGCGCGTTCCTGCGCCAGGACGACGCTGGCGGCGGATCATCACCGTTGGATGCGCTGTGTCGCTCGGTACCCGTGAGCGAATCTTTCGCGGACTGGTCTTGCATCGTACGTCCTCGCCGTATACTCGACGACATCACCGGGCCACCACTCCATTCCTCGTCTCCCAAGCAGCACCGGCATTCACGGCGGAGCCGGGCACACGTCGCACAGGCTACGTGCGGATACGCCCCGGACGGAGTGCCCGCCGAGTCAGGCGAAAACGCTTCTGGACGGCGACCGCTGGCGTCGAGTAGCGCACCTTTTCACGCAGAAAGGCACCGACGAGGGCGGAGGGCGAGTGCTGGCCGAAGAAATGCTCCTGGTAGGCTCCGCTGCCCATAAAGCCCTTGCCTGGCAGCAGCAGGTCCGGCCGGAGCTTATGCTTCGGCAGGTGGTTCTTGCCTTTGAGCAGGTCTTGATAGGCAAGCGGCATCCACGGCACCGCATTGAGGATCGTACGGATCTCGGCGACGGCACGCTCGACCATCATTGCGTCATCCATGTCGACGTTCTCGACGATCGTATCGATCCGCTCGGCCAGCACATCGAACTCCGCGAAGCCGCCCCCCGCGAGGTGGAGGCCCTGAATACGCCTGAAATAATCCCGCCGCCCGGTCGCCTGGATGCGGGCGCTCATCAGTTTGACGAACTCTAGGTAAGCACCAAGTAGCCACACAAGCGCGTAGACTGACCAGAGCCGGTCGTCCCCCCACGACTTGTAGGAGTTGGCCACCAGGCGATCGTTGGTCCGGACGTATGCCAGCGTCATGTCCTCCAGGGGTTGAAAGCACGCGGCGCGGAAGTCATGTGTGCTCTGCGCCTCAAGCCGGAGGTCGGCCAGCACGGCGACGCTCATGAACGACGTATAGAGCCCCTTGGAATACAGCGGGTCGATGAATCCTGCGGCGTGCCCCAACAGGCAGTAGCGATCACCGACGATGCGCGTCGACGAATATTGCATGCGACCGGTGCGCGTCCAGCCACGCACCGCTTTCGCGCTCTGGAACTGCGCGCGCATACTCGGAAACTGGTCGATGACGGCGAAGAATTCCTCCTCGGGGCTCAATGCGGTCTGGATCGGATAGAGGCGTGGATCGAGCTGGAGGCCCACGCTGCAGAGGGGATTGGTCGCGCGGGGATGGTTGTTAAAGGGGATGACCCACAGCCAGCCGCCGCGAAAGACGTGATGGAGGTTCCCTTCCGATAGGCGGTAGGGAATGCCGTAGGTCTGCCGCGAGCCCCCTACGTCGTTGAAGCAGGGCACATCGACCATATGCGTGAAGATCGCGCGGGCATGCGTGCGCAGATCGTGGTCACGCAGGTTAAACTGGTCGGCGAGCGGCGAGCGATAGCCTCCGGCATCCACGACATACGCTGCGGTAAAGCTTGCTCCGTCATCGGTGACAATCTCCACGTCATCGGCGTGAACATTCACCGCCTTGATACGCGTGTTCTGCAAGAGCGTGACACCATAGGAGACAGCGGTCGTCGCCAGGTAATAATCGCTGTCCTGGCGATAGAGATGGAGCTCGTGGCCGTGCGGCTGGCGCGGAATGACAGCTTGGAGGGTGTTATGGCGATCATGGGACGCCCCGGACGTGTGGTGGAGGAAACTGAAGTGGCGCTTGACGCCATGGGAGGTGCCGATCAGGTCCCAATAGTTCTCGGAGCTGAAGAAGGCTAACTCGGGTACGTCGTAGAGTTCGGCCATGGCCCGGAGCGTCTCCGAGGTTTCGAGGATCATCGACTCGCCGACAGCGAACTTGGGATGGCTGCCCGCCTCGAAGATGATGACCTTCATCCCATGGCGGGCGAGAATCGCGCCAAGGGCTGAACCGGCGATGCCGGACCCGATGATGGCGATATCATAGCGGCTGGCTTCCATTTCCATCGTGTCTCCCTCAGTAACAATAGGTGTCGAGTGTCAGGAACAGGGTTCAGCGTTAGGTGACGGGTGTTGCGATCACCACCTCCGAGGGCACGCCGTAGGGCATCACCGCCGTGGTATACACGATCTTCCAGTCCGGGTCGAGCAGCGGGCGCATCGCCAGCGGCCGGCACCCTCCCACGCGTGCCGGAGCGACAGCGTGGACGAGCGACCAGGTCCGCGCGACGAGACGCGACCGGACGGTGGTTCCATAGCCGAGGCTGGCCAGGCAGAGATGACCTCCCGGGAGCAAAACGCGACGCGCCTCGTCGAGCAACTTGCGGATCTCAGCCACCTCTAGCAGTTTGTCGGAGAGAAAATCACAGTGGGAAACAGTGCTAATGTTTTGACCCGTTCCCGGTGTCAGGTGGGGTTTGATGCACTCCAAACTCCTTCCCTGGCGGTGTGAGTGGGAAGAAAACCACCCGACTTCCTTCT
>JBBSGA010000108.1:0-17253 GCA_038254585.1 Chloroflexales bacterium | reverse complement strand
GCGGGGGGGGGGGGGGGCGGTGGTGTGGGTGGGGCCCCCCGCCCCCCGCCCCCACCCGGGGGGCGCCCCCCCCGGCGCTCCATGAATTCCGCTTCCGCGCGGGGCCGGAAAAAGACCCGATGTTAGGCTCCCGCGCGATCCGCCGGAACCAGGCGCAGGGTGACGATCTCGTAGGGCCGGACCGGTAGGCCAACCTGGTTGCCGCGTGCCTCGAGGCGCTCCTGATTCTCCTCGAGCAGGTTTGTGCGCCACGCCTCGGCAATCGGGAAGCCGGTCCGCAGGGTGATCGGGCCGCGGCGGCGCTGGCTCTCGTAGCAGCGCACGATCACACCGCGGCCATCCTCGGCCTGTTTGACCGTCTCGACCACGATGTTGGGATGGTCCACGGCGACGAGCGAGAGCGTTCGCGGCTCCCCGGTCCGCACCTCCGTACGAGCGTCGCGGCTGCCGTCGCCCTGGCTAAGCTCGCTTACGTTCGCGACGATCAGTGGGTCGTTCAGCGCGTAGGCCGCGGCGATAGTCGTCTCGCCCCAGCTGCCCGCGTGCGGAAGCAGGCTGTAGGTAAAGCGCTGTTCGCCCTGGTCGGCCTCGGGGTCAGGCATAGTGGGGCTGCGCAGCAGACTCATCCGAATGACATTGCCCCGGATGTCGTGGCCGTACTTGCAGTCGTTGAGCAGGCTCACGCCGTAGTCGCCCTCGCCGAGGTCGACCCACTTCTGGGCGCAGGTCTCGAAGCGTGCCCAGTCCCAGCTGGTGTTGCGGTGCGTCGGCCGCTGCACGTTGCCCCACTGGATTTCGTAGGTCGCGGCCGCCGCGAGGATATCCACCGGGAAGGCGACCTTCAGCAGCGTGTGCCGCTGGTGCCAGTCGATCGTCGTGTCGAAGTCCAGGCGCGCGCCGTCGTGTGCCAGCGAGATGCGCTGGACGTAGTCGCTGTCGAGGATCCGCCGGCGAATCTCGAGCGTTGCACGCAGCGGCCCGCTTTCCACGACCCGCACCGAGCTCGCGGGCTCGGCCGTCCACAGCTTGTCCTCGAAGAAGATGTCGACGTCCCAGGCGTCCCAGCTCATGGGACGGTCTTCGAAGGCCTGGAACTGGTTGGCGACCGTGCCGGGCGCCAGAACCTCGCGCCGCGCGGCTTTGTCGTAGATGCGCGTGATGTCGCCCGCCTGATTCAGCTCGACCCGCAGCAGCTCGTTTTCGAGCAGCTCAGACGTAGCGGACAGGCTCGTCCCATTGGAGGGAGCGTCGCCGTCGGCCAGCCGCAGCGACGTGACGCTCAGCGGAGCCAGGTTTCGCATCTGGACTAGCATGCCGCCCGCGGTCGCCTGCGTCTGCAGCGGCTCGCCGTCGGCCCCTTGGAGGTGGCGTCCCGCGGCCAGGCTGCCCGGCATGAAGGCAAGGTCGGAGCGCGAGAACGAGGTAGGATTGGCGACGAGCATGTCGCCGCCGAGCTTCGCAGCTACGGCCTGCAGGGCCGCGTCGCGTACCTCGGTGGCCATGGCGTGGATCTCAGCGTACTGCCGCTGCGAATCGACGTAGACCGCGTTGATGCTGCTGCCGGGGATGATGTCGTGGAACTGGTTGAGGCAGATCAGCCGCCAGGCGTCGCGGAAGGTCTCCGCGGGGTAGGCATGGCCCGCGTCGACCACCGAGGCCAGCGTCGCGAGGAACTCGGCGTCATGCAGCAGGAACTCACTCTTGCGGTTTGCGCGCTTGTTGCGGCTCTGCGTCGTGTAAGTCCCACGGTGATACTCGAGATAGAGCTCGCCGTTCCAGGTTGGGAGGCGGTCGCCCGCCGTCGCCTGCAGATCGTCGAAGAAGTCCCCGACGGACTTCTGCTGCACCCGCGGCGTGGCAGGGAAGCTCGCCATCTCGCGCAGGTTCTCCAGCATCTCGCGCGTCGGACCCCCGCCGCCGTCGCCGAAGCCGAAGGCCATCAGCAGCGGCGGCGTATGGTCGCCGACGTGGCCGCTGAGATCCTTCTGGCGGAAGTTGGTCCAGGTCCCCAGCACGTCTTGCGGCCTCGCGCGAGCGTTATAGGTGCTGGCGTAGGCGCTGCCGGTCTCGGGGGTCGGGCTGAAGTGCGTCAATACGCGCGTACCGTCCAGCCCCTGCCACCAGAACGAGTCATACGGCAGGCGGTTGTAGTGGCTCCAGCCGATCTTGATCGTGAAGAAGTAGTCGAGGTCGGCCTGCTTGATCAGCTGCGGCAGCGCCCAGGCGTAGCCGAAGACGTCCGGCAGCCACAGCACCCGCGAGGAGGTGCCCATGCCGAAGTGCTCGCGGAAGAAGGTCCGGCCGAGCAGAAACTGCCGCGCCAGCGACTCGCCGCCGCTTAGGTTGCAGTCGGCCTCGACCCACATGTCGCCGGTGATCTCCCAGCGTCCCTCCTTCACACGCCCCTTGATCGCCTCGAAGAGCGCGGGATAGTCCTGGCGCACGAAGTCGTAGAGCTGGGGCTGGCTCTGTGTGAAATGGTAGTCAGGGAACTGCTCCATCAGCCGCAGGACCGTGTGGAAGGTCCTGCCGGCCTTGCGCCGGGTCTGCGCCAGCGGCCAGAGCCACGCGACGTCGATGTGCGCGTGGCCGGTCGCGGCGACGTCGACGTCGAGCGGCGGCCCTGCCTCGGCGATGCCCCTGCGCAGGGCTGCGAGGGCCGGTCCGACGCTGGCATAGAACCCCTCGCCGAAGGGCTCGCGTGTGTCGAGGATCTTGAACGCATCGTCCAGCGCGTTCAGCAGGTAGGCCCTGGCCGGCTCATTCTCATCCAGATGCTCGGCGATGCCCAGGGCGACGCGCGCCGCGACGACGAAGTCCCGGGTGGGCTGATCGATCTGTACGACCAGGCAGGGCCGCATGTAGAGCTTGGTGCCCATCTCGCCACGGGCGGCGCCGCCGTTGCCGGTCCAGCCGTGGAGCGCCAGGAGGTGCTCTCGCCCGTCGCGCCAGCGGTCGGGCAGCGCGATCTCGTGGTGGTAACGGTCGCACGCGGCGTAAGGCTCGCCGTCGACGTAGGCCAGCGCCTCCGGGTGGACGAACTCGCCCGCGTCCCCGAGCGGCAGAAAGAGCGCCACCGGGGAGACCGCGTCCCAGCCGGCCGGGACCTGAAACCGGCTACGCAGCATAAAGTCCGT
Organism: Chloroflexales bacterium; assembly: GCA_038254585.1. Taxonomy (GTDB): domain Bacteria; phylum Chloroflexota; class Chloroflexia; order Chloroflexales; family Kallotenuaceae; genus JBBSGA01. The sequence goes on along the minus strand of JBBSGA010000108.1, from coordinate 14,116 downwards.
CACCCACGCGCCCCAGTAGGTCTCCGGCTCGATCACGGTCCAGCCCGAGTCGTCGACCTCCGGCCCGGCCAGCGCGTGCTCCTCGGTACTCGCCAGGGCAAGATAGCGGAACGGCGCGATCGGATGGGAGCGCCGGTAGACCAGCGGCGCGATCAGCGCGAGCCGCTGATTAATCTTCTTGGTCGTCCAGCGAACCGAATGCAGCATCTGTACCTCCTTCGCGTGGACGCCCGTCGGAAACGCCCACCGCCGTCCTGTGAGTATCGCACAGATCGCCGCCGCCAATGATCGGGCCGCCAGGGGCCTGCGAAGGGAGTATGCCGCCGCAGGTTCGTTAATGGGCAGGCGCACCGGAGACGGGCACCCCTGCACCGGGGTCGCCGGTCGATGCGAATCGGCGCTCGGTCTCGGCAGAGCACCAGCGCTCGATCACCGCTCGCAGCTCCGCGGCCTTCACAGGCTTGGCCACGTAATCATCCATGCCCGCGTCGAGACATGCTTCGCGATCGCCCTGCATGGCATTCGCCGTCAACGCGATGATCGGCAGTCGCCGCGCACCGTCCGCGCCGCCCCACCGCTCTGCTTTTCGAATTGCCGCCGTCGCCGCGAAGCCGTCGAGCTCGGGCATCTGGCAGTCCATCAGCACCAGCGCGTACGATCCGGCCGCTACGGCCGCGATGGCTTCCCGTCCATTATTCACGGCCTCCGCCCGGTAGCCAAATTTCCGTAGCTGTAGCAGCAGCAGCCTCTGATTGACCGGATTATCTTCCGCCAGCAAGATGGCCTGCCGTGCCCCGGAGACCGGCGGCGCCGACGGCGGCGCATCCCACGCGGGTGCTTCGTCAGCCGGCGCTGTAGCCTCGGTTTGCTCGAACGGCACGGCGAACCAGAAGGTGCTCCCATGCCCCTCGCGGCTCTCGACGCCGATCTCGCCGCCCATCAATTCCACCAACTGCTTCCCGATCGCCAGCCCTAAGCCGGTCCCACCGTACTTCCGAGTATTCGAGCCATCCACCTGGACGAAGGGTTGAAAGAGCTGCCCCTGCGCGGCCTCTGCGATGCCGATCCCGCTGTCGAGCACGGCAAAGCGCAGCACCACCTGCGTCCCCCGCGTCGCCTCCAGCGTCACCCGCACCGTCACCTGGCCCTCTTCTGTGAACTTCACCGCGTTGCTCACCAGATTCAGGAGCACCTGCCGCACGCGATCGTCGGCGCCGCGCAGCTGTGTGCCGACCTCGGGCGCGATCTCCGTCCGCAGGATGAGCTGTTTCTGGCGCGCCTTCAGGCGCATCAACGCCACGATGCTCTCGACGAGCGCGCGCGGATCGAAGTCGCTCACGTCGAGCGCCAACCTGCCTGACTCGATCCGCGAGAAGTCCAACAAATCGTTGAGGATGGTGAGCAGCCTGTGCGACGAATCACGCACGATGCTGGCGAGCTCGTACTGGTCGGGATTGAGCGGGGTCTCGAGCAGCAGCTCGGTCATGCCGATGATATGGGTCATCGGCGTGCGGATTTCGTGGCTCATGGTCGCCAGGAACTCGCTCTTCATGCGTGAGGCTTCCAGCGCCGCTTCGCGCGCCGCGACCAGCTCGTCGATGCGTTTATGGAAGGAGTGGCCCAGCATCTCGTCCGGCGCGTACCCAAGCAGGGCCGCGCCGTGCGGATCGACAAAGGTGCAACGGCCGTCGCGATCGAGCCCGCACCCTTCGCTGGCCGACTCCAGCAGGGCTGTCATCGCCTTCGCCTGGCGCGCCATCGCTCGGCTGACACGGCGTAGCTCGATCTCAGTCATCGCGGCGGCGGCCAGGTCGGCGAGAATGGCGATCTCTGGCGCGGTCCAGTCGCGCGGCTGCGTATCGATCGCGCAAAAGGCGCCCAGCGCTTGCCCGTCAGAAGTAATCAACGGGATGCCGGCGTAGGCGATGACCCCGAGGTCGGGAATCGCCAGATTATCGTGGACGAGCGGGTGCGCCCGCGCATCCGGGATGATCAATGGCGTGCGCGAGACGACCGCGTGCTTGCAAATGGAGTGGGACAGCGGTGTCCCACGCTCAGCAGCCCACGGCTCGGGCAGTCCGACGCAGCTTTTAAAGAACTGCCGGTCGCCGTCTACGAGCGAAACGAGCGCCACCGGGACCGAGAGCATCGCGGAGGCCAGGCGGGTCAGCCGATCGAACGGCTCCTCGGGAAGGGTATCCAACAGGGCGAGGTCGCGGAGCGCGGCGAGCCGATCGGGGCTGTGCAGGACCGCGTCGAGCGTATCAGGCATGTCTTCGTGGTGCTCCATCATATGCCGGTCGCCGTGAGCCGCCTCACAGACGGAGCCTCGCAGCGGCGCAGCTCCACGCGAACGATTGGACGTTGCGGGGCTACACGCAGCATACGGGGGTTTGGCGTCGATTGGCTTAGCTCGCGAGTACCGGTGTAGTATGACCATCCAGCCGGTCGCGTCTTGGGCGGAACGGCCCTCGGACCGGCGCCCGCCGCGCGGCACCAATCTCGTGCATTCGGCACTTGTGCGGTCTGCGTACAATAGGTGCATTGCAAGAACCGCGGAGGCGCACTATGCCGCTGCAGCTGGATACTCTATACACCGCGCTTGGCGGCGCTGCCCACGTCCTGATCCTTCCACACACCAATCCGGACCCCGATGCGATTGCTAGCGCGGTCGCCTTGCGTGAGCTCCTCATCGCGCACTTCGCCCTCGACGCACAAATCGGCTATCGCGGCGTCATCGGGCGGGCCGAGAATCGGGCCCTAGTCCACTATCTGGGGCGTCCCCTGCGGCGCGTGCGGATCGCCGATGTGCAGCAGGCCGACGCCGTGGTGCTGGTGGACACCCAACCAGGTGCCGGCAATTGTGCGGTTCGCTCCACCACCGCCGTACGCGCGGTGATCGATCATCACCCCTTACGGGGTACGCCGGCAGCCGGCGTCTTCGTCGATATTCGGCCCGCGACTGGCGCGACAGCCACGATCCTCACGGAGTACGTGCAGGCATGCAGCTTCCCATTGTCGCGGCCGCTGGCTACGGCCCTCTTCTACGGCATCAAGACCGACACGCTGGGACTGATCCGTGGTGCGAGCGCGGCGGATGCGGCTGCCTACCTCGCGCTCCAGCCGCTGATCGATCCGGCGGCGTTGATGGAGATCGAGCAGGCGCAGGTGCCGGTGGCCTACTTTCGACAGCTCTACGCGGCCGTCCAGGTCGCCCGCGTCTATGAGGATGTGATCGTCGTTAATCTGGGGCGTCTGGCTTATCCGGACCTCGCCGCCGAGCTGGCGGATCTGTTGCTGCGGTTGGCGGGCATGCAGTGGAGCGTCTGCCTCGGCGTCTACGAGCGGACGGTCGTCTTCTCGGTCCGAACGCGGAGGGTGCACGGAGGCGCCGGCCAGCTGGTGCAGGCGGTGGTCGGGAGCGAGGGCAGCGCCGGCGGTCATGGGATGCTGGCAGGCGGTCAGGTGCGCTTGGCCGGGCGGAGCCCGGTGGAGGTGGTCGCGACGATCACGCAGCGGCTGCTCGCGCAGCTGGGCAAGTCGCCGGCGTCGGCCGCACCCCTCATCGGCAGCCAAGCAACACGATGTGGTGCCTTCGTGCGCCAGGAAGAAGGTGGTCAGTGAAGACGGCCAGAGCTAGAGCAGCGCGAGGCGCTGCACCGGCTGCCCTTCAACGCTGCGCCCGCTGATCCCGAGCCGTCTGACCCGCGTCGAGCTCGAGACCTACGTCGAGAGCGCGGAACCGTCGCGCGCGGCCTCCAGAGCCCCCAGCATCGTGTTCGCCAGCCGCACGCCGTCGTCGACCGACGCCTGGCCGTGATGACGGATCGACCAGTCGAGCTGCGCCAGGATCGCGTAGGCCAGATAGACCTCGAGGCTGTCGCGACTCCCGAGCTCGACGATGCGCTGCTCGAGGCGCTCGCGGATCGGCACGCTGTCGTAGGTCGAGAAGAGCAGCTTGGCCAGGTCGAGCGCTCGGTCGCCGCGGCCCGCGGCATCCCAATCCACGATTCCGCTGATCCGGCCCGCGTCCACCAGCACGTTGTCGAGCACCAGATCGCCGTGGACGATGTCCGCGGTGCGGTGGACCGCGGCCCGCTTCCCGGCGACCAGCCGCTCGAGCCGTGCAAGCACCTCGCGCGTCCCGTGGGAGTGGTCGCGCAGCGAGCCGGCCCAGCCCGACTCCCCTTCGAAGACGACTGCGACGACGTAGCCGGACCAGTCCTGCTCGGGTGAGATGGCTTGGCCGGCCTGGAGCTCGATCAGGTCGAGGAGCTGCCGGAGCTGGCTTTCCGACAGCGTCGTAGGCGGGCGGCCCGGGAGCTCCGTCTGCAGCCAGTAGGCTCGCCCATCCGGCAGGACGCCCGCGAGGATGTAGGCCGGCACAGGTAGGCCCAGCTCCCGAAGTCGATCGGTGATCGCCCTCGCGCGCTCGACCGCCGCCAGCCACGACGGTCTGCGGTTCCACTTGAGCACGAGGCGTGCGCCGCCGGGTTCGACGACGGCATATGCACCCTGGTTCTCGCCGGCCGCGTAGCGGCCCTCGAGGCCGAGGTGGCTTTGGTGCCGCCGATTGATGTCGTCGAGAAGGCGCTCGATCTCCATCAGACGTACACCGCTCAGATGGGCTCACCAGCCGGTTGTGCCCTGTTCGGTTAGTCGTGCTGCGCGAGGTCGCGCACGCGCTTCAGCAACTCCTCGCCCGCCTGGATCAGTCTCCTGGCCTCCCGCTCGTCGATGCGCCGGCCGCCGAATGCTGCCGCGTCGAGCAAAGAGCTGATCCGGCCCGCGACCGCGTCGCGCTCGCCCGTAAGCCGGATCAGCTGGTCTTCGAGACGGGTGTAGCGGCCATCGGCGGGCGTGTCGCTTGCGAGTGCCTTGGTCGAGACTTCGAGGCTGGCGAGCCCAAGAGCGCCAATCGGCGCATTGATCTGTTTGTACACCTCGCCGAGGCGGCGCAGGGTCGCATGGTGCGCCCGCAGCGGTTGCGGCACGGCCCGCGCGTCGAGCACCTCCACGAGCACACGCCCATCGTGGACGTAGTCGTCCTTCAGGCCGAGCAGCGCGAGCATCGTCGGGCGAATGTCGGTGTGATCCGACCAGACTCTACCGTCGACGCCGGTTCGGCGCACACCCGGCCCAACGAGCCCCAGCCAGGTTCTGTTGATATCCGGAGCGACGTCCCCGTGGTTCCAGGCGAAGGCCGGAACCTCGGCAACGCATGGCGCGCTGCAGTTCGGCGCGCCGGCAAAAAGAAAGTAGTCGGGCTTGGCGAACATCGTGAAGGTCGGCGTTCGTGCCGGGTCGGCCGTAACCATGTGCAGCAGCTTCATCTCCACGGGATCGGCCAGGTAGTTGGTCAGCTGATCGGTGTTACCGGTCAGCGGGTTCACGGCGGTCAGCCCGGCGACGCCCCGCTCCATCGCACGGGTCACGGCCGCGTCGCGTGCCGGATTGCCGGTGATATAGAAGTTAGGCGCCGAGTCAGAGTGGACTTTGAACGGCGTCGTGATCCCTTTCTGCGTCGCCAGCAGACCCGCGACGTTGACGTTGATCTCGCCGATCTGGCTGTAGCTGCAGGGCGTCGTCACACCATCGCAGTTGGCCGGGCTGGGCGGGCCGCCCACGAAATGATCGCCCTCGTCGGCGGTGAAGACGAAAAGCGTGTTGTGCTGGTCGATCCCATGCTTGGCCAGCCGGGCAAAAAAGGCGCCGAAGGCTTGATCGTACGCCTTGAGCGCGGCGACGTAGCCGGCCTGGCCCGGCCCGTAGGCGGGGCCGCTCGGATGGGCGTCGTGCGCGTCCGAGATGTAGGCGTAGGTGATCGGCACGCCGTGCTCCTGCATCGCGGCCGTGTAGGCCAGCGAGACCGCGGCCGACATGCCGTCGAAGCCGGGGAAGCCGATGTGGCCCTGTGCATCCTTGATCACGGCGCCGCTGAGGTCGGCCAGCGGTCCGTTCGGGCTGATCCGCGGCGCCACGTACTTGTGGCCAAAGAGGCCCATATAGCCGCTGTAGCCGCCCGGCTCATCCGGCAGGAGGTCGGGCTTGCCCGCGTTGGAGGACGAGCAGAGCGCCGCACCGCGGGCGCAGTGAATGCCGATGCCGACGAAATCGGCGAAGGCCTGCGCGGGGTTCGCCTTGACCTCGGCCGCCTCGGGCGAGGCAGCGCCGAAGACCGTCGGGATATCCGTGGCAATGTTCTCCAGGACCGTGTTGGCCGTGGCAACGGCCCCGACGTTACAGCCGGCGCGAGTATACGGCACCCAGGGAGCAGGCGCATTCTTGCCCTCGGCCGTGAGCATGTTGTAACGGGCGTCGGTCGGCGACGCGGTCGCCGGGTCGAAGATCGGATCGGTCCAATAGGCGAAGGAGACGCCGGTGTTGCTGGTGCCGTCGGGGTTGAAATAGCGGAAGCTGTTGCTGATCGGCACCCCGTGGCGGTCGCCGTAGACGCCTGTGAGCGAGGTCAGAATGTTGGTGGCGGTGTGCGCGATCAGCGGCGTGTGATGATTCGAGAGCAGCGTCCCGTTGCCGGTCATGAACTGCAGCAGATGCGGCATCTGCTCCAGGTCCGACGGGATGTTCGGATTATCGCGCATGAGATGCACATTATCGAACTGCACGTAGATCACGTGCTGAATATCGCCACGAGCGGAGTCGATCTGGCAGCCGCCCGTGGCGGCGGGCGGGCCGCCGCGAGCCTCGACCGGCGCTGCTCCGCCAAATCCGGCAGACATAGTCAGGAGCATTGCGGCTACGACGATCCATTCGAAGCGGTGGGGCCAAGCACATTGCATACGAGCCTGCATGATTCCTCCCTACCGACCGGGGGGTGCACATTTCAAAGAGGGCCATCGCAAGGATACAGCGAATCCGCCCAGGAGGTCAATCGCATGTGACGGTGTTCCGCCCGGACAGGGTTTGTGCCCACGAGGCCGGAGGGCTATACTTGTGGGGGCAGGCCGCATAGTGCAGGACGCCGGACGGCGAGGGAAGCAAGTATGGCGACAACGGTAGACCAGGCCCACGTGGAACAAACGCTCGATCCGGAAATCGTCGCGCTCCTCCCCGAACAGGGCGCGTGGAGCGAAGACGATTATCTCTGGCTGACGAGCCACACCAACCGCCTCGTCGAATTTACCGACGGATACATCGAGGTGCTGCCCATGCCCACCGAAAAGCATCAAGCGATCTCGGCGTACCTATTTCTTGCTTTTCGTATCTTGATGCAGGGTATACACGGCAAAGCCTTTTATGCCCCACTCCGCATGCGTGTCGCCCCTCGAAAGTTTCGCGAGCCGGATCTTCTGGTGCTGCGCTCGGGCAGTGATCCGAGGCGGGGCAATGACTACTGGGAGGGAGCCGACCTGGTCGTGGAAATCGTCAGCCGCGACAAACCCGATCGCGATCACGTCGTCAAGCGGGCGGACTATGCGCAGGCCGGGATCCCCGAATACTGGATCGTCGACCCACAACGCGAAACGATCACCGTGCTCCGGATCGCCGACGATGCCTATATCGAGCACGGCGTCTTCGGCCGCGGCACATCTGCGACCTCAGCCCTGTTTTCGGGCTTCGCGGTGAGCGTAGACGCCGTGCTGGATGCCGAGTAAGGAACAGCACATCTTCGGTCCCGGACCGCCGAGGAGTAAGTCACCACCAGCAAAGAGGATGTCGGCCCGCCCAGGTTGTCGAGCGGCGAGGATAGCCTCGAGGCCGGTGCTGTTGCCGTGAATGCCAGCGAACAGCGCGCTTCATACCGCCGTGCAGGCGCATGATATCCATTGCATCCGGCAGCGGCGCCAAGGGCAAAAGAGACTCACCGAATAAATTCGGTGTCTGATATCGCGAAACGGAAACGTGCTGAAGCGCGTTGAGAAACAGTCACGACGGCGGATTGTAGGTGCGACGTGGGAGATACTCAACGCGCTAAAGCGCGTTGGGTATAGCAGACGCCGAATTCATTCGATGGGCTTCAGCGCGACTAGAAGTGGTCCCAACCGCCTGCAGAGTCCCGAGCATTCGGCTAGAATGCACGGCCGGAGACCCGAGTGGAGGGGAGGAGAGCGTGCACGCCGTCGAGACCTACATCCGCGAGCTGCGCGACATCCGCGCTACCGGCTCTGCCCTCAAGGAGACGTCGTATTACAGCCCGCTGTCGAACCTGTTCAACGACGTCGGCAGAGGGCTCAAGCCGCGCGTGCGCTGCATCAATTTCCTCAAGAACCGCGGCGCCGGCATCCCCGATTTCGGCCTCTTTACCGCCGACCAGCTCCAGCGCGCCTCGGGCGACGAGCCGCTGCCGGGCCAGCCGCCGTCGCGGGGCGTGATCGAGGTCAAGAGCACCGCCGAAGAGATCGGCGCCATCGTCGCCAGCGAGCAGGTCCTGCGCTACCTGGCCAAGTACGGGCTCGTGCTCGTCACGAACTACCGCGATTTCACGCTGGTCGGCGTGGGGCCCGGCGCCAGGCCCGCCGCGCTGGAGACCTACCGCCTGGCCGCGGACGAACGCTCCTTCTGGAGCGCCGCCGCGAATCCGGGCGACGTAGCGGCGCAGCACGGCGAGCGGCTCGTCGAATACCTCAGACGCGTGATGTGGCACGCCGCGCCCCTGACCGACCCGGCGGACGTGGCGTGGTTCCTGGCCTCCTACGCCCGCGACGCGCGCATGCGCATCGAGCACATAGACGTGCCGGCGCTGGCCACCGTCCGGGCCGCGATGGAGCAGGCGCTGGGGATCGCCTTCGAGGGCGAGCGTGGCGACCACTTCTTCCGCTCCACGCTCGTACAGACGCTCTTCTACGGCATCTTCTCGGCCTGGGTACTGTGGCACGGCGAGGATCCCGAGCGCACCGGCAGCTTCGACTGGCGCACGGCGCCCTACTACCTCCACGTGCCGGTGATCCAGGCGCTCTTCGAGCAGGTTTCGGGACCGTCACGGCTGCGGCCGCTGGGCCTGATGGAAGTGCTCGACTGGACGGGCGCCGCGCTCAACCGCGTCGTGCGGGGCACGTTCTTCCGCAAGTTCGACCTGGGCCAGGCCGTGCAGTATTTCTACGAGCCGTTTCTGCAGGCGTTCGATCCCGAGCTGCGCAAGGACCTGGGCGTCTGGTACACGCCCACGGAGATCGTGCACTACATGGTCGCGCGCGTCGACACGGTGCTGCGCGAGGAGCTGGGCATCGCCGACGGCCTGGCCGATCCGCGCGTCGTGATCCTCGATCCGTGCTGTGGAACGGGCGCGTACCTCGTCGAGGTGCTGCGGCACATCGCCGCGACACTCCAGGCCAGGGGCGGCGACGCGCTGCTGGGCGAAGACCTCAAGCGCGCCGCCATGCAGCGCGTCTTCGGCTTCGAGCTCCTGCCCGCGCCCTTCGTCGTCGCGCACCTGCAGCTCGGCCTGCTGCTCCAGCAGCTCGGCGCGCCCCTGTCGGACGCGCACGACGAGCGAGCGGGCGTCTATCTCACGAACGCGCTCACGGGCTGGGACCCGGCACAGGGCCCGAAGCAGCACCTGATCTTCCCCGAACTGGAGGCCGAGCGCGACGCGGCCGACCGGGTGAAGCGCGAGGCGGAGATCCTGGTGATCCTCGGCAATCCGCCCTACAACGGCTTCGCGGGCCTCGCCATGGCCGAAGAGCGCGACCTCTCGACCGCCTACCGCGCGACGAAGCGCGCGCCCGCGCCACAGGGCCAGGGGCTGAACGACCTGTACGTGCGCTTCTTCCGCATGGCCGAGCGGCGCATCGTGGAGCGCACCGGCAAAGGCATCGTCTGCTTCATCTCCAACTACTCGTGGCTCGACGGGCTCTCGTTCACGGGCATGCGCGAGCGCTACCTGGAAGCCTTCGACCGCATCTGGATCGACAACTTGCACGGTGACCGCATCATTTCCGAATATGCCCCTGACAGACGAACGAGTGAAACCGTTTTTGCCCAGAAAGGCACCTCTCCAGGGATAAAGGTCGGCACGGCAATAAGCCTTCTAGTCACTCGCGGTAGGTCGAACGAACCCAAGGGGCAAGTGTGCTATCGCGATATGGACCAGGCGCGCGCGGCTGAGCGAAGAGAAGCTCTCCTTGAGGGCTTAGGCAGCCAGCATTTCGATGAGTGCTATTTGCGGCTTGTCCCAGTCGTCGGGATCGGGATTCCGTTTAAGCCACGCGCTCATGGACAATCGTACTTCGAGTGGCGACTCCTCCCCGATCTCTTCCCTGTCTCCTTTCCCGGCGTCAAGACGAGCCGCGACGACGTCGTCGTAGACATCGATCGCGAGCGCCTCATCCATCGGATGCGGCAGTATTTCGATCCGGCGATAAGCCATGCAGAGATGGCGAGATTAGTGCCCGGCGCGATGGCGAATGTTGCCGGGTTCAACTCGGTGGCAACGCGTGAGTATCTCTGCAGGCGAGGTTTCTTGCCCGAGAATATCGTCCCGTACTGCTACCGGCCCTTCGATGTTCGTTGGCTTTATTGGGAGCCAGAAACCAAGCTGGTGGACAGAAGCCGGTCGGAGTATTTTCCACACGTGTTCGAGGGGAATCTGTGGCTGAGTTCCGGCCAGCGCAATCGCAAAGAAGCCTTTTACCAGCCGCAGGTCACGAGCTTACTCGCAGATCACCATATTGTCGAGTCCAATGTGGGGATGTTTCCTCTTTACTTGCGTACTGATCACCGGTCCCGTTCGTTGTTCGAGCCGCAGGGCGACGGACGACCTGTCGCGAATGTGAGCAGCGAGGCTGCCGGTTACATTGAGGCGCTTGGCGCTTCAGCAGCAGACCTTTTCCATCATTCGCTCGCAGACCTTCATGCGCCGCTCTACCGTGTCGAGAACGCCGGAGCCCTACGCCAGGACTGGCCTCGCATCCCGCTCCCGACAAGCAAAGAGGCATTGCTTGCTTCGGCCGCGCTCGGGCGCCAGGTCGCCGCGCTGCTCGACTCGGAGCAGGCCGTCGCGGGCGTTACGACCGGCCTGCTCCGGCCCGAGCTGCAAGCCATCGGGCCGATCGCGGGCGTGGCCGGGCGGCAGCTCTCGTCGGCCGGCGACGACCTGGCGGTGACGGCCGGGTGGGGCCACGCGGGCAGCGGCGGCGTGACGATGCCGGGCAAGGGCCGGGTCGTGGAGCGCACGTACACGCCCGAGGAGCGCGCCGCCATCGCCACGGGCGCCGAGGCGCTGGGCATGGCGGAGGAGCTAGCGCTTCAGCACCTCGGGGCCGCCACCTGCGACGTCTACCTCAACGGCGTCGCCTACTGGCGCAACGTGCCGCGCCGCGTCTGGGACTATACCATCGGCGGCTACCAGGTGATCAAGAAATGGCTGAGCTACCGCGAGCACGCGCTGCTCGGCCGCGCGCTCACACCCGACGAGGCGCGCGAGGTGACGCGCATCGCCCGCCGCATCGCGGCGATCCGGCTGCTGGAGCCCGAGCTCGACGCGAGCTACCGCGCCGTCAAGCAGGCCACCTACGCCTGGCCAGCAGCGGCAACACCTTGAACACGCGGTCTCGGCAGCTCCTGACCGCGACTCTGCCACGGGAGCGTAGCTTCTGGGAGGTTGCACGGCACTCAAAGCAACTGCAGAAACAGGTCGACATCCAACCGAGCCTGCTTCAAAATGTGAGCCAGCGTTGACCGCTTTACCGGGCGATGTGCAGGAACCGTAATTTTCAATACCCCGTCTCCCGCTCGTTTCTGTAGCCGAATATGACTCCCTCGCTGGCGCACCACGACCCACCCATCTCGCTGCAATGCTCTGACGATCTGGTCATAGCCAGGCTGGGGATCTTCGTCACAGCTCGATCTCGCTCACGAGCGCAGCTTCGTGCGCTACCGTATCATCCTCAACCGGTTCGAGGTACAGCGCGATAGCCTCCTGCACGTTATCCAGGGCATCCTCAACTGTCTGCCCCTCGCTGATACACCCAGGCAGCGACGGGACGTAGGCCGTATACCCACCCTCATCGCTTGCTTCGAGCAGCACTTTGAATCTCATGTCACGCGCTCCTTGTACTCATCCTGCCCCGCACTTGCCCATGGGCGCCGGATCGTTCTATGCTACCACCTTGCATGCTGTCACCACTCATGCCCGCACCACCACCGGTGTAGGGGCGCAGCATGTGCCCTGATTAATGGCAAAACGCCCGACCTGCGTGTAAATTACAGCAGCGGTGAGCGAGGACGCAACCCCAACAGAAGCGGATGAGTATGGGCAACGGTACGTGCTAGACTTTACAATGAGGCGTCCAGCGGGTCAAGCAACGATTCGCAGCAGTTGGATCCTTCGACGTGGGGAAGACTTTCCGCGCTTCACGAGCTGTTACGTGCTTACGGGGAGGGTGTCGTCGTGAGTAACATGGTCCAGCTACTCGATGTCGTAGCTTTGACGGAAGATCTGCCGCAGCGGGCCTTGCGCCGCGGCCAAGTTGGGACAGTCGTCGAAGTGCTTGAGCCAGATGTTTTCGAAGTCGAATTCAGTGATGACGAAGGGCAGACGTATGCAAGTCTGGCGCTGCCGGCCGCCCAGTTAATGGTCTTGCACTATCAGCCGATCAATGTAGCCTTCTAGAACTGTTCAACGGCTATCGCTCCCGCAATCAGGAAAGGTTCGTACTGTGCACGCGGCGATTGGTCTAGCCTGGCCTCGGCCACGGTGCGACTGGCCGGGTCCGCATTCCACGACGTGACGAACTCAGCCGGACTCAGGCCCAGGTCAGGGGGCAGCGCAATCTGGTAATCCATCTGCTCTCCTCACAGCATCCTAACCCCGTTGGGTGCCACACAAGCTCCTTGCGCCTCGGGGCAGCCGTAGGACGTTTCATGCCGGGTGAATGTAGATGACGCGGGAAGTTGAAGAGCGCTCGTGCGAGGCCCCACGCGCGGAACCTTCATTCTGCAACGGGATTATACCTTGCCCACGCGCGCGCTGCACATGCCGGGTAGAATGGCGTGAGGTTATCAGGAAGGATGGAATCAATCACATGGAGTATCGTCGTCTGGGAATGGCCGGCACGCGCGTGAGCGCGATCTCGTTGGGCTCGTGGCTGACGTATGGCGAAGGGGTCGAGGAGCGTACCGCCGAGGAGTGTATCTCTACCGCGCTCGACAACGGCGTGAACTTCATCGACACGGCCGACGCGTATGCCGCGGGCAAGGCCGAAAGCGTGGTCGGGCAGGCGATTCGCAACCTCACGCGCTCGGACCTTGTGATCTCGTCGAAGCTTTACTGGCCGATCAGCGACAACGTCAACGACCGCGGCCTCGGCCGGAAACATATCATGGAGTCGATCGACAAGTCCTTGCAGCGGCTTGGCACGGACTATCTCGACATCTATTTCTGCCATCGCTACGACCCGGAGACCCCGCTCGAAGAGACGGTTCGGGCGATGAGCGACCTCGTCCACGCCGGCAAGATCATCTACTGGGGCACGAGTGTCTGGGAGGCCGATCAGATCGAGGAGGCCGTCCGCCTCGCCCGTGAGTACGGCGGCTACCCGCCCCAGGTCGAGCAGCCACGCTACAATCTGCTTGATCGGCACATCGAGGCGCAGATCATGCCTACCGTGGCCCGCCACGGCATCGGACTGACGGTCTTCAGCCCGCTCGCCCAGGGGGTACTGACGGGCAAGTACAGCCAGGGCGTCCCCGAGGGCAGCCGCGCATCCTCCAGCGCGGGGGTGAAGAACGAGCTCACCGAGGCCAATCTCACAACGGCCCGGCGCCTCGGCGAGGTCGCACAGGAGCATGGCCTGTCGACGAGCCAGCTGGCGCTCGCCTGGATCCTGCGGCGGCCGGAGGTCAGCTCGGTCATCATGGGCGCCTCGCGGCCGAGCCAGGTCGTAGACAACGTGCAAGCCGCCGCAGTGCAGTTGAGCGCCGACGTCCAGGCAGAGATCGACGCAATTCTCGGCAGCTAAATGGAGTGGAGTCCGTGGGTGACGCTGTTCAGTTTCGCCACGGCCTTGCCGGCCATGGTCTGGGGTCCTCCGGGCATGTGCATATCCCTTTCGACTGACATGACCCCACAAGTATAGTAGGGTAAACACGGTATAATATACCGCTATTGTACCGTACTTGCGGGAGAGTTACCATGGCTGCATGGACGAGGAACTGT
>JBBSGA010000107.1:0-17315 GCA_038254585.1 Chloroflexales bacterium | reverse complement strand
TGCCAGAAGGATCGTGCTGGTGGCCGGGCAGGAATCGCGTGGTTATCCCACCTATGAGGTCACCGTGGCACTGGGGAAGAAGCTCGGTCAGGACGTGATCGAGCTGCCCGGCGGCCACATCGGCTTTGTGACCCAACCTGCCGAGTTCGCACGCGAGTTTGTGCAGGCTCTTTCGCGGACAGGGCACGGCCCGAAGGCGTGATGCTTTCCACTGCACGCTCCCCGCAACAGCGTGAGGTCGTGTGATCTGAAGGCACAAATGAGACCTGTGCGCGGGTGCTGATGGACGGCCCGGGCTGGATGATAGGGAGTATAGCCCTGATCTGGCTGCTCATCTCACGGGCTGGGACGTGCCCCGTCCTGTACTCATGTCCCATTCGCCACCCTTGATACGCATCGCCTCCCCGAATGCTCGTGTACCGTCTTGAGCCGCGAGTGTGTAGCACAAGTGTCACGCTCGGGGCCGAACGCAGGTACCGGCCCTCTGTGATGGCATGCGCTTTGCTACGACACGCGTGTCGTACGAAGCGTGGATGTGCGCCACGTTGTGTCCGGATCACGGTGCCCCGCAAAACGGCTCGCGGCGGTTACTGCCGCGACCTTCGTCACGGTTCGGGGAGGATCGATGGAACATTCGATGGGAAGCGGAATGAGCCAGGAGATGCAGCAGTGCATCCAAAGCTGCACGAGCTGCCACAACATCTGTGTGCAAACGGCGAGCTACTGCCTCCAGATGGGCGGGCAGCATGCCGACGCCAACCACGTCCGGACCCTGCTGGACTGCGCGCAGATCTGCGCGACCAGCGCGGATTTCATGCTGCGCCGCTCGCAGTTCCATGCGCGCACTTGTGGGGTGTGTGCAGAGGTCTGTGAGGCGTGCGCGCAGGAATGTGAGCGGATGGGCAACGACCAGCAGATGCAGGCGTGCGCGCAGGAATGTCGCCGGTGCGCCGAGTCGTGCCGCAGTATGGCGGCGATGGCCTAGTCGTACCGAAGAGCCATCGCCGCCAGCAGCGACGGCGCCCGAGCAATGTACCAGCTTATGAACAAGGAGCTACCTGCATGTCTTCCACGAGTTGGCTGCCCGCACGCCTCGCCGGTCATCGCGCCGTTCGCCTGCTCCTCGCGCTCGCCCTGGGCTTCGGGGCGACCGTATTCCTGCTCGCGCCCGCAGGAGCCCAGCCGAGCCGGGTCGACATTCCGCCTGATCCACGGAGGGCGGCCGTCGAGAAAGACTTCCTGACGGGCATGATCCCACATCACCGCAGCGCGGTTATGATGGCTGAGCTGGCGGTCAAGAAGGCGACGAAGCCCGAGCTGCGACGCCTGGCTCAAAGCATCATCGACAGCCAGCAGGACGAGATCGCGCTCATGTCGAACTATCTGCGTGACTGGTACGGCATGCAGCCGCCTGCCGAGCAGATGATGACACCCGAGATGATGCGTATGATGGACATGCCGATGATGCACGGCATGATGCCGGACATGATGGCTGGGATGCAGCGCCTCGAGGCGAAGTCCGGAGCCGCGTTCGACGTCGAGTTCGTCCAGGACATGAGCACGCATCACGCGATGGCGGTGATGATGGCTGGTGCCGTGCCGATCGCCGGGCATCATCAGGCGCTCAAGATGCTGGCGGCCGACATCATCGTCGCGCAAGGCGAGGAGATCAAGCAGATGCAGACATGGCTTGATCAGTGGTACGGCGTGAAGCGCGTCGCTCAACAGCGGTAATCGTTCCACAGTGGTTGTTGGCGACTGAATGTTGCGGACGCCCCCGCGCCGAGTATGCGATGCGAACGGGCCGTGCATCTACGGCGCACGACGCGGGCGAACGGCTTTCGACACCCGTGGGACACCGCCTAAAAACTGCAGGCAAAGAGTGTCAGGGCCACCACGACCGGTAGCGCAAGCCAGCGGTGGATCGGGGTGCGTGCCTGGAGCATATGCTCCGGATGTAGGAGCTGATCGATCCGTGCGTCGGTGACAGACAAGCCGCTGATCGCGAGCTCATGCTGCGGCACGGCTCGTCGTGAGGTGTGGGCGAGCAGCTTGACCAGGGCGCAGGCGAGCGACCAACGTCTACCCGCGCGGATAACGGCCCGGTCGGCGGCCAGCTCGCGCTGGAGGTCGGCGTGCTCGCTCCCGTTCTCCATCCACCAGCAGGCGGCGTCCAGCATCGTCCACAACAAGGCGCGCAGCGGGTCGCGTCGCCGCAGGTGATGGTGCTCATGGCGCAGGACGGCCTCCAGCTCAGCCGGCGAAAGGATATCGAGCAGGCCGGCCGTCAAGCAGATACGGGTCCGGATCAAGCCGTAACAGAACGCATCGAGCGATGCGCAGTCGACAAGATCCAATCGCCGCTCGATCCCGAGCTTGCGCGCGAGGTCAACCAGCGGCGTGGGCATCGCGGCCCGTGGTAGACCGAGGACCTGGCGGAGCGCGGCGTGAGTACGTCGCACCTGCAATGCGCCGGCATGGAGCCCGCGTCCGAGCAGAATCAGCGCCAGCGGTAGAACCAGAAACTCTGAAATAGCCAGCTCCAAAAGCTGCTCGGTGCCGTGACAAAGCCACGGCACCGCCCAACAATGGCGATCGGCCGAGAGCACGACGACGCCAGAGCTGCAGGCCACGATGCTACTCGGGAGCAGCCAGAGCAGGAGACGATCAACGCGCATCCGGGTGCTCCTTGTCCACCTGCTGCTCGACCTCGACCCGTGCGATCAACTCACGCAGCCGTGCCCGCTGTTCAGGATCGCCCTCCGAGATCTGGCGCAAAAAGGACGCGATCGCGATGTCGCCGAAACTGGTGAGCACATCCTGCACCGCGCGCTGTGCGCGCTGCGCCACGAACTCGTCCGGCGTCGCCATCGCGTGATAGTAGAAGCTCTTGCCCTGCTTGCGCGTTGCCAGCACACCCTTCTGCGCCAATCGGCTCATCACGGTCATCACCGTGGTGTATTTCAACGGCCGGGACGGCTGTAGGACTTCGAGCACGTCACGCACGGACACCTCGTGCTGCTGCCAGACGATATGCATGATCGCCGCTTCGAGCTCGCCCAGCAGCTGATCAGGACCAGCCGCACTTCGTGCCATTTCATCAGCCATCACGCTGTCCCCGCCTCCTGCCGTAGATTGTAGCGGAGAGTGCCGGGAGCAGCAAGCCGAGGGGCGAACGCTGCCGTCCCCACTCATGTACGCTGATGGCTGCAGCCCGGATCGTCAGCCGGGAGAGGATCCTCCTCTGCAGGAAATCGTGGCGCAGCATGTCTCAACCGTCATAGCGTCCACAGTTCGATCGGGTCTCGGTCCTGCCCACCGGGTCTGGGTCGTTTACAATTGACCGCGGGACGGCGACATCCGACCGCTGCCCGCGCGGATACAATACCCCCTCGATTCGTGTGAGTTGAGCCAGGTGTGGCTGGCATGTAGCCGCAGCTGGCGCGGGCGTAGGAGAACGGTCAAAGGCACATGCAACCTCATCGCCGAACGTGGATGCTGAGGACGATCCCCTGCAAAAATCGGATCTGCTCGACGCAATTGTTGGTGCAGCTTGGCATATTTGGGGCACTGCTCTCGCTGGCGCTCGCTGGTCGGGTGCGTGCTGTATCCTCGCCGCCGGTTGTCGATCTCGATCTCGGCGTGTCGACACAGGGGCGCCTGATCCGTGCCCTACGCGTCGGGAGCGGCCCGCGCAAGCTCGTGCTGGTCGGCGACGTCCATGGTGGTCCAGAGCGCAACACGTTCGAGCTGGTCGTACAGCTCATGGCACACTTTCGAACGCATCCTGAGCAGGTTCCTCCATCGGTGCGCCTCTACATCATTCCCACGCTCAACCCGGATGGCCTGGCGCTCGGCATACGGCAGAACGCCAACACCGTTGATCTGAACCGGAACATGGATACGAGCGCCGACACGTGTCCCGAGAACGACTGGAAGCGTACTGTGGCCGGAGCATACGGCATCATCTCTGACACTGGCGGCCCGTACAGTGAATCCGAGATCGAAAGCCGGCTGATCCGGGACTTTCTGCTCGATGCCAACGGCGTAATCTTCTTTCATACCAGTGGCGCGGTCGTCTTTCCCGCGTGCAATTCACCCGCATCCGACGCGCTCGGGCGCGTCTTCGCGCAGGGTGCGGGCTACCAGTTCATTCCGAAGTGGGAGAAGTATCTTATCACCGGTGGCATGCACGACTGGGCCGGCGGCCTCGGCATCGCGGCGATCACGCCGGAGCTTGCGACGGGCGACCAGCCCGAAACGGCGCAGAATTTGGCAGGTGTACTGGCAGCGCTGAAGCAGGCGGGGACGCTGCTGCCACAGCCGGAGCCGCATACCGAGAATGGTGTGTCCGTGCAGCCGATCATCTGGCGCGCCTGGCGCGCCTGGGGCAGCCAGGCCCTCTTCGGCCTCCCGCTGGCACCGCCGGAGCCCGTCGCGGGCGGCTGGCGCCAGATCTTCGAGCGCGCGACCTTCGTCTACCGTCCCGATCAGACCGATTCCACCCGCGTGGTGACCCTTGATCCTGTCGAGTCGGCACTTGGGATGCCGGGAGATACCAGACCCGAACCTCCGCACCCCGGCACGCGCTACTTCCCAGAGACGCAGCACAACCTTGCGGGGGTGTTCGGTCAGTTCTGGCAAGTCAACGGCGGCCGCGCGCTCTTCGGCACCCCACTGAGCAGCGAGGTGCCTGGGACCAGCCCGGATGGTGTACCGATCATCCAGCAGCGCTTTGAGCGCGCGATCTTCCAACGTCCTACTAGCGCCGCCGGCTCGACCGAGGTCAGGCTGGCGACGGTGGGGCGCCTGCAGTTGGCCCAGATCGACAGCGACTCGCCTGCCTCGGCCGTCCGGGCTCGCTAACACCCCGGCCCTCAGGCGGAGCTCCGGAGATCGCGTACGACCTGTCGCCGGGCTGGCCGTGCGGGTTGGCCGGCACGCCTTCCGCAGGTGACGTCGCTCATGCCGCCAGGATGAGCCATCCGATTGGCGTAAAGCCTGACAAGCCTCCGGAGGTCCGGTTGCCCGCCGGACAAAAAGCTCGATCGTCGTTGAACCCTACAGCTCCCATCGGGTCCAGGGCACGGGTTGCAGAAACTACAATGCCGTAGTAGAATCCGCCGGGTTGAAGCTGTTCCGTCACCAATTGCCGGGAACCCAGTCGTTCCTTGGCACAGACGTTTCACTCGGCCATGGTGCCGGGTGGGGCAGAAAGAAGCCGCCATGTCGAGGCCGATCCACACACCTGGTCGCGTGTCAGCCGGAGTCGCAACGCACGCTCGTCGGCCACGCCGTTCACTCCCAGCCCCGTTCGCCCCTACCGGACCGATGTCCACGCTGCTTCCATTTGCTCGTAGCGCTCGCCGGTGGATAACTCGCTGCTCCGTGTGCATGGTCCTGGTCACCGGCACAGCGGCGCTCATGCCTGCGGATGGGGTAGGCGTCATGCCGGTATCACGCGTAGAGGCAGTCCGGCCCGTAGCCGCGACATATGCGCTCGTCGCGAGTGCGGCGGGATTCACCGGTGACAGCCCGAGTATACCGCAGGATGACGCTGTGGAGGCCGCGCAGGACGGCGCGGATCGCGTCCTTGCAGCAGGGACGCTGGCCTTCGGTCAACCGGTGCGGGTGCCGGATCGGGCATCGCCACAGACCGCCACGACCACGGAGCGGAACGTCAACCTGCGACGAGGTCCCGGCACCCGGTATCACGTCGTGACGCGCTTGGCACGCGGAACCCGCCTGCGCGTGCTTGGCCTCCAGCCCGGGTGGTACCGTGTCGCCGCTCCTGGCGGTACGCTTGGCTGGGTCGCTGCTGCGTACCTGCGGCTCGCGCCCGCTCCGGATCAAGCGACGGCGTCGCCCGCTCCCGGCGATGCGGTGCCGGAAATCGCGCTTGAAGCCGATGGGCCACCGCAGACTGCACAGCCTCTAAACGGTGCGGCAGGCCTTGCTAAACGGCATGTCGGCGCGCCGTATGTGTGGGGCGGCGAGAGCCCGGACGGGTTCGATTGCTCAGGCCTGACGAAGTACGTCTACGCTCGGCTCGGCGTTTCGCTGCCGCACAAGGCGAGCCTGCAGTACAGTGCACGCTACGGGACCCGGATCGGCAGGCTCGACGATCTGCAGCCCGGCGACCTCGTCTTCTTCGTCCGCACGACACGTGCGCGCGGCATCACGCACGTCGGCGTTTACACAGGCAACGGCCTGATGGTCACGGCGAACACGTCGCGCACCGGCGTGCAGGAGGTGAGCGTCTACGGCAGCTACTGGCAGACCCGGTTCGCCGGTGGTATCCGGCCCTTCCGTTGAACGACCGATACGTACGCCGTCGGTCCTGGACCGGAGGTCCGGCATTTAGCGGGCGGCGCCCCGGACGGTGCCGAAGATGTGATTGAGCATGGCCTGCAAGTCCGGCAGATTGGTCCCATGGCCGGTGACAAAGAAAGCGCCCACGACCAGGCTGAACAGGCCGGCGAAGACGCCGATCACCAGATAGACGTTGCGCTTGGCGCTCGAGGAGACGAAGCCGAACGTGGAAAACGCCGCGATCAGCGAGTTGGAGATGACCAGGCCGACGACAAAGGCGCAGAGCATGAGCGACCCGATGCGCGCCGAGGTGGCTCCGGCCGCCCCGGCAAGCAGGAGCGCCTGAGAGCCGGTCTCGGCGCCGATGCCGTGGATCATGCCGATCGTAAAGGCAGTCTTCGGGCCATACTGCGTCAGGTCATGCGAGTGCTCGATCGGATGGCCATTGAAGCTGCCTTTCAGGCGATGCCATCCGCGCGCGACCAACGAAAAGACCAGCATCCAGCGGCTCTGTAACCGAAAGGAGCGGCCATAGCGCCAGATCGAGTAGAAGATCCAGAAGCCGAGCACGAGCAGCGTGACGCCGACGATCCGTTCCATGAGCGGATCGACCCACGCGGGCAGCACGGTGCCGGCCCAGATCGCGAGCAGTCCGAGGATCACGACGACGAAGGCGTGGCCGAGCGCGTAGAGCGTCGCGAGGAACATCCCGTCGCGTGCCTCCTGCAGCTCCCGGCCGCCGATCTGGACGGGCATCGTGGACGGGCGTGAGGCGGTCAGCGCTGCGGCGCCACGCGCGTCGGCGGCGACCAGGACGGCACCGGCGCCCTCCGTCGTGACGACCGAGCCCGTAATGTCGGTGATGGCAGCAATGTGGTCCCAATCGATCCCATGGCGAAGGCCGAGGGCCAGCCCCAGGCCTATCAGCGCCACTAAACTGCTCACGATCACGAAACTCTCCTCGGTTCACATGCCACAGGCTTTGCCAGGGGCATGTGTGCGCTCGGCGCGGCATGACTACCTGGGGCGCGATCATACCGCGCGGAGTGGGTCGGCGGCGCAACCCCGCGTGCAGACAGCGTCCCGCTGCTCGCGCCACACCACACTAGTGCAACTAGTTGCAATAAGAGTATACGCTCCTGGGCCCCTTTCAGCAAGCACCGGGGCCTGGCCATAGGCATCAATGACGGAACGGGTGGCGCAGGTGCCGGCGTGCCGAGAGGAGCGCTCGTTCAGGAGCTGGCAGCGCTGTCTTGCGTCGCCGTCGTGCACGCGGCACAAATACCAAAGATCGCCAGGTGGTCGAGGTTCACCTCGAACCCGTAGTGGTCACGTACATGGTCGCTGAGGCAGGCAACCACGTGATTGTCGATTTCCTGGACGCGGTGACAGCGTTGGCAGATGAGGTGATGATGCGCATGCGCCTCGGCATACTCCCACAGGAGGTGGCCACAGCCGGTGTCGATCCGGCGGACAAGACCCACGCCGTGCAGCCACTGGAGGTTGCGATAGACCGTCGCAACGTTGATTCCAGGGCAGCGGTCCGCCACAGCCCGGAAGATCGCCTCGGCGGACAGGTGCTGGCCGCTGTGGGCAAGTGTCTCGAGGATCAACAGTCGCTGCCGGGTGAGTCGGTAGCCCTGGCGTCGCAGCGCCACAAGATCGCTCTGGCGGTGAATCGTACTCACTGGCATCATCTCTCATACTTGCCACGCCGCATCGTTCGGTGGGTCGTCTGACACAGGCCAAGTATACCAGGTGGCTTCCCGCCCGCTTTACACCAGCTTCAACACAGCCGGGCTGCGGGAAACCAGGGCCCGTGATATGGGCATTGGGCCAGATGCCAGGGGCAAGCTGGTACGGGCCACGTTTTCCCGGCCGTACTATAGCTCGGACTACCCCTGGCTGTGTTGACATCGCTGAGGTGTCGTACTACTATCCTGTAGTAGTTAGCCGACTGTATCAGTTCGTCCGCCACAGCCCGGTGCGGCACACACGAAGGAGGAGCACCATGCCGAAGCGCCGCCGGCGGCGCTTGCATACGCGCGGCGACGAAATGCTGGGGGCGTTGGCCGGCTGGATCGTCGGCTACATCGCGGCCGAGGGTATCCTCCGGCGCTATATGCACCCGCTGCACTGGATCGCGGCACTGGCCGTGGCTGTAGCGGCCTACGGGGGTGTGTGGTTGTGGTATTACTGGCGGAGCGTGTACCGGGAAGAGCAGGCGCGCCAGCGTCGCGAACGGTGACGCGCTCCCATCGGAAACATCGATGAACGAGGAACAGATCATCGCCCTCGCGCAAGGCGAGGTTGCGGCACGCCGTGCGCGGCATACGCGGGAAGGTTGGGCGGGTCCCTGGAGCACGCTTCCACCCCTGCTGGTGCTGGTCGTATTGAGCGTCTTTGTCGCTGCTCCCGGGCCGCTGCCGCAGAAATTGCTCCGCGCAATGGGCGGCGTCTGCTCGCTGCGCCCGTCCCACTCCTACTTCGCCGGCGGTGTTCAGCTCCCGCTCGAATCGCGGATGATGGGCATCTACGGCGGCTTCATGCTGACCTTTGCGCTGCTGCTCCTGCTGCGCCGGGCGGGCGCCCGCCGTCTGGCGAGCAAGCCTGTCGTCGGGCTGCTTGCCGTGATGTTCGCAAGCATGGTCTTCGACGGCATCAACTCCACACTGCGCGAGATCGGCGGCCCGACCCTGTACGCGCCGAGCAACCTTGCGCGCCTCCTGACCGGCCTGCTCGCAGGCATCGCGCTGGCTCCGTTTCTGTTGTGGCTCATCGGGCTGGTAGCCGTGCCCCCCACAGGCCGAAGCGCGGGCGCCATCATCCACAATGTGTGGGAACTGCTAGCAGCGATCGCGCTCTGCGCCGGATTTGCGCTGCTCGTCATAGACGGCTCGCGAGCCCTGTACTATCCGCTTGCACTGACTGCCGTGAGTGGGATCGTCATGACCCTGGCAGGTTCGAGCCTGCTGCCCATCCTGGTGATCGGCGGACTCGAAGGGCGTATCCAGCGCGCACGTGACCTGGTGGCGCCCGGCGCCATCGCACTCCTCGCGGCCTTTTCCATTGTGGCGGCGACGGCGGCGCTGCGGTGGAGCGTCATCGGTAGCATGTAGTACACGGACAGGCGGAACTGCAGTGGATCGCGTGGACAGCATAGCTGGCGTGGATGGGTAACCCGACACTTGCGACCGCCGTGACCACGGGCGCAGCGCTTATAGTGGCGGCCGGCCTCCTCTGGTACCTGTGGCGACTCGATCGCCGCGTGGCCGAACTGCGTGGCATAGCCGAGCGTCCGAGGGTTGAGGAGGGTACGCCAGCTCGCGTTGGAGCAGCTCCTGACAAGCCGGCGACGCACCCAGTCGAGGAATCCGCCGTCGGGGAGGAACGCAGAGAGCGCCGGTAGTCACGTTGTCACGAGCGCCGACGGCGATGCAGGTCTTTGAGCGGGAGGGCATTGGCGGCACAAGCATCTTGACGGGGCCAGGCTTCGAGACCACGCAGGCAAGCGCCCAGGAGGCTACCGGGCAGTGTTTTGGGCTAGGGTACGATCAGCTTGAGCGAGTCGACCAGTTGCTGCTCGGTCATCTCGCCGGTGTGTTTACGCGCTACCTTGCCGCCAGGTGTAATGAGGACGGAGGTTGGCAGCCCGAAGACCTGGTAGGCCTGGCTGATCGCACTCCCTACGTCCGGCCCGGCCGGGTAGGTGATAGCCAGCTCCTTCAAGAAGGCGCGTGCCGCGGCTGGATCGTCGTTGACCGCGATCCCCACAAACACTGCGCCACGTTTGCCGTAGGCCCGGAACGTGCGCTCGAAGGCCGGCATCTCGCTCCGGCAGGGCACGCACCACGAGGCCCAGAAGTTGAGCACCACCGGTCGGCCGCGCTGGTCGCCGAGGCGGAAGCTGTCACCATTGTAGAGCTTGACCATGAAATCCGGCGCGGGCTGCCCAAGACTCCTCGCCGGCGCGTCAATACCGCCGCCTGCAGTACCAGGCGTTGAGTCAGCCCGCAGTCGCCCTCGTAGTACGCTCAAAGTCACGAGCAGAGCGAGCTGTATGACGATCAGTGCAGCCAGCGCCCTCCTGGCAGGGCGCGGCAGGCTATGGATCGGGCCACCTCGTATCAGCCACCTCCTCCCGGTCCGCTGTGCTGGCGGTTCGCGCACTGGTTCCACGGCGGGCTGCCGGTCGGACATAGCTCTTTGAACCTCACATGCCGTCACGCTCGACCGAAGCTGTCTTACGCAGGACGGCGTTCATGTGCATCACCCGCATTTGTTTACGGACGAGAGAATTTTACTACAAACCCGTAGTAATTGATCCTGGAGTCACCTCGGCTGCGGGTGCCGGAGATCGTCGAAGTATCCGCTTTAGCCGCAGGGCTGGCGGCAGAGATGTACGCGCCCGGAGCGCAAGCTATCGCGGCGCACGTACAGACAAGCATCGCTCGAGGTAGGGGTAGGCCAGCCAGACCACGGCGATACCGAAGATAGTGCCGGTCAACAGTCGCACCCACGAGTTGAAGCTTCCGAGCGCATCTCCCACGTAAAAAGCCGGCGGCAGTCGGTTCCCCGTCAGAAAGGCGAGCCAGGCGTTGGTCTCGCGAAAGCCGGCGCCGATACCTCCCACAAGATCGCTGAGGGCGTGGGTTCCGCCATCCAGTGCAAGCGGCATGATCAGGAGGACGAACGCGCGGACCCGCAACGGACGGAGGCGTTTGCGCACCAGCGCGAAGATCAGCCCGGCGAGGAAGATCATCCCGTACATTGCGACCATCCGGTCGGACCAGGCGACCTTCCAGCCCATCACACCGTTGCCGACGAACTGCCGCAGGACAGCTGGATCGGTAGTCGGTCGCCAGCCTGCTTGGATCTGGGCAAGCTCGTAGGTGAGCTTGGGGCCGAAGAGGAAGTACGAGCGCTGGGGCAACTGGTGGCACTGCGAGGCGTAGAGCATGTAGATCGCGGAGCCGGGCGACCGCCAACCGTGATGCATCAAGAACGGCGCCAGCCAGGGAAGACCCGCGTAGAGCCCTACTGCGAGGTTGAGGATCATCAACCAGTGCCGGCCGACCTGCGACGCGAGACGATGAAGCGCCGCGGCGTCAACATGTGTCACGACCAAGGAACGCACGTCACGGGGCCTCGGTGCCTCCGCGGCCACGCTCGGCCCTATACTCCTGCGCCTCAATCGCATTATCCTGCATCCCGTACTCGTCTCGCCTCACCGAGCCAGCGGTGCTCCATTGCCGCCAGTACATGATTGGTAGCGCTCGGGTGCCCGCGGTCCTCTGACGTATTTGGCGATGAATAGCGCCAGTCGGGGATCGTCCGCGCTCCCCAGCTTCAGCTGGACGCTCCACGCCGTCGCAACGATCGGAGTAGGTAATCCTGGGTAGGGCGACAGCAGCGTCTGTTCGCGCTGCCGGACGAAGCTGCGCAGCTGCGCAACGCGAGACTGCGGGAGGTCGGGTCGATAGGTGATCCACACGGCGCCGTGCTCCAGCGAATGCATGGCACGCACAACCGGCACCGGTTGATCATAGACCCCGCAGTTCTGCCACACTCGATCGTGCGCACCGCCGACCGGCGGCGGTTGCCCGTCGCGTACCGGGGGGAGTGGATCGGTGCTCGACGGCGTGCGGAAGGTGACGACGCCCGGGATGTCGCCCACGCCTGAAAGATCGGCCGTGATCAGCAGCACCACCCCGCTACCCACCGTCAGGAGCACAGCGCCAAGAATCGCCCAGTTCCAGTTGCGTCGCCGCTCCCGAGGTGCAGTGGTACGGCCGCTTGCTCTAGGTAGTCCGGGCTGGGAGCGCCGGCGTGGCGTACGTGCCATTGTACTCGACTCGTGCTAGCCGGCTGCCGCGGCGGACCCGAACGACTGCGATCGTGGCGGCCGTGCCGGGTGCGCCGCGGCAGTCTCGAGGCCTCTCCGATGATCGCGTCGACGCAATGCTGGCACGAGATATCTGGAACGGTGAAATCCTTCCGCATCAATGCAGTATCTTCCCTGCAGAAGACTGGTGGACGGTATCCTTCCAATAGTCTTCTGCTGGAAGGATACCGTCCACCGTGCAAAGCGACAATCGTCTACATTGCCTACCCGCCGCGACGCGACCTGCTATAGATTATACTACGACAGTGTAGTATAATCGAATCGGCTGCGTGAGTGGCCTCGGCGTGTGGCCGGAGCCGGGGTTGGGAACGCGCTGGGCTCATCCCCGCGCGGGCAGTCTGTGCTTCGTACAGACGATGGGCTTCAGGAAAGGATCGTGTATGAACCGACTGTCGCCGGCTCCCGCTGGGGGGATCAATCGGCGGAGGGTTGCACTCGGTGTCGGCGGGCTGGCGGGGCTGTTGGTGCTTGGCCTGATTCTCCCAGATCGAAGGCTCGCTGGCAAGCATCTTCCGGCTGGGCTCCTGATAGACGCCGAGGTTGTGGGAAACCGCCTCCCCGCCCGCTGCCTACCCCTGAGTGTGTCGAGGCGGGCACGCAGCGGGAAAGGGCGTGCCCTGCCGGCAGCGACGCGGCCATGCACCGACGACGACACAAGCTCTCCCAGCCTTTCACGTGTCGCTTCGGGTCGAGGGCTGAGCAATTTCAACTACTCCGACGTCGGCAGTTCTGCCGATGTCGCGTCACGTCTGCGCCTATACACTAGCGTTATGAGCTCGCATACGTGAAAGGAAATGGTCATGACGCATCTGCTTAGCTCGATCCGACACGGAGTTGTACTGGTAACACAGCCGGTGCAGGTGGCCAGCTCCCGCCAGTTCGACTGGGCCGCAACGCTGCTGAACGCCGCCCTCGTCGGCGGTGTCTACCTGGATGCCTGGGCGCACGAACATGGGCGGGTTGATAACACCTTCTTCACCCCCTGGCACGGCATCTTGTACACGGCCATGTTGGCGGTTGGCCTCTTCCTGTTCATCGCATGGTTCAAGAACGTGGTCCGAGGCGTTGGCTGGCGGCGTGCGTTGCCAGCTGGCTATGGCCTCTCCTTGCTTGGCACCCTGGTCTTTGCGCTCGGTGGAATCGGTGACTTGATCTGGCACACGCTCTTTGGGATCGAGGTCGATCTGGAGGCCTTGCTCAGTCCAACGCACCTCGTCCTGGCGCTCGGCTCGATGTTGATCGTGAGCGGGCCGTTCCGCGCGGCCTGGCAGCGGCCCGACGGGGGGGCGATGCGCGATAGGGTAGCCTCCCTACCGCGATCCCTGACGCTGGCGCTCATGCTGTCCGTATTCACGTTCTTCACCTCCTATGCCAACCCGTTTGGGCATCCACTCGCGGCGACGACTGTGGGGGCGCCGCAGGAGACTACGCAGGCGCTGGGTGTGGCGGGCGTCCTGATCCAGCCGGCGCTGCTGATGGGTTTGGTGCTCCTCGCCCTGCGGCGCTGGGCCTTGCCGGCGGGAAGCCTGACGCTGATCTTGACGATCAACGCCGCTGCGTCGAGTGTGCATCACGATCAGTACCGGTTGATCGCTGTTGCAGCTGTCGCCGGCGCCATAGCTGACCTCTTGAACACGCTGCTTAAGCCATCCCTGGAGCGGCAAGGTGCGCTGCGACTCTTCGCCTTCGCCGTACCCGCCATCCTCTACGCGCTCTATTTTCTCGTCCTGAAGCTGACGGTTGGCATCTGGTGGTCGATCCATCTCTGGATCGGCGCGATCGTTCTGGCCGGAATCGTCGGCCTCCTGCTCAGCTACCTGCTCGCGCCGCCCGCTGCGCCTCGCGAGCAGGTAGTAGCTTGACGTAAGGTATTGGTCCGTATCGACTGCTGCCGGTGCCGATCCTATGCTCCACCGGGCAGCTATCTCCCGTCGCGAATCCGGGTTACTGGTCGCGGTATCTGGGTTGGCAGCCTGCCCATTGCCTGGTTCTTGCCTCCGTTGACAGCACTTCGGGTTTGTACTACGATGGAGTAGTAGTTTGAATGGCAGATAGCCGGCCCAGTGCTTGCGCACACGCCATGCGCATGGCGATGCAAGAGGTTCCTGGGGCGGGCTGAGGTCGAGCGTGATCGCGTTACAACGCAGCCAATGGAATCTCGTCACAGCCAGTGTGCTGCTCCTTGGAAGTCTGTTTATCGCCGTGACGCGCGTACAGCCGGCACAACCGGTCCTGGCGGCGACTGTACCGCCCGAATCTGGGGCAGCAGCGGCGCCCCTCCCCGATCGTCGTGCGCCTGATTTCACACTCACAGCGCTTGATGGAACCGGCGTGTCATTGAGCCAGTTCAAGGGCCAGGTGGTATTGATCAACCTATGGGCAACGTGGTGCCCGCCCTGCCGGGCTGAGATGCCGACGATCCAGCGCGTCTACGAGCAGAATCGGACGCGCGGATTCATCGTGCTGGCGGTAAACCTGCGGGAGGAGCCGAGCACAGTGAATGCATTCATGCGGCAGCGCGGGCTGACCTTCCCCGCCCTCCTCGACACGGATGGGCAGATCAGCGCGACGTATCAGGCCTACGTGCTGCCGTCCAGCTTCTTCGTGGACCGCCGTGGAATCATTCGGGCGGTCTACCGGGGTCCCATGCCGCGCAGTGTCATCGCCGGCACCGTCGACCAGCTCCTCCGCGAGGGCACCTAAGCGTGTACCCCCTGATCCAGATCGGCCCATTTCGTCTCAGCACGGGTGGCCTCGTGCTGCTCGGGACCACGCTCCTGAGTGGCTGGCTCGTGGCCGCCATTGCACGCCGCCGTGGCGGTGCAGCGCTGGCCGATCAGGCCGACCGCTGCTTCTACCCGGTCGTCGTCGGAGCGCTCCTCGGCGCGCGGCTCTGGTATGGTCTGTTCAACTGGGACATGTACGGCCGGCAGCCCAGTCTCTTCTGGGCGGTGCGTATCAGCGATTTCGCCTGGCCCGGCGCGCTGCTGGGCGGTGCAGTGGCACTTGCCCTGTGGACCCGGTTGCGCGGTTTCGATCTGCCCGCGCTCGTCGACGTTGCTGCGCTGGCGCTGCCTGCGGCCGAAGCGCTCGGCAGCGTCGGGCTGCTGCTCAGCGGCGAGGCCTTCGGGACGCCGACGGCCCTGCCCTGGGGGGTGGCGCTCTTCGGCGCCACGCGCCACCCCACCCAGCTCTACTACGGGCTGGCCGAGGTCCTCATGCTCGGTGTGCTGTGGCGGCTTGCTCAGCACCAATCGCCGCCCGGCACGCTGGGAGCCGTGTACCTAGGCCTGGAAGGACTGACGCTGCTGTTGATCGAGGCCTGGCGCGCCGACTCGCTCGTCTTTCCGGCGGGCATCCGCGCGGCGCAGGTCTTTGGCCTCGCGCTCGTGACGTTGGCGCTCTACTGGCTGCGGCGGCAGTCTTCGGCCGCCAGCCTCGAGCGATCGGCCGGCACGCCCATGCGCGAGCAGACGGAGAACAGTGCGAGCTCTGTGCCTGGCTGAGGGCACACGGGTTGGCCGGTGGCGGCTACGACAGGCGCGGCCGCACCGGGGGCAGTGTCGAGCTAGCGGGATGCTTGGGCGAGGGCGGCCGTTGTTTCTGCCGCCCGCCGAAAGGATTGTAATGTGCCTGGAATGAGTGGCATAGGGATGGGTGGATCGCGCTTGATCGACATCGTCCTCATCGTCTGGTTCGTGCTGGTGGTCCTCTCGGCGGCCTACGTCGCCTGGGATGCGTTTACCAACAATCCTGAGATGAGCGTGATGAAGTGGGGCTGGCTGCTGGTGACGCTCTACACCGGTCCGGTGGGCGCGGCGTTCTACATCCTGTCGTGCAAGGAGCCCGCGCCGGGTCAGCATGCCGAGTTCATCCGGCCGATGTGGAAGCAGGCGCTGGGCTCGACGATCCATTGTATGGCCGGGGATGCGACGGGGATCATCGTCGCGGCGGCAATTACTATGACGCTCGGACTGCCGATGTGGCTCGACACGATCTCGGAGTACGTCTTCGGCTTTGCCTTCGGGCTGCTGATCTTTCAGTCGCTCTTCATGCGTGACATGCTGGGCGGCTCCTACCGGCAGGCCGTCCGGCGCTCGTTCATGCCCGAGTGGCTTTCGATGAACGCGGTGATGGCCGGGATGATCCCCGTGATGGTGATCCTGATGAGCCGCGATATGCGCGCCATGGAGGCCACCTCGCTCCGCTTCTGGGGGGTCATGTCGCTGGCATCGCTGGTCGGCGTCGTGACCGCCTACCCGGTCAACTGGTGGCTGGTCGCGGCCGGCCTCAAACATGGCATGGGCACCGTGCGGGCGATCGGCCGGGGCGGCCATAGCCTCGTCGCCGAAAACGGGATGATCGCGGCGACCTCCGGGGAAACCCCGGTGCCCAACGCCCAGCCGGCGCGAGCGGCAACGGCGACCGCCGAGGGTGGCACGATGCCCGGCATGAAAGGAATGTAAGCGTGCAGGACCAGAAGCCCATGCATATGCCCGGCGGCGAGCACGCGGGTATGGATATGCGCCCGAAGGTGACGGCGCCGCACCTAACGGCGATGACCCTGCTGACGCTGCTCGCCCTGGCGGCGGGCGTGCTGATCGCGGCGCTGTACGGCAACTTCACCATGAGCGCGCGCGAGATGCGCGCCGGGATGGCGGGCGGCCAGCAGATGCCCGGCATGAACATGGGCGGCGGCCAGGCAGCGCCGCCGGCGATCGCTTCGTTGCCGCAGGCCAGTCTGAGCATGCCGACGCAGATGAACGGCCTGGTGATGCCACCCGGCATGATCATGACGTCCGGCATGAGCATGGACGCGATGAAAGACATGGCGGCCGTGGATCCCAGCAAGGTTGCCTACACCGCGCCTGCGGATGCGCGTGGCGACCAGCCGCTGGAGCCGCGCGTCGAGAACGGTGTCAAGGTCTTCAACCTCGACGTGTCAGTGATCAAGTGGAACATCCTGCCCTACGCGCAGGTGGCCGCCTACGCCTTCAACCGGCAGGTGCCGGGGCCGCGGCTCCGCGTGACCGAGGGCGATCGGGTCCGCATCAATGTCAAGAACAACCTGCCCGAACCGACCACGGTGCACTGGCAT
>JBBSGA010000106.1:0-17448 GCA_038254585.1 Chloroflexales bacterium | reverse complement strand
CTCGCTAGTTCGAAACTATGCACTTTAGTGCAAGACTTTAGTTGCTACTCACGTCCGCCTGTGAGGTCGTCGGAGCGCTCTTTGGAATACCATTGCCTCCGTCGAACCAGGGGTTCCTCGCTCGTGCAATGCACGAGCGAGCCTTTCAGTCCGGTCCAAACCTCTGCACTTTCAGTGCAGAGTCGTTTAGTTTGCCGGGCACCGGCCATGTTGGCCACCACGTGCTATTCTAGGCGACGTCCGTGCGACACCAGCCAGACGAAACGATATGGCGTGATGATCAGGTCGGTCTCCAGGCTAAGCGTTTCGCCTGTCACGAGATCGGCAAAAGCGTAGCCGGGTCCATAGAGCCGGACCAGATTGCCCGCGATGCGCTGCTCGCGCTCGGCGTCGAGGCGTTTCAGCGCGGGCGTCCGCTCGACCCACATTCGAGCTGTCATTTCCAGGATGTTTTCGAGATGATAGAAGAAGTCATACTGCTGCCCATAGAGCAGGAGCAAAGGGGCGAACAACCGCTCGAAGTATGTTTCCAGGCGTGCCTCGAAGCTGTACCAGAGCGCAGCGTGCCCCTCGGCATGGAAGTATCGCTCGATGCGCGGGCGAAGGCGTGTCAGGCTGATTTGGGCTTGTCGTTCCATGAAGTTGTGTCCCCCGAGCGTGACATGGCGCCAACTTTATCCAACAAGCTCCAGGAATTCAAGCGACGGGGGCACATGCGTCTGGCCATCGCCTCTCGGTCCCACCCGTCCGGTGAAGGGCCACCACGCGTCACGATCGAACGAGGCCTTGTTCGGCCACCGGCCAAGGACCGATTAATGGCGCAAAAAGGCCGAGGGCCGCGCGTGCCCTCGGCCTCCGCTTACGCGCCTGCTACTTGCCTAGGTAGCGGCTCGCCAGAAAAGCGGCGGCACCCGCGAGCGCCAGCTTGCCGCCAGTGCTTGCCAAGGGCGAGTTCGCGCCGACCAGCTGCGTCATCAGATCTGGGTCCTGCTGGTGAGCTTGGGCAGCCATACGGCTGAGCTGCTGGGGCTGCGCCGCGCTGTTGAGGTCCATGCCTTGGGGATACCCCTGGAAGGGACGGCTCTGGTCCTGGTGCGCCTGCTGGAATTGCTGTGCCAGCTGCTGGCGATCCTGTTCCGGAAGTTGTCCAAAGGCCTGTTGGTGCGCCGCCTCCACGTCCTGCGGACTGGCCTGGCTCATAAGCTCACGGTAGCGCTGGGCTGCCTCCTGGTCGGAAATCGAGTTCGGGTCTTGCTGGTAGCGCTGCGAAAAGTTTTGGTAATCCTGTTGCCGCTGCGGATTCTGGCCCAAAAATTGACTTAAGCGATCCATCATGGTGATAGTCCCTCCATCCTAATCGTGTGGACAGCCTCGGCTCCCCACACAATACCACCCGATTCATAGCAGGTACCGGACCAGCGCACACCTGGTCGGATCGCGTCGGTGACACAGCGACGCACGAGTCGCTTTCCTCGACTCGTGCGTCGCTGTATCTGTATTCAGGTCGAAGATCGGCTAGCGGGCAGTGCGCTCCCTACGCAGCAGTGACGAGCCCGCGGCGAGTGTTGCAAGTGCGCCGAGCAGCAGAAGCCATACGTAGGAGGTGTTGCCGGTGTTAGGCAGGGTGGACGGAGCGGGTGCAGTTTGCGGAGCGCTAATGGCAATCGCATTCGGGATCACGCCACAGGCGATCCGTGCGCCGCTATTGCCCGCCGGATCGGTCTTGTAGTCGTCGGCACTGGCGTGGATCACGAGCGAGCTGCCATCGGCATCGTAGAGCGAGTTCGGGACACCTCCCAGGAGCGACACCATCGTGTCCTTGTAGTCATAGGTGCCCGTCCCGTCGGCGTTGACTGTCAGATTGGACAGATCGCCGGCATGGGGTCCGTCCGGATTCTCGAGACCATGCTTCTTGTTCATGGGGTTGAAATGCGGCCCCGCGGCGGCAAAGTCAGGCGAGCACGATCCGACGGCGTGGATGTGTATGCCATGGACCCCGGGTGGAAGATTATTGAGCGTGCCCTTGAGGTGAACTGCATCCCCTTCCTGCATCAGCATGATCGTTCCAACGCTGGCGCCGCTCGCGTTCTTGAGCTCGACGGTCGCCTGGCGCGTGACCTGCCCCTGCGCATAGCTGCGCGCTCCACTTGCCGCGAAGATGACCAATAGAACAACCCCCGCAAGTCGCTTCATAACCTTCCCGTCCTTCCATATACGATACGATCGCCGGTTGGACCGGCCCCTTTCCAGGACGCTTAACGCCGGTACGCTAGCACACACGTCAAGCCGCTCGCACGAGACTTTGAACGCCCGCCGTGCCGTTTGGACCGTCCCATGATCACCCGATATCCTCGCATTCCCAGTGATCGCCCATCGTGCGCCGCCCGCCACCTTCCGGGTTACGCCGGGCCCGCTCAAGACGCCCTCCCGCAGCCGGACGCCGAGGCCCGGGCCTTCGGGCATTGCAAAGTGCCCGTCTTCCACCCGAGGAGCAGGGGCGCAATCGTGCCGTGGAGTGCTCCGACGGCTCCCGGCACCTTGTCCACTGTCTCACCTGTGCCGATCAGCCCGGTGTCGCTGTGAACGCGCACGACAAGCAGGCGGGGATAGGCCTCGAAGCGCAGGCTTTCGATCTCCGTGATGCGCATCCCGTCCTCCAGGTGCTGAGGCTTAGCTCAGGTTGTAGTGCGGTTTGAGCGAGCTCGGATCGATCTCGTCGTCAGGACGCTGGTACCGGTTGTCGGTCGAAATGCGTAGACGGTCGCTCGAAAGGTTCGGCAGCGCCTTGTGAATCGTATGCGAGTGAAAGAAGAGCGCATCTCCGGCCGCGTAGTCCGCGGTATGCCACTCCGCCTGAGCCTCGTCGACCGGAACGCCTCGACCGCCGACTGCCCCGGCATGGGCCACCGTGTGCTCGACGAAGCCGCGCCGATGCGATCCTGGCCAGACCGCCAGCCCGCCGAGGGCGATCGGGCACTCGCCCAGCGGAACCCAGACCGAGTAGGTCGAAACTGTGCCGCGAATGTAAAAGAAATCCTGGTGCGGGGGCGTAGTGGCCCCCATATTGTGTGGAAACGTGATGCGGCCGATCCGCCGGGGATGAGCCAGCACATTGTCGCCGAGAAGCTTCTGCGCGATCTCCATCGACGCCGGATGGTTGGGGAAGTCGTAGAAGCGCGGCAGCTTCAACACGCGCCGGTAGACTGCCATATACTCCGGCTTGCCCTCGGTCAGGGGCTCGACGCCGGGAGCCACGATCGCATCCATCAGATCGTGCGATCGATCGAGCCAGCCTGCCTCGGCGCACAGCTCGAGCACGTCCCGGCGTACTGCCAGGACGTCCTCCGGCGGGATGAGCCCGCGGAAAAAGAGATAGCTCTTTCGCTCCATAGTCTCACGGAGCTCCTGCGCACCCGACTCCGGATCGGATTCATGAAAAGGCTGGTAGGTAGAGCCCGTCACTTCAGCTTCTGACATAATTCTCTCCATTCCGCTCAAGCGTTCTCGCCTAGTTCCGGGTCGATGCCATGCTCTTGGCTGCTGACAGTATCCCACGTTCCGCGATATAGCGTCGCGCTTTTGACGGTAGCCGCGGCGATTGTTAGGATGCTCTTCCGGCTCCGCAACGTCGCTCGGTCGAAATCGCTCAGAGAGATAACCCATGGCTTGCAGAGTGGCTGCGATGATGGGATATCCAGAGACAGCCGGCTATCAGGAGGTGTCCACCATGGAGCGAAAGCGGCGCTTGCCGGCCCGCGTCGGCGTATTCGGCATTGGCCTCGCGGCATACTGGCCGCAGTTCGAGGGGCTCCGCGAGCGACTGGAGGGCTACCAGCGCCATGTCGAAGATCGCCTGCGATCGTCGGGCTGTGACGTCGTCTCTGCTGGCCTCGTGGATACTGCGCCCATTGCGCAGGCCGCGGGAGACCTCTTTGCGCGCGAAAATGTCGACCTCCTGATCTGCTATGTCGGCACCTACGCGACCTCCTCGCAAGTGCTGCCTGCTGTCCAGCGGCACCGGGCTCCTGTGCTCGTTCTCAACCTCCAGCCCACACCGGCACTGGACTATGAGAACGTCGACACGGGAGAGTGGCTCGCCACCTGTTGTGCTTGCTGTGTGCCGGAGATCGCGGGCGCCTTCGCACGCGCCCGGATCGCCTTCAACGTCGTCTCGGGCATGCTCTATGACGACCCGCGTGCATGGAGCGAGATCGACGAGTGGGTGGCAGCGGCCGGGGTCAAACGCAGCCTGAGCTACGGCCGCACAGGTTTCCTCGGCCACACCTATCCCGGCATGCTCGACATGTACTCCGATTTCACCATGCATCAGGCGCAGCTGGGGATGCATGTCGAGCTGCTCGAAATGGACGATCTGCAAGCTCGCGTCGATGCTGCAACACCTATGGAGCTGGCGGCGAAAAAGGACGAGATTCGCTCGATCTTCGACATCGCGGAGCCCGGACAGGACAAGATCTCACAGCCGATCACGGACGCGGCCTTCGACTGGTCGGCACAGGTCGCCTGTGGCCTCGATCGCCTCGTGGACGATTTTGCGCTCGACGGCCTGACCTATTACTACCGTGGCCTCGACGGTAACCAGAACGAGCAGATCGCGGCCGGCCTGATCGTCGGGAGCTCACTTCTGACGGCACGCGGTATCCCGGCCGCCGGTGAAGGCGACCTCAAGACCTGCATGGCGATGATGATCATGGACCGCTTCGAGGCGGGCGGCTCGTATACCGAGTTTTATGCGATGGACTTCGTGGACCAGTTCCTCCTGATGGGCCATGACGGGCCCGGCCATCTAGCGATCAGCGATGCCCGCCCGGTGCTGCGTGGCCTCGGTCTCTACCATGGCAAACGCGGCTTCGGTATCTCGGTCGAGTTCAAGGTCAAGACCGGGCCGGTAACTATTCTGGGCATGACCCAGACGGTGGATGGGCGGCTGAAGATGCTCGCGGCGGAGGGCGAGTCGCTGCCGGGGCCGATCATGCGTATCGGCAACACCAACTCGCGCCTGCGCTTCGGCTGCGGCCCGGCCGAATTCATGGACCGCTGGTGCGCCGCTGGACCGACGCACCACGTTGCGCTCGGGGTGGGGCATCATGCGCGCAAGCTCCGCAAGCTTGCCCGGCTGCTCGACCTCGAACTGTGTGTTTTGGAATAGGTCTGCCGGCCGCCCTGGGCCGCATACGAGGAGAATGTCATGGAACGCATCTGCTTTCTGCTTCAAGTCCGGCCGGAACGTCTGGCGGAGTACAAGGAGCGCCATCGCGCGGTGTGGCCCGAGATGCTCGCGGCGCTACGTGAGACGGGCTGGCATAACTACTCGATCTTCCTACGCGACGACGGCCTGCTCGTCGGGTACTTCGAGACGCCCGACTATCAGGCCGCCCTCGCCGGCATGGCCGAGCGCGACGTCAACGAGCGCTGGCAGCGCAAGATGGCCCCGTTCTTCGTCGACCTCGAAGGACGCCGGCCCGACGAGGGCTTCCTGCGCCTCGAGCAAATCTTCTACCTTGCCTAGCGGATAGCCGGCCCTCTTTCAAGGCTTCGCGAAGCTCGCAACCGCGGGAAAGAGCTCGCCCTCGAAGCGGGCCCCCTCTTGCAGTTCGAGCGGATCGGTAACCACGTGCCGCCGCGAGGCGTAGGTCGTAGCGGTGTCGATGAAGATCACGACGTGTGCCACGCGCGGCTCATCCGTATTGTTGGGCGTCGCCATGTGAGCGCAGCGCGCGTGGTGAAAGGTGCAGTCGCCGGCGCGCAGCGGGATCGTCACGCGCGATGCCCACCGCAGCTCCGGGCGCATCCCGAAGAGGCTGCCGGCATCGGTCAGATCCTGCGCGGTCAGGTCCGTCTCGGCCTGTGATCCGGGAATGAAGGTCATGCAGCCCCGCTCGACGGGCACGTCGCAGAGGGCGACCCAGGCCGAGAGCGCATGCCGGCAGTTAGCGTGTGGCCAGTAGGGCTGATCCTGGTGGAACTCAGTCGGAGCATTGTTGTGCGGCTGCTTGATCAAGATCTGATCGTGCCACAGGCGCAGAGGAACGCCGGCCAACCGCTCCGCGACTGCGCCGACGTTTGGGTGAAGCGTTAGCTGCTTCATCCGGTCGTCTTCGCGCCATACATTCACAAGCTGCGTGAAGATGTCCTTCGCCGCGCCTTGCGCGTAGCTCCGGAGGCGCGGCACAAGGTCGAGCGCGGCCGCACGGAACTCCGCTGCCTCCGCTTTCGAGATGATGCCTGGGATGTGCACGAATCCCCGCGTGCGGTAGCTTTGGATCGCCTCATCGGAGAGGGTGTCGGACGTCGTGGGGTAGGATGTCTCGCTCATCTTTTTGTCTCCTTGCATGCCGAAGTATAGACTACTGCATCCCGGACGCTCCGTGAAGCCTCGGACTGCCCACTATTGACACCTGAGCCTGCGTCGATTATCTTCAGACAACACAGTTAAACCTTATCGCGTTGTCCCTTCTTATTACGTTGGCGCTAATCGGATTCTTCCAGTTGACCCTGTCCCCGGCACGGCGTTCAAGACAGGCGGTGCGCCATTGGGTCGCCTATGAGTATTTCTTCCGCTCGGAAAGGAGTTGTACATGTAGCATTGCCTACCGCTCCGGTCGCTAAATGACGATTCGCGGGCCTACTGCGCCGAATGCGAAAGAGTTGGTCACGACTCGAAGGGCCGAGCTTCACTGCGGCTATTCTATGGAGCAACACTATGCCACGTACAGGTAGAGGAAAAGGCTACGGCAAGCAGGTTTCCCGGCGAGACTTTTTGCGCCTGAGCGGTCTCGCGACTGCCGGGACGATTGTGGCGGCTTGCGGCGCCCAGGCGCCCGTGACTCCCGCAGCGGCGACGACACAACCGGAGACCGTGGTCGTCGCTACCCCGGTCCCCGCCGTAACCGCTGCCGCGGCGATGACCGAAGCCCCTGCCGTAACCGCTGCCGGGGCTATAACCGAAGTCCCTGCCGCTACGGAGGCCGCTGCAGCCGCCACGACGGCAACTGGCGCCGCGACTCCGACGCGCGCCGTCCCAAGAGGACGGGCCGTACAGATGCCCAGACAGAAAAGCTTCATCCTTATGTTCACGGCGACCGAGGCCGGCATCGGCAACCCATATGCCGCCGGCTATACTCACCAGCGTGGCCACGCGGCGCTGATGGAGCCTCTATACTTCTACTCGGCGTTCGCGAAAGAGCCCAATATCCCCTGGCTGGCCGTGAGCCACGAGTACAGCAAGGACTTCAAAGAGGTAACAATCAAGCTCCGGAGCGGTGTGGAATGGAGTGATGGGCAGCCTTTCACCGCCAAGGACGTGGCCTTCACGCTCAACATGCTGCGCCAGAACGACAAGCTGGCGTACGGCTCCGACATGAAGACGTGGGTCAAGTACGCGACCAACGTGGATGATGCGACCGTCAAGATCACCTTTACGCAGGCCGCGCCGCGCTTCGTCTATGATTTCCTGAACAGCAAATTCGACACCGGCATCTACCTCGTTCCCGAGCACATTTTCAAGGATGTCAAAGACGTCTCGACCTTCCTCTACTACGATCCGGCCAAGGGCTGGCCCGTGCACACCGGCCCGTACAAGATCGTCGACTGGACGCCGCAACAGGAGCTGATGGATCTGCGCAAAGATTGGTGGGCTGCCAAGACCGGCTTTGCCAAGCTGCCCGACGTCGAACGTATCATCTCAGTGCCCATCCCGGACGACACCGGCATGGCCCAGGCAGCCATCAACAACGAGCTCGATACCACCTTTGCCTTGTCACCTCAGCTCATGAAAACCGTCATTGACAAGAATCCCAAGATTATCACGCACTCGGGGCGCGAGAAGCCCTACGGCTACGTCGACTGGTGGCCCCAATCGTTGTGGATTAACTGCATGGCGCCGCCGTACGACGACGTCGAGGTGCGTTGGGCGGTGAACCACGCTATCAACCGGCAACAGCTGATCGACATTGGTCAAGATGGAGCCGGCAAGATAGCGGAGCTGCCGTTCCCGGAGTTTCCGTCGCTCCAGAAGTACTTCGAGGCTGCCAAGCCTCTGCTGCAGAAGTATCGCGTCAACGACTACGATCCGAGCAAGACCGACGCAATTATGACCAAGAAGGGGTTCACGAAGGATAGCGAGGGCTTGTGGGCCGCTAAGGACGGCAGCCGGCCCGATGCCAAGATCTACGGCTTTCCCTTCCTGGCCGATTATGGCCCCATCCTCGGCGAGCAGCTGCACAACGCGGGCTTTGATTCCGGCTTCGAGGCGCCGCCTGATTCCTCCGACCGGATGGCAAGTGGAACTGCGAAATTCTTTCTTTTCGGGAACGGCGCCGCGATCGCCGACGTCTACCCGACGCTCGAAACGTATTACCACAGCCGGCACAGCCGACCAATTGGTACAACTGGCGGCATCACCCCGCGGTGGAAGAACGCCGACTTCGACAAGGCTGTCGACGATCTCTCGGTCCTCCCCGTCGGGGATGACAAAGGCATCCCGCTCTACCTCAAGGCCTTGGAGATCCTGCTCCGAGAGCTGCCCGCTATCCCGCTCATGCAGTTCTATCACCGCATCGCCTATAACACGACCTATTGGACGAACTGGCCGACCCGGGACAACCCCTCTGTCAACTGCGCCTTTTGGCACCAGACGTTCCCTCTGATCCTGCATCATCTGAAGGCGGTTTCCTGATCTGGGGACGGCGCGCGATGCATGCCGAATTCGGCATGCATCGCGCGCCGTCCCCAGATCAGGAAACCGCCTTCAGATGATGCAGGATCAGAGGGAACGTCTGGTGCCAAAAGGCGCAGTTGACAGAGGGGTTGTCCCGGGTCGGCCAGTTCGTCCAATAGGTCGTGTTATAGGCGATGCGGTGATAGAACTGCATGAGCGGGATAGCGGGCAGCTCTCGGAGCAGGATCTCCAAGGCCTTGAGGTAGAGCGGGATGCCTTTGTCATCCCCGACGGGGAGGACCGAGAGATCGTCGACAGCCTTGTCGAAGTCGGCGTTCTTCCACCGCGGGGTGATGCCGCCAGTTGTACCAATTGGTCGGCTGTGCCGGCTGTGGTAATACGTTTCGAGCGTCGGGTAGACGTCGGCGATCGCGGCGCCGTTCCCGAAAAGAAAGAATTTCGCAGTTCCACTTGCCATCCGGTCGGAGGAATCAGGCGGCGCCTCGAAGCCGGAATCAAAGCCCGCGTTGTGCAGCTGCTCGCCGAGGATGGGGCCATAATCGGCCAGGAAGGGAAAGCCGTAGATCTTGGCATCGGGCCGGCTGCCGTCCTTAGCGGCCCACAAGCCCTCGCTATCCTTCGTGAACCCCTTCTTGGTCATAATTGCGTCGGTCTTGCTCGGATCGTAGTCGTTGACGCGATACTTCTGCAGCAGAGGCTTGGCAGCCTCGAAGTACTTCTGGAGCGACGGAAACTCCGGGAACGGCAGCTCCGCTATCTTGCCGGCTCCATCTTGACCAATGTCGATCAGCTGTTGCCGGTTGATAGCGTGGTTCACCGCCCAACGCACCTCGACGTCGTCGTACGGCGGCGCCATGCAGTTAATCCACAACGATTGGGGCCACCAGTCGACGTAGCCGTAGGGCTTCTCGCGCCCCGAGTGCGTGATAATCTTGGGATTCTTGTCAATGACGGTTTTCATGAGCTGAGGTGACAAGGCAAAGGTGGTATCGAGCTCGTTGTTGATGGCTGCCTGGGCCATGCCGGTGTCGTCCGGGATGGGCACTGAGATGATACGTTCGACGTCGGGCAGCTTGGCAAAGCCGGTCTTGGCAGCCCACCAATCTTTGCGCAGATCCATCAGCTCCTGTTGCGGCGTCCAGTCGACGATCTTGTACGGGCCGGTGTGCACGGGCCAGCCCTTGGCCGGATCGTAGTAGAGGAAGGTCGAGACGTCTTTGACATCCTTGAAAATGTGCTCGGGAACGAGGTAGATGCCGGTGTCGAATTTGCTGTTCAGGAAATCATAGACGAAGCGCGGCGCGGCCTGCGTAAAGGTGATCTTGACGGTCGCATCATCCACGTTGGTCGCGTACTTGACCCACGTCTTCATGTCGGAGCCGTACGCCAGCTTGTCGTTCTGGCGCAGCATGTTGAGCGTGAAGGCCACGTCCTTGGCGGTGAAAGGCTGCCCATCACTCCATTCCACACCGCTCCGGAGCTTGATTGTTACCTCTTTGAAGTCCTTGCTGTACTCGTGGCTCACGGCCAGCCAGGGGATATTGGGCTCTTTCGCGAACGCCGAGTAGAAGTATAGAGGCTCCATCAGCGCCGCGTGGCCACGCTGGTGAGTATAGCCGGCGGCATATGGGTTGCCGATGCCGGCCTCGGTCGCCGTGAACATAAGGATGAAGCTTTTCTGTCTGGGCATCTGTACGGCCCGTCCTCTTGGGACGGCGCGCGTCGGAGTCGCGGCGCCAGTTGCCGTCGTGGCGGCTGCAGCGGCCTCCGTAGCGGCAGGGACTTCGGTTATAGCCCCGGCAGCGGTTACGGCAGGGGCTTCGGTCATCGCCGCGGCAGCGGTTACGGCGGGGACCGGGGTAGCGACGACCACGGTCTCCGGTTGTGTCGTCGCCGCTGCGGGAGTCACGGGCGCCTGGGCGCCGCAAGCCGCCACAATCGTCCCGGCAGTCGCGAGACCGCTCAGGCGCAAAAAGTCTCGCCGGGAAACCTGCTTGCCGTAGCCTTTTCCTCTACCTGTACGTGGCATAGTGTTGCTCCATAGAATAGCCGCAGTGAAGCTCGGCCCTTCGAGTCGTGACCAACTCTTTCGCATTCGGCGCAGTAGGCCCGCGAATCGTCATTTAGCGACCGGAGCGGTAGGCAATGCTACATGTACAACTCCTTTCCGAGCGGAAGAAATACTCATAGGCGACCCAATGGCGCACCGCCTGTCTTGAACGCCGTGCCGGGGACAGGGTCAACTGGAAGAATCCGATTAGCGCCAACGTAATAAGAAGGGACAACGCGATAAGGTTTAACTGTGTTGTCTGAAGATAATCGACGCAGGCTCAGGTGTCAATAGTGGGCAGTCCGAGGCTTCACGGAGCGTCCGGGATGCAGTAGTCTATACTTCGGCATGCAAGGAGACAAAAAGATGAGCGAGACATCCTACCCCACGACGTCCGACACCCTCTCCGATGAGGCGATCCAAAGCTACCGCACGCGGGGATTCGTGCACATCCCAGGCATCATCTCGAAAGCGGAGGCAGCGGAGTTCCGTGCGGCCGCGCTCGACCTTGTGCCGCGCCTCCGGAGCTACGCGCAAGGCGCGGCGAAGGACATCTTCACGCAGCTTGTGAATGTATGGCGCGAAGACGACCGGATGAAGCAGCTAACGCTTCACCCAAACGTCGGCGCAGTCGCGGAGCGGTTGGCCGGCGTTCCTCTGCGCCTGTGGCACGATCAGATCTTGATCAAGCAGCCGCACAACAATGCTCCGACTGAGTTCCACCAGGATCAGCCCTACTGGCCACACGCTAACTGCCGGCATGCGCTCTCGGCCTGGGTCGCCCTCTGCGACGTGCCCGTCGAGCGGGGCTGCATGACCTTCATTCCCGGATCACAGGCCGAGACGGACCTGACCGCGCAGGATCTGACCGATGCCGGCAGCCTCTTCGGGATGCGCCCGGAGCTGCGGTGGGCATCGCGCGTGACGATCCCGCTGCGCGCCGGCGACTGCACCTTTCACCACGCGCGCTGCGCTCACATGGCGACGCCCAACAATACGGATGAGCCGCGCGTGGCACACGTCGTGATCTTCATCGACACCGCTACGACCTACGCCTCGCGGCGGCACGTGGTTACCGATCCGCTCGAACTGCAAGAGGGGGCCCGCTTCGAGGGCGAGCTCTTTCCCGCGGTTGCGAGCTTCGCGAAGCCTTGAAAGAGGGCCGGCTATCCGCTAGGCAAGGTAGAAGATTTGCTCGAGGCGCAGGAAGCCCTCGTCGGGCCGGCGTCCTTCGAGGTCGACGAAGAACGGGGCCATCTTGCGCTGCCAGCGCTCGTTGACGTCGCGCTCGGCCATGCCGGCGAGGGCGGCCTGATAGTCGGGCGTCTCGAAGTACCCGACGAGCAGGCCGTCGTCGCGTAGGAAGATCGAGTAGTTATGCCAGCCCGTCTCACGTAGCGCCGCGAGCATCTCGGGCCACACCGCGCGATGGCGCTCCTTGTACTCCGCCAGACGTTCCGGCCGGACTTGAAGCAGAAAGCAGATGCGTTCCATGACATTCTCCTCGTATGCGGCCCAGGGCGGCCGGCAGACCTATTCCAAAACACACAGTTCGAGGTCGAGCAGCCGGGCAAGCTTGCGGAGCTTGCGCGCATGATGCCCCACCCCGAGCGCAACGTGGTGCGTCGGTCCAGCGGCGCACCAGCGGTCCATGAATTCGGCCGGGCCGCAGCCGAAGCGCAGGCGCGAGTTGGTGTTGCCGATACGCATGATCGGCCCCGGCAGCGACTCGCCCTCCGCCGCGAGCATCTTCAGCCGCCCATCCACCGTCTGGGTCATGCCCAGAATAGTTACCGGCCCGGTCTTGACCTTGAACTCGACCGAGATACCGAAGCCGCGTTTGCCATGGTAGAGACCGAGGCCACGCAGCACCGGGCGGGCATCGCTGATCGCTAGATGGCCGGGCCCGTCATGGCCCATCAGGAGGAACTGGTCCACGAAGTCCATCGCATAAAACTCGGTATACGAGCCGCCCGCCTCGAAGCGGTCCATGATCATCATCGCCATGCAGGTCTTGAGGTCGCCTTCACCGGCGGCCGGGATACCGCGTGCCGTCAGAAGTGAGCTCCCGACGATCAGGCCGGCCGCGATCTGCTCGTTCTGGTTACCGTCGAGGCCACGGTAGTAATAGGTCAGGCCGTCGAGCGCAAAATCGTCCACGAGGCGATCGAGGCCACAGGCGACCTGTGCCGACCAGTCGAAGGCCGCGTCCGTGATCGGCTGTGAGATCTTGTCCTGTCCGGGCTCCGCGATGTCGAAGATCGAGCGAATCTCGTCCTTTTTCGCCGCCAGCTCCATAGGTGTTGCAGCATCGACGCGAGCTTGCAGATCGTCCATTTCGAGCAGC
Organism: Chloroflexales bacterium; assembly: GCA_038254585.1. Taxonomy (GTDB): domain Bacteria; phylum Chloroflexota; class Chloroflexia; order Chloroflexales; family Kallotenuaceae; genus JBBSGA01. The sequence continues at coordinate 4,353 of JBBSGA010000106.1, read as the reverse complement.
TCGACATGCATCCCCAGCTGCGCCTGATGCATGGTGAAATCGGAGTACATGTCGAGCATGCCGGGATAGGTGTGGCCGAGGAAACCTGTGCGGCCGTAGCTCAGGCTGCGTTTGACCCCGGCCGCTGCCACCCACTCGTCGATCTCGCTCCATGCACGCGGGTCGTCATAGAGCATGCCCGAGACGACGTTGAAGGCGATCCGGGCGCGTGCGAAGGCGCCCGCGATCTCCGGCACACAGCAAGCACAACAGGTGGCGAGCCACTCTCCCGTGTCGACGTTCTCATAGTCCAGTGCCGGTGTGGGCTGGAGGTTGAGAACGAGCACAGGAGCCCGGTGCCGCTGGACAGCAGGCAGCACTTGCGAGGAGGTCGCGTAGGTGCCGACATAGCAGATCAGGAGGTCGACATTTTCGCGCGCAAAGAGGTCTCCCGCGGCCTGCGCAATGGGCGCAGTATCCACGAGGCCAGCAGAGACGACGTCACAGCCCGACGATCGCAGGCGATCTTCGACATGGCGCTGGTAGCCCTCCAGTCGCTCGCGGAGCCCCTCGAACTGCGGCCAGTATGCCGCGAGGCCAATGCCGAATACGCCGACGCGGGCCGGCAAGCGCCGCTTTCGCTCCATGGTGGACACCTCCTGATAGCCGGCTGTCTCTGGATATCCCATCATCGCAGCCACTCTGCAAGCCATGGGTTATCTCTCTGAGCGATTTCGACCGAGCGACGTTGCGGAGCCGGAAGAGCATCCTAACAATCGCCGCGGCTACCGTCAAAAGCGCGACGCTATATCGCGGAACGTGGGATACTGTCAGCAGCCAAGAGCATGGCATCGACCCGGAACTAGGCGAGAACGCTTGAGCGGAATGGAGAGAATTATGTCAGAAGCTGAAGTGACGGGCTCTACCTACCAGCCTTTTCATGAATCCGATCCGGAGTCGGGTGCGCAGGAGCTCCGTGAGACTATGGAGCGAAAGAGCTATCTCTTTTTCCGCGGGCTCATCCCGCCGGAGGACGTCCTGGCAGTACGCCGGGACGTGCTCGAGCTGTGCGCCGAGGCAGGCTGGCTCGATCGATCGCACGATCTGATGGATGCGATCGTGGCTCCCGGCGTCGAGCCCCTGACCGAGGGCAAGCCGGAGTATATGGCAGTCTACCGGCGCGTGTTGAAGCTGCCGCGCTTCTACGACTTCCCCAACCATCCGGCGTCGATGGAGATCGCGCAGAAGCTTCTCGGCGACAATGTGCTGGCTCATCCCCGGCGGATCGGCCGCATCACGTTTCCACACAATATGGGGGCCACTACGCCCCCGCACCAGGATTTCTTTTACATTCGCGGCACAGTTTCGACCTACTCGGTCTGGGTTCCGCTGGGCGAGTGCCCGATCGCCCTCGGCGGGCTGGCGGTCTGGCCAGGATCGCATCGGCGCGGCTTCGTCGAGCACACGGTGGCCCATGCCGGGGCAGTCGGCGGTCGAGGCGTTCCGGTCGACGAGGCTCAGGCGGAGTGGCATACCGCGGACTACGCGGCCGGAGATGCGCTCTTCTTTCACTCGCATACGATTCACAAGGCGCTGCCGAACCTTTCGAGCGACCGTCTACGCATTTCGACCGACAACCGGTACCAGCGTCCTGACGACGAGATCGATCCGAGCTCGCTCAAACCGCACTACAACCTGAGCTAAGCCTCAGCACCTGGAGGACGGGATGCGCATCACGGAGATCGAAAGCCTGCGCTTCGAGGCCTATCCCCGCCTGCTTGTCGTGCGCGTTCACAGCGACACCGGGCTGATCGGCACAGGTGAGACAGTGGACAAGGTGCCGGGAGCCGTCGGAGCACTCCACGGCACGATTGCGCCCCTGCTCCTCGGGTGGAAGACGGGCACTTTGCAATGCCCGAAGGCCCGGGCCTCGGCGTCCGGCTGCGGGAGGGCGTCTTGAGCGGGCCCGGCGTAACCCGGAAGGTGGCGGGCGGCGCACGATGGGCGATCACTGGGAATGCGAGGATATCGGGTGATCATGGGACGGTCCAAACGGCACGGCGGGCGTTCAAAGTCTCGTGCGAGCGGCTTGACGTGTGTGCTAGCGTACCGGCGTTAAGCGTCCTGGAAAGGGGCCGGTCCAACCGGCGATCGTATCGTATATGGAAGGACGGGAAGGTTATGAAGCGACTTGCGGGGGTTGTTCTATTGGTCATCTTCGCGGCAAGTGGAGCGCGCAGCTATGCGCAGGGGCAGGTCACGCGCCAGGCGACCGTCGAGCTCAAGAACGCGAGCGGCGCCAGCGTTGGAACGATCATGCTGATGCAGGAAGGGGATGCAGTTCACCTCAAGGGCACGCTCAATAATCTTCCACCCGGGGTCCATGGCATACACATCCACGCCGTCGGATCGTGCTCGCCTGACTTTGCCGCCGCGGGGCCGCATTTCAACCCCATGAACAAGAAGCATGGTCTCGAGAATCCGGACGGACCCCATGCCGGCGATCTGTCCAATCTGACAGTCAACGCCGACGGGACGGGCACCTATGACTACAAGGACACGATGGTGTCGCTCCTGGGAGGTGTCCCGAACTCGCTCTACGATGCCGATGGCAGCTCGCTCGTGATCCACGCCAGTGCCGACGACTACAAGACCGATCCGGCGGGCAATAGCGGCGCACGGATCGCCTGTGGCGTGATCCCGAATGCGATTGCCATTAGCGCTCCGCAAACTGCACCCGCTCCGTCCACCCTGCCTAACACCGGCAACACCTCCTACGTATGGCTTCTGCTGCTCGGCGCACTTGCAACACTCGCCGCGGGCTCGTCACTGCTGCGTAGGGAGCGCACTGCCCGCTAGCCGATCTTCGACCTGAATACAGATACAGCGACGCACGAGTCGAGGAAAGCGACTCGTGCGTCGCTGTGTCACCGACGCGATCCGACCAGGTGTGCGCTGGTCCGGTACCTGCTATGAATCGGGTGGTATTGTGTGGGGAGCCGAGGCTGTCCACACGATTAGGATGGAGGGACTATCACCATGATGGATCGCTTAAGTCAATTTTTGGGCCAGAATCCGCAGCGGCAACAGGATTACCAAAACTTTTCGCAGCGCTACCAGCAAGACCCGAACTCGATTTCCGACCAGGAGGCAGCCCAGCGCTACCGTGAGCTTATGAGCCAGGCCAGTCCGCAGGACGTGGAGGCGGCGCACCAACAGGCCTTTGGACAACTTCCGGAACAGGATCGCCAGCAGCTGGCACAGCAATTCCAGCAGGCGCACCAGGACCAGAGCCGTCCCTTCCAGGGGTATCCCCAAGGCATGGACCTCAACAGCGCGGCGCAGCCCCAGCAGCTCAGCCGTATGGCTGCCCAAGCTCACCAGCAGGACCCAGATCTGATGACGCAGCTGGTCGGCGCGAACTCGCCCTTGGCAAGCACTGGCGGCAAGCTGGCGCTCGCGGGTGCCGCCGCTTTTCTGGCGAGCCGCTACCTAGGCAAGTAGCAGGCGCGTAAGCGGAGGCCGAGGGCACGCGCGGCCCTCGGCCTTTTTGCGCCATTAATCGGTCCTTGGCCGGTGGCCGAACAAGGCCTCGTTCGATCGTGACGCGTGGTGGCCCTTCACCGGACGGGTGGGACCGAGAGGCGATGGCCAGACGCATGTGCCCCCGTCGCTTGAATTCCTGGAGCTTGTTGGATAAAGTTGGCGCCATGTCACGCTCGGGGGACACAACTTCATGGAACGACAAGCCCAAATCAGCCTGACACGCCTTCGCCCGCGCATCGAGCGATACTTCCATGCCGAGGGGCACGCTGCGCTCTGGTACAGCTTCGAGGCACGCCTGGAAACATACTTCGAGCGGTTGTTCGCCCCTTTGCTCCTGCTCTATGGGCAGCAGTATGACTTCTTCTATCATCTCGAAAACATCCTGGAAATGACAGCTCGAATGTGGGTCGAGCGGACGCCCGCGCTGAAACGCCTCGACGCCGAGCGCGAGCAGCGCATCGCGGGCAATCTGGTCCGGCTCTATGGACCCGGCTACGCTTTTGCCGATCTCGTGACAGGCGAAACGCTTAGCCTGGAGACCGACCTGATCATCACGCCATATCGTTTCGTCTGGCTGGTGTCGCACGGACGTCGCCTAGAATAGCACGTGGTGGCCAACATGGCCGGTGCCCGGCAAACTAAACGACTCTGCACTGAAAGTGCAGAGGTTTGGACCGGACTGAAAGGCTCGCTCGTGCATTGCACGAGCGAGGAACCCCTGGTTCGACGGAGGCAATGGTATTCCAAAGAGCGCTCCGACGACCTCACAGGCGGACGTGAGTAGCAACTAAAGTCTTGCACTAAAGTGCATAGTTTCGAACTAGCGAG
>JBBSGA010000105.1:0-17464 GCA_038254585.1 Chloroflexales bacterium | reverse complement strand
GCATACTATTCTCCATTACGTTGGAGAACAGTATACCTGGAATATGGTAAAGATGCAATACTTCTCTGGTTGTACTTATCTCGGAAAGCGAAAGTCTCGCGCTCTTCGGCCTGCCGCTGGACGAGCCGGCCTTCGAGGTCAATAGCTCGGGCGACCGGGTTTTGACGCAGTGGTTCGAGCGCGCCCGGCTGGAAGACCACAGCACGCAGACCCCGACATCGCCAATCCTGCAGGGGTTGCTCGACCTCGAGGTGCAGACCGCACTTACACCCCGCCCGGCGCAGCCCGGCTTCGTCGAAGTGCAGGGCGACAAGCTGGTGCAGCAAGGACACCCGGTTACACTCAAAGGCATGAACTACTATCCGGCGGCCCATCCCTGGGGCCTGATGTGGCTCGAATGGGACGGACCCGCCGTCGCACAGGAACTGGCACGGGCGCGCCGGGAGCTGGGGATCAACGTCGTGCGCGCGCTCGTGCCCTACCGGCAGGTCGAGGGTTGGACCGACGACCGGGGCAATGTGAGGCCGGAGATGCTCGACCGTCTGCGCCAGTTCGTGCAGCTTGCTGGCCAGCAGCAGCTGAAAGTGATCGTGACGCTCTTCGATTGGCACTTTACGATTCCGGCCGCCGGCACGGTCGAAGAGCAGTACGATCTGAAATACCTCCGTACGATCGTCGACGCCTTCAAGGACGACGACCGAGTGCTGGCCTGGGATCTGCACAACGAGCCCGACAACTATCCGATCTGGCAAGGTGGTCAGGCCGCGCAGTTTGTCGATTGGCTCGGACGGATGGCGGATGCAACCCGCGCCATCGATCGTCACCATCCTTTGACGATCGGCGTGGGCAAGCTAGAAAGCCTGTGGCAGCCGGCGCCCGACGGCCGGACGATCGCGTCGATCAGCGATATCGTCAGCTTCCACGGCTACGACGCGGCCCGCTTCGCACCCATGCTCGCCGAAGCCCGCTCGCGCACCTCGAAACCGCTGCTGCTCGAAGAGTTCGGCTGGCCGACGGGTCCGGATTGCCGCGGCCCCTACTTTGACGAGCCGAGCCAGCTCTATCTCTACCGGAAGGCCAATCAGATAAGCACGAGCCCCGGTCTGATCGGCATGCTGAGCTGGTGGTATCAGGACCCGCCGCCGCTGCTCTCGTATGGGGCCGACGAGAACGGACATTATGGACTCTACCGGCTGGATGGAACGGCCAAGCCCGCGATCGGCCCGTTTCGGGCCAACCGCGTTCCGGCGCTCCCCAGCCTGGTTGCCAGCTCCTATGCGCTGACCGTCGCGCCGCCGCGGGTCGTGGACCCGCGCGAAAAGCCAATCGTCTTCGACGACGGAATGGTGCTAAGCGGCTCGTTCATGCATTTCTGGAACTTCTTCGGCGGCGAGGCGGTCTTCGGACGGCCGATCACGCTGGCCTACCGCGATCCCTCCGGCAAGCTGGTGCAGTACTTCCAGCGCGCCCGCTTCGAGCTCAACGAGAGCGAGCACGTCAAACCGATCGATCTCGACTGGGCGGAAGGGCAGACACCTGAAGTGTACCTGGATCGCGTCCACCTAACCCCACTCGGCCAGCAGGCACTGGCGGGCCGCGCGCTCGAGCGGGTTGCCGATCCGGGAGCGCCGGGTGTACGCTACTTCCCGCAGACCGGCCATACACTTGGTGCCCCGTTTCGCGCGCTCTGGGAGACGCATGGCGAAATCTTTTTTGGGCCGCCCCTATCCGAGGTCTTCGTCGAAACGCTCGACGGCCGGCCAACACGCGTACAATATTTTACGAACTTTCGCTTCGAGCAAGAGGGCAACGGCCCCATCCGGCTTGGCCTGCTCGGCGAAGATGCGCTGAAAACCCGGCAGTGTCCACGGCCATATTGAGTCTGGCAGCCGATGGCCGGGGGTAGGGGGTCTCGACGCTGTCCGGCTGCTTGGTCGGGCTACCGGGAGCGGACTAGTATGTCGTTCTTCCGCCGGAAGGTGAGCTCGGAGCCGATCGTCGCACGACGCGTGACGGCGGATGACCGCCCGCGCCTCACGCGCCTCGTCCACACCGCGGAGCACCGGTTTCTGACGAGTGGCGTGGACGAGCTCTCCGAGCTCTTTGCAACTGATCCGACAGCGTTGATCGAGATCGACGGGCGCCTTTGCGGTGTGATGAGCTTCGGCTGGCGAACCCGGCCGGTGGCCTGGCTGCGAACGATCCTGCTCCATGGCCAGGTCCTGGTTGCCGACGGGCTGCGCGAGCTCATGGGCGCACTGTACGCGGAGCTCCGCCGCGAAGGGATGACGCTGGCCGCGGTGACGCTCGACGAATGGAGCGAGCCGTGGCTGCGCCGACCGCTGTTGGAGCTCGGCTACCGGCCGATGGTGGAAGTTGTGGGCTACGAAAAAGACCTCCTCGACCGTCCGGCGACCGGAAACCAGGCGGTGAGGGTGCGCCGCGCGGTGCCCTCCGATTTAGCGGCAGTGCTGGCCCTGGACGCCGCCTGCTTCCCGCTGCCCTGGATTAAAGGGACCGAGATCTTCGTGCCCGCACTGGCGACGTCGCCCTGTTTTGTGATCGCCGAATTCGGCGCCGACGTCGTCGGCTATGCCTTCGTAAGCGTCCACCAGGCCGGGCGCCTCTTCCACCTCGTCCGTATCGCGGTTGCGCCGGCCTACCAGGGCCGTGGTATCGGCGTCCGACTGCTGGCCGAGGTCGTGGACTACTGCGCGGCGCATCACGCCGAGCTCCTGACGCTCAACACGCAGGCCGATAATTACGTCGCGCAGCGGCTTTACGAGTGGTTCGGCTTCGTGCGCAGCGGCGACCGGCAGACAGTCCTCGGGCAGGCTATCGCCGGGCGTTGACCGTGGCAGCGCTCGGAAGAGTTGATGGTAAGATAGCGGAACCCCCGCCTGCGGTGGGCCAACGAAGGAGCATAGAGACGCCGTGGAGTACTTGAGCCTTCCGAATATCTCGAAGCCCGTCTCGCGGATCGCGCTGGGCTCGGTGATCTTCTCCCCCGACGATCTGCCTCGCACCTTTGCCCTGCTCGACGCTTTCGTCGAGCAGGGCGGAACGTTGATCGACACCGCGCATGGCTATGGAAATGGCAAGTGCGAACGGGCCCTGGGGGCCTGGCTGCAGGAGCGGCAATCCCGCGAGGATGTCGTCATCCTCGACAAAGGCTGCCATCCCTACGGAAACAGTGGGCCGCGGGTTCGTCCCGACGTCATTCACGGCGATCTTGGCGAGAGCCTGGAGCGGCTCCAGACGCCGTACGTCGATCTCTACCTGCTCCACCGCGACGACGAGAACGTTCCGGTTGGACCGATCGTCGAGGCGCTCAACGAAGAGGTGGCGCGCGGCCGAATTCACGCCTTCGGCGGCTCGAATTGGCGGCCGGCGCGCATCGACGAGGCAAACGCCTACGCGGCCGAGCATGGTCTGCAGGGCTTTGCCGCCTCCAGCCCCAACCTGGCCCTGGCACGGCCGAAGGAGCCGAGATGGGCCGGCTGCATCACGACGCTGGAGGACGACCGCGCGTGGTATCAGAAGACGCGCCTGCCCTTGATCTCGTGGTCGTCGCAGGCGGCAGGCTTCTTCACGGGCCGTTTCTCGCCCGAGGATCGCAGCAACAAGGACATGGTGCGCGTCTATTACGACGACGCGAACTTCGAGCGCCTGCGCCGGGCGGAAGAGCTCGGCCGGCACAAGGGCGTCGACGCGATCCAGATTGCGCTGGCCTGGGTGCTCCGGCAGCCGTTCCCGACGATTCCGATCATCGGTCCACACACCGTCGAGGAGCTCCACAGCTCGCTCAAGGTGCTCGACGTCGAGCTCAGCCCGGACGAGCTCGCTTACCTCGATCTGCAGCGTGATACCTCCGCTTCCACCGGCTAGGGACGGCGCGCGAGCTACTGGAACAGGTGCAGCGCCGAAAAGAGAACCAGGACGAAATCGTACGTGCCGTGGACGATGCTCGAGGTCGTCGTGTTCGACCGCGCACGCACGATGCCGAGGATCAGGCCGACGACGAAGACGCTGAGCAGGGCGTCAAAGCCATACTGGAAGGCATGCAGGCTGGCGAAGAAAAGGTTCGAGAGTAGAATGCCGAGCCTGGGCTGCAGCACGCCCCGCACGACCATCTCTTCGCCGAGGCCGGCAGTGATACCGATGAGCACGGCGCCGGGAATGCTGACTGCCGCCCCCAGCAACTTCTCAAATGCCGCGTTGTCGGTTCGGGGCCAGCCCATGGCGGTCCACAGCTGCCCGATGCCCTTGTCGAGCAGCATCGAGCCGGCGACCATGAGCAAGGCGAGCCCAATCGCGGCCAGGACCTGGCGCCACGTCGGCACGACCAGGCCTAGGCGCTGGAGCGCCGCGCCAAGCGTGCGCACGATCGGAAAACCGGCTGCGACAAGCGCCCCAGGCACCTGCCAGGCGAAGCCGTAGACGATGAGCAGGAGCTGCGCGGCATCACTCGAGCCCGCGGCCCGGTCCGGCACGACTTTGACCATGTCGAGCAGTGCCGGCATACCGCGCGACGCGATCAGCTGGCCAAAGCTCATAACCGTCGCTCCGCCCACCACCGATAGCGCGATGGCATGCACCGAGGAGCGCGGGTCGATCGTCAGCAGCCGGGCGGCGTCGCGCCGCACGCGTGGTACCAGCAGTAGGCCGGCTACCACAATCCCGACCAGCATCCAGACGACGGCTGCTCGGAATTCGGGAGAGGTGATGGCAGCAACCAGCTTCGATGGATCGGCAGCGCCGCCAACTGCGCCCAGGGCGACAAGCCGGGTGCTCAGGATGAGCAGCATGGATACTCCGGCGAGGCCGAGGAGTACCACGCCAAGCCATAGGAAGGCCACGACCCGCGCCCAGATCTGCCGCACACCGAGATAGGCAAAGAATGCCAGCACTGCGAAGGGCAGCACTTCCATCCCTGCAAGCATGAACTGGCCGACCTGACCACCAAATATCACGCCGCCGAGGGCGGCGATTACCAGCAGCAGGCCCGCCAACAGATATCCCGGCCACCACTGGCGCGGCATGCTATAGCCTGTTGTTTCGACCGCCTCATCCGCGGGGTACCTTGGCATGGACATCCGTGAAACTCCTTTGTCCTTTTGCGTACGCTTCATCGTACCATGGCACGTGGAGGCCGGACCCTCACTCCGGTCCTATCTCGATGCAGATTATGCAGCCGCGCAATACCGGAACTCCTGCGAGCCCGGCCGCGTCCTTGCAGAGAAAGGCTCTTGTTCGAGGTTATCGTCTCGACCGGGCCCGCTTTGGAGGTAAAGGATGCCGATCGATGATGGACGCGTTCGCTCGGTCCAGTGGCTATGTCTTTATGGCTCGGGACTGCTTATGCTGCTGAGCCTTGCCGCGTGCGGAGTAGCCGGAGAGAGCACGGCCGGTCCTACACCGGCCGCTGCTTCGACCGGAGTGGCGGCTGTGAGCCCGGGAGGGACGGCCGCCAAGGAGGCCCATTTCGAGGAGAGCCGCCCGCTAGGTGATACCACGGCGAGCGCTCCAACTGAGGTAGTGACTATGAAACCGGTGGATAGCCCAACACACACGCCGGATGGATCGTGGCAAGCGTATCACAGCCCGCGAGGCGGCTATACGGTTGAATACCCGGCAGGGTGGCGTGTCGACGAAGCCATGAATGGGGATGGTTCGCTCGTCACTGTATTCGCTCCACCTACCGGAGGCACCGGCATCGGCATTAGCGTGCGCCAGGGAGCGCCACAGGTCGAGAGCAATGATATTCCCAATACGCGCTGCCGGCAGGTCACGGTCGCCGGTCTCTCGGGAACGCGCTGCTTCGACACGATCTCCTCCAGCACCTCCGCGACGCTCTACGGCCGGGGCAAGACTTTCACAATTAGCGCAGGCAAGCACGGCGACCAGGCGACCTTTGAGCATATCTTGAACAGCTTCAGGCCCAGCCCATAGCTTCGACGCGCCGCTACCTACTCGGAGCGATGTCGAACGTTGGGCAAGCACCTCCACAGCTGAGCAGGTGCAATTAAGCTGAGAGAGGAAGGGGCATGCCCCTTCCTCTCCAGGTGCGCAGGTAGGATCTTCGCACTCGGCTTAGCGTGATCAATCGTTATCCATCTCGGCCTACTTCCCACCGCGGCCGTGACCATTATCACCATGGCTGCCGTGGTCGTCACCATGGCTGCCGTGGTCGTCGCCGTGGCCGCGATTGCCCTTATCCGCGGCCTGCGATGGACATGGAGTGACAAGGAACAGGCTGTCAGTTCCCTTGGCCTTATCGGCGCCGCCACCGTTCCGGGCACCGTAGCTGTCCACGAAAACGTCCGATTGCTCGCAGGCCGGGTTGCGGCCGGCTTGGTCCTTCGACGAGCGGCCGTTGCGGGCATCGGTCCACATGGCGTACGCCTGGCTACCGGCGTCGCCACGATCGGCGTTGCTACGATCGGCGTTTCCACGATCGCTACGACTCGAGACCGCGACGTTGTTATAGTCGCCCATGAAGAGGCCCGCCCGGAACGAGTAGTCCAGATTGGAAGGCACGTCCGAGATGGTGAAGTTACGGAAAGGGAAGGAGCTCTGGCTCGATCCCGGCACCGGCCCTGCGCCCGGATTGACCGGACCGCCCGGCTGGCTGATCACGGTCGCCGTGGGAGCCGTGCACTCGCGCGAGTCGGGCGTCGTAACTCGGCATTGTGCACCCCAGAACCATGCGAGGTAGTTGCCGGGCCGCGAGCGGCTCGCGGGCCACTCACTGCCGGCCGAGTTAAGATCCAGGCGGCGGTCGTGGAAGACGACGTTAAGATCACCCTGCTCGCCGATGTCGATCCAGGGAAACCACTGGTCGTTGCCGTAAACATTCTTCGGACACTTCGAAGCATCTCCCCGGATGCTGTTGGTATTGCGACCGCAATCACGATCGGCCGGCGCAGTCGAAGGATCGTCGTTGACCCGCGTCGGACCGATCCAGGTCGTGCCGCCATCATTCGACTTGAAGAAAAAGACGTCGACGTTCGAGCTAGCGATCGTACCGTTACGGTTGTCGTCTATGACCAAGTACAGATCGTCCGCGAAGGCGCCGCCCCGCCTGTCGACGACGAGCCTGCCATAAGAGTTCACCCGGAAGCAGCTGTTCGTCAGCACGGCCCGCGTGCTTCCCTGGCCACGAACTGCGCAGTCGGCGCGCCCGTTCACCGGTCGCGGATAGTTGACGTCGAAGATCGGCGTCGCAAAGAAGGGGCCCTGGAAGGTAGTGCCGCCGTCGTACGAGCGGACGACGACGTATTGATCCTCATCCTCCGTGTCTCCGTTAATGAACGACACGTACAGGGCGCCGGTGACCGGGCTAACGGTTGGGGTCGAGCCTTGGTTATCGGCGCACTCGTTGTTGGCACGACCGCCGGGCGAGCAGAAGGCAGCGCTGCCGTTGATCCGCTTCGGAGACGACCATGAGCGCGCCTGGTCGTCGGAGTAGCTTACATAGATCTGGGCTGAGCCGGCGGCCGAGAAGATCGACCATGTCACATAGAGGCGATCGATGCCGACAACCGCGGGGTTACACGCCGTCGGCGTACGGGTGATAGGCGTGAAGCACGTCGGAGCGGTTCCGCTCGGTCGCGGACCCGCAGCGATATACTCCTTGTCATTCGTGGGCACGCTACCATTGAGCAAGCCGTCGTCGTCCTGGTAGAAATTCACGACGCCGTCGCCTGGCTGGCGCGGATCGCCGAGACCGCCACAAACGGCATTCTGATCGGTCGCGGGGGTGGCGGACCCAAACGGAACACAGGGCCGACTCCAGGTAAAGCCGCCGTTGGTAGACCGGTTGACGAAGACCCCATTGGTGTCGTTGGTACGGTTGAAGCCGAGGCCTGCGTAATAGACGACGCCGGCACGGTCGAAGACAACCGCCGGGTCGCCGCCACCGTCGAAGACTTCGCCGCTCCGCAGCGTTGGGACGGGCAGGACGCCGTCATACCAATGGGTACCATTGTCGGTGCTCGCGTAGAAGCCAGACGCGCCATACCCCGGACGGTAATCGTTAGCTCCGCCGACGAGGTTGCGCGGCTCGCGTGGATTAACGGCGATGCTCGTCTCATCTTGCGGCAAACAGCTATAGTCCTGGTTCGCCCGCCGGTCATTGCCATTGTCGCCGAGCTGCTCGACGCGATCCTTTTCGCGCAGATCAAGAGGTTTGGGCTGATCCTTGGGCAGTCCGGCCTGCGGGCACTCGGTGAGGCCGGTACCGAAGGTAGCGGCGCGGAAATCGTAGACACCCGAGGGAGCAAAGCCGCTCTCCTCATCGTCAAACGGGGCCACGATGTTTCCGGCGGGCTGCATTGCCTGCGCACCCGGAATAAACAAAGCTGCGATAACCAAAACCACCGTCGCCGTTCGCCAAGCCTTGAATCGAGGCTTCATGGAAGCATCTCCTTTGGTCGCCTTGTGTGACTTCCCTTGGGACGTACGGGGATGACGCGGCCTCATTTCGCCGCTCCGACAACACGCCCTCCTGCCTTCCTCGGACGAGCTTAGCGATCACCTCCTCCCGGACGGGCGCTTGGCAAGCATTCCGTCTGTGCCCGAAGCAAGCAGCTCGCGGGTGGGACGGCACGAAGATGCGATGTACCTGGTCTTCCCGGCGGATAATGCTGGAACGGCTGACCACTATACTCCAGGCCACGTCGGCGTGCAAGAAGCGCGGACATCCCGCCCGACGCGGGCATCGCGGCATCAAATCTGGTACGATGGGGCAGTATTCGTAGGACATAGCGATGGAGTGCCCGGGTTCCGGCCGATGAATCTGCAATTGGTAGCGGTGATCGTGCAGCTGATTTTTCTCGAGGGCGTGTTGTCCCTGGACAACGCGGCCGTGCTTGGCGCGATGGTCCGCCGGTTGCCGAACGATAAGCCCGTTCCCTGGCCCGGATCGCTCTGGTGGCTGGGACGCCGGCTGAACAGGCTGCTGGGGCCGCAGCGCGGCGCGGCCCTGAGAGTTGGGCTGCTCGGCGCATATGCCGGCCAGTCCTTGATGCTCGCGCTGGCGCGCTACGTGATGGAGAACCCGTGGCTGCGGCTGGTTGGCGCCCTCTATCTTTTGTATCTCGCGATCAACTATTTCGCCGATCTGCACATGGAAGAGACCGGCGACCAGTCCTCCGCGAAACGTCTCGCCAACACCAAAGGCTTCTGGGCAGTCGTCGTCGCGATTGAGTTCACCGATCTTGCCTTCAGCCTCGACAACGTCGTGGCGGCCGTCGCGCTGTCGGATCGGTATTGGGTCGTGCTGCTGGGGGTAATGCTGGCGATCTTGATGATCCGTTTCGCGGCCGGTATCTTCAGCCGCATGATCGACTGGGAGCCCGCTTTACAGCACACGGCGTATCTCTTGATCCTGGCGATTGGCGTGGAGCTGATTCTGGAGGATCAGTTCGCGATCGAGATCGGCGAATTTACGCAGTTCGGTATCTCCCTGGCGATCTTGGTGCTCACGATCGTATTTGCGCGTATCCGGTGGTTACGCCCGGCCAACGTGCTCTGGACTCCGATGCTGAAGCTCTGCTCCTGGATACAGCTCGTCTTACACTGGCTGGCGTGGCCGATCCGTTTCGTCGCGCAGGCAGTGGCGGACCGACGAGGCCGCCACGCGGCGTCGCTACCCCGCGGCCGAGGATAAGCCTCCTTTCCTAGCGGCGGTGCGTACCGTGACCGTAGATGTCACACGCATGCTCTATCGTCTGTAGTGACGCGGGGGCTAATCATTCACGAGACTTTGTGATACTCTGTCCTGACAAGGGCGCCGGCTATGACCGGCGCCTATTGTTGTCGAGGAGTGGACGACCTGTAGGAGGCGCGATTGAACAGGCGAGAGTTTACGGTTCAGGGAGAGTACGTTTATAACCGCGCAGCGCCGGGCCGCTGGATCACCTCACACCTGCTGCGCTATCCCTGGCTGCCGGTCTTCGCCGCCGTAACCGGGATCAGCGAGTCGGTTATGCTCTCGTACGGTGCGGTCGTGGTCGGGCAGGCGTTCAACCTGCTCCTCTCGCCGCAGCGCAGCGCGCCGGGACTGCTGCGGATCGCGTCATTCGCCGTCGGCGTGCGGCTCACCCAGGCGATCCTGCTGATGGCGGTGAGCTGGGCCTTCGAGATGATGGGCAAGCGGCTGGAGCGTGATGCGCGCGAGGAGCTGATGATCAGCCTGCTGGGGAAGAGCCAGACCTTCCACAACCGGCAGCAGGTGGGCGACATCATGGCGCGCACGACGAACGACATGGGACAGCTCAGCACGATGATCTCGCCCGGCGTCAGCCTGATCTTCAGCTCGATGATGAGCCTCGTGACGCCGATCGTTCTGATCGGGCTGCTCCAGCCGCGGCTCTTGCTGACGCCGCTGCTCTTCACGGTAGCTTTCTTCTGGGCGATTCGCCGTTACATGCGCCAGCTCAACCCCGTGGCCGGCGCAGAGCGCCACCAGTTCGGCGTGATGAACGCGGGCCTGGCCGAGGCGGTCTCAGGGATCGAGGTCGTGAAAGCCTATGCTCAGGAACCGGCCGCCCGAGCCAGGTTCAGCCGCGACGCCCGGAGCTTCCGCGATCTCTTTGTCAAGGAGGGACAGATCCAGGCGCACTACCTGCCGCTGTTACTCTTCGGCATTATGTTCGGCGCCGGGTTTGCGCATGCACTCTTCCTCTACGTCCGCGGCACCATCTCGGTCGGCACGATTATCAGCTTCATGGGACTGCTCGGGATCTTGCGCTTCCCAACCTTTATCTCGATCTTCACCTTCTCGCTCGTCCAGATGGGTCTGGCAAGCGCGGCGCGGATCCTGAGCCTGATCAACGCCGAGACGGAACTGGACGAGAACCAGGGCGGCGTAGCGCAGCCGGTGCACGGCGAGATCGCCTTCGACGACGTCTCCTACGGCTACGGCGACGCGCCGCTGCTCAAGCACATCAGCTTCAGCGCAAAGCCGGGCGAAACGATCGCGATCGTCGGGCAGACCGGATCCGGCAAGAGCACGCTGACGGAGCTGGTCAACCGGACTTACGACGTCGCCGAGGGCCAGGTGCTAGTCGACGGCGTCGACGTGCGCGAGTGGAGCATCGACAGCCTCCGGTCGCAGATCTCGACGATCGAGCAAGATATCTTTCTCTTCTCACGCTCGATCGCGGAAAACATCGGCTTTGGGGCTTCAGGCATGGCAAGCCGCGAGCAGATCGAGCAGGCCGCGCACGAGGCCCAGGCGCACGAGTTCATCATGAATCTGCCCGACGGCTACGATACGGTGATCGGCGAGCGCGGCGTGACCCTCTCGGGCGGCCAGCGGCAGCGGCTCGCCATCGCGCGGGCACTGCTGACCGATCCGCGCATCTTGATCCTCGACGATTCGACCAGTGCGATCGACAGCGCGACCGAAGATCAGATTCAGCGCGCGATGCGGCGGGTGCTTAAAGGACGGACGACGCTCCTGATCACGCACCGGCTCTCACAGATCAGATGGGCCGACCGGATCCTGGTGCTGCGACGCGGCGAGCTGGTGGACCAGGGCTCGCACGACGAGCTACTGCAGCGCAGCGACGCGTACCGCCGAATCTTCGTCCGGTACGACATGCAGCTGCCGCCGGCCGCGACGGTCGCGGATGGCCAGGTTACCGAAACAGGCGTGGAAGCGTAAGGCATAGGAGCATAGAGGCATGGGCTTCATTCTTGAGGGTCTCGATCAGGAGGCCTATGACCGAGATTACAACGATCGCGAGCTTGTGCGGCGGATCGGTACGTACTTCAGGCCGCACGTCCGGACGATGATCATCGTCGCGGTGATGGTCGTATCGGCATCGCTGCTCGAGACCGGCATCCCGATCTTGATCTCGCGCGGCATCGACGCGATCGCTCCCCAGGGCGGCCGGTCGGCTTCACTCTCTGTGCTGATGGGCCTGGGCATAGCCGTGCTCATCCTGGCGTGTCTGTCATGGGTCTTCAATTACGTGCGCCGGAGCTACTCGGCACGCGCCGTCGGCGACGTCGTCTTGAAGCTTCGCGAAGATGCCTTCAACGCTGTGACCAATCGCGACCTCTCGTTCTACGACGAGTTTTCATCAGGCAAGATCGTGTCGCGGGTGACCTCGGACACACAGGACTTTTCGACCGTGGTCACGTTGGTCATGGACCTGATGAGCCAGATCCTGCTTGTGCTCTTGATTACCGTCGTGCTGCTCTCGATCAGCGTCGAGCTGACCCTGCTGACGCTGCTGATTGCGCCGCTCATCGTGGTCGTCGCGCTGTCGTTCCGGCACATCGCCCGCACGACGGTCCGAGGCTCACAGCGAGCGCGGGCAGCGGTCAACTCGATGATTCAGGAGTCGGTGAGCGGCATCGCGGTGGCAAAAGGATTCCGGCAGGAGAACACGATCTACGGAGACTTCGGCCCGCTCAACAAACAGGCCTATCGTGTCAATCTGATGGCAGGCGTCATCTTTTTCAGTATCTTCCCAATACTCGACACTATGGCCGCCCTCGGAACGGGTGTCGTACTCTACTTCGGCGGCCTCCGGGTGCTCGACGGCGCCATCTCGGCCGGCCAGTGGTATTTGTTCGTCCAGGGACTGGCACTCTTCCTCTTCCCGCTCACGAGCATCGCATCGTTCTGGAGTCAGTTCCAGCAGGGACTCTCGGCCAGCGAGCGCGTCTTCGCGCTGATCGACGCCGAGCCGCGCGTGGTCCAGCGAGCCTCGGAGCCGGTACCGTCGCTCGACGGGCGGATCGAGTTCCGCGACGTTCACTTTTCGTACACGCCGGGGACGGCAGTCCTGCCCGGCTTCTCGCTGACCATCCCAGCGGGCGAGACGTTGGCCGTCGTCGGGCACACGGGAGCGGGCAAGTCAAGTCTGGCGCGGCTGATCGCACGCTTCTACGAGTTCCAGGAGGGCGAGATCCTGATCGACGGGCGCGACATCCGGACGCTGGATCTGAGCGAGTACCGCCACCACATCGGCCTCGTGCCGCAGGCGCCGTTCCTCTTTTCTGGGACCGTGGCCGACAACATCCGCTACGGCCGGCCGGAGGCGACGGACGAGGAGGTGATCGAGGCGGCACGCCACATCGGCGGCGGCGAGTGGGTCGATCTGCTGCCGGATGGGCTACAGACCGATGTCGGGGAGCGCGGCGGGCAGCTGTCGGTCGGGCAGCGGCAGCTCGTGGCGCTCGCGCGGGTCTTGCTCCATGATCCGTCGATCCTGATCCTCGACGAGGCAACGGCCAGCGTCGATCCTTTCACCGAGGCGCAGATTCAGGAAGGCCTGGACGTCATCATGCAGGGACGGACGAGCATCGTGATCGCCCATCGCCTCTCGACGGTCAAGCACGCCGACCGGATCATCGTCCTCCGGGCCGGAAAGGTGATCGAAGAAGGCAGCCACGAGGGACTGCTCCAGCAGGGTGGACACTACGCGGAGCTCTATAACACCTATTTTCGGCACCAGTCGATTGAATATATAGAATCGATGCCAACCGTCTGAGGTTGGCGCGTGAAGAGGTACGCTTGTCCGAGGAGTAAACGCCGGTTTAGTCAGGGCCGATGAATGCCAAGTTCTCTATAGAGCTAGACGATCGAACCCGGAAATCCCGGCCCGCTCTTCCCGGGATAACGGCAGAAGCTACTTCGGGTCACCTGCTCCGGGTGCTAGCGTGAGGTGGAAAGGTGAGCATGATTGCAAGTACCTGTTATGATTCATAGTCTAGTGACAGGTGAGGTCTTGAGGCAAACATGCGCATGAGCTCAGATGATCATCCGACCTATGAAAATCCGACAATAGTCGAAGCCATTTGCGAGATTCACTTTAGCCTTGGGACCGGTGTTGCATGGAACCCGTCCCTCTATAGTGCTCTTTTTCGACGGATACAGGACCAATTCCCAGTGTTCCAGCCAGTTGCGACTCCTTCGGTACAGATGGTCATAGGCACTCAGGGTGCGCCCACTACTGCCTTTACAATCCCTCAGTTGATCCGTTACCAAAGCACCGCCGGGAACGTCTTGCTTCAACTGTCGGAGACGACGTTTGCCGTCAATTTCCTTCCGGAGTATCCGGGGTGGGAAAAAGTCGTGGATAGACTTAGTTACGGATGGAGGATGGCCTTCGAGGTTATCGAGCCAGCACAAATAAACCGAATGGGTTTGCGTTATATAAACCGCATTGAGCGTGGCAATCCGAACGAAACTCTGGACACTTGGCTGGTGGCAAACGAGTATCTTCCCCTTGCAGTACTGCACTCTCGGCCAGGTTTTGCTGCCCAAATAGTCACGCAGTTGGATAGTCATAATAGACTCAGTGTTATTGTTGCCGATCAACCAGCCTCTCTTGATAGTCATGGTGCCTTTATACTCGATCTCGATCGTACGATTGAGTATGAGATGCCGGTAGACATAGATCACTTGTTGCAACAGGCGTCGCGGCTACACGACAACATCTGGGAGGTCTTTCAATCGGCCAAAGGTGATAAGCTAGAAGCGCTGCTGCGAGGAGAAATCGTATGAGCATACCAATCGCTACCGCAAATGAGGTGTTGCGATACGAGCCATCCGGCAAGGCGGTAGGTCAATATTCGCGTGCAGTGCAACTCAGGATTACGCGCCAGGATGAGCTTCCTCCAGTATCATACGGGCCTGCCGGAAGCTACGTTCATTCCACTGACGCACGATCCGAAATCCTGCTCCGAGAGAAGGCCCGCGCGCAGAAACTGTCGTATTATCTCGGCGCCATATCACGTGCAGGCGAAATAGATCATCACACCGCTGTCCTATGCTGGCGAGCGTGGTTAAGCCTTCGCAACGCAACGTCGTCACTTCTCCCTGTTCCTGATGCTTGCCCAGGGCCAGATGGTCAGTTGCTATTCACCTGGGATCGAGGGGATCATCATTTGGAGCTAGAAGTGTTTCCAAATGGTATAGGTGAATTCTTCTACCGAAATCGGCAATCTGACGAATTGTGGGAGCACATCGGTACTGTCCACGATCCTATACCGGACAGTGTCAAGGCAAAGCTGAGCTTGTTCATTGTCTCATGAGCAGACCGCCCGAACCGGGAAGGACGTGGGATCCGCTACCTCCTGGAGAAACTGTATTTAGACTCGTCAGAGAATCGAAAGACTACCGGGAAACACGCAAGGTGAGTCCCGAGAGTTTCACACTCTCACAGGCCGACAAAGTTGCGGAACTCAAGGTGCTTTCCGTTTGGGTGGATCATCTCACAACTCCTCAGCAAGCCCGTGAATTCATGGAGTCGGATAAACAATCCTACCGGCTCGTAGCCCGCTTTAATGTAGACCAAGTTCGTGTCCTCCGACCATCCCCAGACTCACCGAGAGTTCCATATCTAGACGTGGTATGGGATCGGCTCATGATTGATCAAGACGGCGAAAAAGTGCCGGATACACGGTTAGGCGCGGAGGGACATGCAGGTATTACCGGTCTAATACGCCCTGAAGGCGTTGAGAGAATCTACTACAAGAGCTTGCGCTCGAAGCTGGCAGATCTTGCGACGGTAGACGTTCTGGCAGAGTAGCTGTGACTCTTGGTCCATCCTTTACTACGTTATCGTCACGAATCGTCGTCCAATCCCTCACCCTCCGTATCCTCAATCCCGATCCCGGCAGCCTCCAGAAGTGGAAGGCCCCCCGATGATGGCGTTGTGACAGGGCCGCGCCGTTCGGCATCTGTCGGGGATGGGAAGTCGGCGGCAACAAATAGATCGGCGGCAAGCACCTGATCGAGCAGTGCCGTTGCTTCCGGCAGCAGGTCTACCGTCGTATCCAACACCCACAGCAGGTCCAGTAGCTCATTGTCAAACTGCCACCCGGCCGGATGGCGTCGAGCGGTGAAGAGCTTTTGCCGGCCCGATCTCGCATGCGGTAGGCCAGCCAGGACTTGACGACCTCGAAACCGGAAACACTGAAGTTCCATACCTCCGGGCGCACGTCCGTGAACACGCCTTCCCCGACGTGCAGCTCTTGCTTTGCAGCGTCATACCTGAACGTCTCAGGATACTGTGCCTCACCTACCGGCGTGCCGACCGCGATGCGCGCTTTGCCGGCCGGCACCTTGCCCGCCTTTTTGCCCGGAGGCACGAATCGTTCCGCATAGGTATGCAGCCAGATCAGCTTTTGGCCCAGCGCCGCGGCTCGGGCGAAGAGCGCATGGTCTTTCGTGATCGGCACGCGCGGCCCCGGCAGCGTCAGCTCATCCCAGAACGTTTGGACATACTGCGGGGTGGCTAGCAGCGCATAGCAGTAGGCGAAGAGATCTTCCGGAGCCACCTGCTGACCGTAGGTAGCCTGGAGTGCGTCGAGTACACCTCGGGTTATATTCGGCTCTGTTCCGCCCGAATCGCACCATAATGGGATGACGTCCTTTGCACCGCGATTACAGAAGTGATGTAAATCGGGAATAAGCGTAGTAGCAATGGCTGCCGGTCCATCGCCTAGCACATCGGTCAGCAGGGTAGTCATATATACTTGACAGGGACCGTGAGCCTTCCACAAACTAGGACTTGGCCGGTCTATCAGACGAGCATCCGCGATAAGCCAGTGGCGATCGAAGCTTCGAAAAGCATAGCGAACAGTGGCAGAGATCGGACTAGATGGAGCCAGTTTGGTTATCGCCACGCTGCTGGTCTCCATGCCAGGTAAAGGCTGGGCAGACTGATAAGCCTTGCGACCAGTTGGACTATCCTTGAACAGCGTCTTCCTATCCGTACTGGCTAGCAATGCTTGCCAACGATGTTCTATAGTATTAGTTGTTGTCGCAATCGGCCATGTTCGACCTACTTTTACTCCATTCGCCTGCCAAGGAAACAGGTTGGTCAACAGCGGCCACTGCCAAAATGGAGTGTCGCCAGCGGGCAGGAATGGAGACATCCAATCGGAAAAGCAGGTGCGCCACGGGAGATCAGTAAAGCGCTCAATGGCAGATAGCGCCGCCAGTTTCTCCTGTTGCGTGCCCGAGATGCGGGTGTAACGAACGGTCGCCGGGGTATCGGGCTTGGGAGCACCATAGCGCACTCCGATAGCAATCGCGACTGGCGTGCGGATCGCAAAGACATTCTCGCTCTTTCTGGCACCGAGGTTGTCGCCCTCAAGATCGATGAGCCAAAGATCGTCAAACGTTTGGCGCATGACTTTGCGCATTCCGGCGAACCCCGGCCCGCGAAAATACGACGAGGCAGTGATAAAGCTCACGATGCCAGGGCTCGGCTTCTGCTCAAAAACCTTCCACAGCGCCCAACGCCAAAAATAAACGTAATCGTTGTCAATACCTACGCCAATTGCGAGACGTTGAGGTGCGCTTGGGCAGGGCAAACTCGGTGGAAGTTCGGGAGCATGAGCACAAGCTGCTCAATAAAATGGCCCTGTGCAAAATCCACACCAGTTTTTATTGGTGAAGGTTGGAGGAGTGGTGACATTCCTACTCCTT
>JBBSGA010000104.1:0-17637 GCA_038254585.1 Chloroflexales bacterium | reverse complement strand
TCCCTTGGTAAGGTACAATCAGGATGGTAGGTCATGGGTGTACTCCTTTCAGTGATTTAGCCATCCGAAAGGATACACCCAGACCTGCTGGTTCAGGTTCTTGGTTCCACCACTTTTACAGAAACCAGTTTACACTACCCGAGGGTGGGTCTCACGCCGGCATATGGCCCGCGGTCGGTCTGATATCTGACCGTATAATATCTATCGATGCATCGTCCTTGGGAGATCGTCGGCCACGATTGGGCGGTAGATTATTTCCGTCGCTCGATTGCCGCGGACCATATAGCTCATGCCTATCTCTTCGCCGGGCCAGCCGGGATTGGGAAGGCGACGCTGGCGCAGCGGCTGGCCCAGGCGCTGGTCTGTGACCGGGGCGGCATAGACCCCTGTCTCGAATGTCGTGCTTGTAAGCGGGTGGCCCACGGCAATCACCCCGATGTTCGCGCGATCTCGCTGGCGTCGCAGGCGACAGCCCAGAAAACTGACGAGCCACGGTCGCGGGAGCTGCGCATTGACACGATCCGGGAGTGGCAGCGCGACATCGACCTGCGCCCTTTTGAAGCCCGGCGGCGGATCTTCATCCTGGACGACGCCGAGAAGCTGACAGACCAGGCCGCCAACGCGATGCTCAAGACCCTCGAGGAGCCGCCTCTGTATGCGGTCCTGATCTTGATCGCGCAGGGCCCCGGCGATCTGCTTCCGACGATCGTCTCGCGCTGCCGTATCCTTCGGCTGCGTCCGATCCCGCGCAGCGTCGTGGCCGGCGCGCTGCGTGAGCGCTACACGCTCGCGGACGACGACGCGGCCCTTTTGGCGGCGTGGAGCAGCGGCCGGCTGGGGTGGGCCGTCGCGGCGATCGAGGACCCCGACATGCTCGAGCAGCAGCGCTCGTCGCTCGACACGCTTACCGGCCTTCGCACGAGCTCACGCGTCGCGCGGCTCAAATGGGCGGAAGACCGCGCAAGGGAGTATCGAACCGACCAGGAGAGCACTCTGGGCTGGCTTCTGTTGTGGCAGACCTGGTGGCGCGACGTTCTGTTACTGGCCACCGGCTGCGGTGAAGCCATCACCTATCTCGACCGCCGCCAGGAGCTTGCTCAGGCAGCCTCCGCCGTGCCGCTCGACAACATTCATGCCTTTCTCCGGCACATCGAACAGACGCGCGCGCAGCTCGCTGACAACGTCAACCCGCAGCTTGCCCTTGAGAACCTGGCGCTGCACGTGCCGTGAGGCCTGTGCCTCTCCCGCGCTTGCCATGGCTTCAAAGTTGCTTAACGGCAGATGAGAAGGCCGGCGGAAGACGACGACCTCCGCACGAGCCTCGACACATGGGATTAGGAGTCGCCGATGGATATAGTGCTTGAAAAGCCCCCCTCGTCACTTGAACGGGCAATGTTGTTTGCCCGCAATTTCTTTCGCCACCCGAAGATGCTCGGATCGATGATCCCATCGTCGCACTTCCTGGTCAATCGCGTTTTGCGTGAGATCGACTGGAACAGGGCCCAGGTGATCGTCGAGTTCGGGCCTGGAGTCGGGGTCTTCACAACCGAGATTCTACGGCGTATGCGCCATGATGCGGCGCTGATCGTCTTTGAGACCAACGCCGAGTTCGTCGATTTCTTACGCCGCTCCATCAAAGACCGCCGGCTGCACATCGTCCACCGCTCGGCTACCGAGATCGGCGTTACACTCAAACAGCTCGGCTATACCGGCGTCGATTACATCATCTCGGGCATCCCATATACCACCATGCCCGCTCCCGTTCGCGATACGATTCTGGACGAGTCGCGCAAAATGCTGCGCCCCGCCGGGACGTTCCTGGTCTATCAGTTCTCGCGTGCGACGCTGCCGTTCGTCCAGCGCGTTTTTTCTCAGGTGCGCCTCGGCTTCGAGCCTCTCAACATCCTACCCGCCACGACCTATGTTTGCCATACCGACAGCGCCCAGGCGGAATAGAGGCAGTTGCGGGATGGGCGTGGTTGTTACTCGCCCGTCCCTTTGTTATACTTGCGCAACCGTTGTGTTGGCTATTGCCGCGACTATCCGTCGCTTTTAGATAAAGATATGACTACTGTTATTGGCGTCCGGTTCAAAGACTCGGGCAAGACATATCATTTTGCGCCGAACGATATACCGCTGGCAGTCGGCGATTGGGCAATCGTCGAGACCGTGCGCGGGCCGGAGCTCGGACGGGTGACGGCTCCTCCATCGGATCTACCGCCTGATCAGCTATTGGGCGAGCTGAAATCGGTCCTACGTCGGGCGACTCAGGCTGACATCGATAACCTGGCCCACTACCAGCAGTATCTCGACGAGGCGCTCGCGATCTGCGCGGAGAAAGTTGCCGAGCACAAGCTCCCGATGGTGCTCGTCAAGGCCGAGTATAACTTCGACGGCTCGCGCCTGACCTTCTTCTTTACGTCGGACAAGCGTGTCGACTTCCGCGCGCTGGTTCGGGATTTGGCCCGCACGTTTCACACACGCATCGAGCTCCGTCAGGTCGGACCTCGCGACGAGGCGAAGCTACTCGGCGGAATCGGCCCATGCGGCCGGCTTTTGTGCTGCTCGACCTTCCTGCCCGATTTTGCGCGGGTATCGATCAAGATGGCCAAGGATCAAGACCTTCCACTGAATCCGATCAAGATCAGCGGCGTCTGCGGGCGCCTGCTCTGCTGCCTCTCCTACGAGCACGAGCAGTATTTGGATATCAAGGCCGAGCTGCCGCCGCGCGGGGCCTGGGTCCGGACGCCAGAAGGGCCAGGCGAGGTGGTCGCCGTGAACGTCGTCCGCGAGACCGTGACGGTCGAACTGGGCAACGGCAACGCGATCGACTGCACGGCCGGGCAGATTGCCGATGTCGCCGAGCATGTCGCGGCCGAGGCGCGAGCGCGCAATGCGGAGGGCATTACGCCCGTGGCGCGGGGTCTCGTGGGCGGGGAGCTGTCCCTCGACATCGACACCGCCGACCTCGAGGCGCTCGAAGATCGGCCTGCTGCGCCACCTCGCACGACTAAGCTCGAGGCGGCACTTGCTCCGACGATCGATCGCGGTGCATCACGGACATCCGCCCCGGAGCAATCTTCGAGCCGAGCCGGACGCCCGTTTTCGCCGCCGCAGCCTGCTTTGCCCGGCCAGGAGCGGGGAGCCGGCAGCCAGGGTCTGCTTGCAAGTGGGCCGCGCCGACCACAGACCGCAGAAGAGAATAGCTCTCGTAGACATCCGCCGCCGCTCGCGTCCGACAGCCCTGCTTCAGCGGAGCCGCCCGAATCGCCGGACGCGAGGCACGCCCGAAATCAGCGGCGGCGCCGAAATCGTGGCGGTGAGGGCAAATGAGCGGGTCTTGTATACTCGGTGCCCCTCATGGACGGCACCTAATCCTGAGACCAGGCTGAGGGCTCGGCGAATACGATGCCTCTCCAGCACGGCCAGGTCACCGATGCGATTTCGTTCCTAGATAACGGTCTACTCGGCCTTCCCGGTGCCGGGACCACGTACCTGGTGCAGAGCGACGAGCTTGCGATCGTCGAGACCGGCACCTCCTTATGCCCGCCGACGATCCTGGAGGGGCTGGCCGCTCTCGGCGTAAGGCCGCGCGAAGTCCGGCATATCCTGCTCACGCACATTCATATGGATCACGCGGGAGGTGCCGGCGTCCTGATCGACTCGATGCCCGACACGCAGGTCTATATTCATTCCCTGACGCGGGAGCACCTCGTCGAGCCGGAACGGTTGATCCGCAGCTCCCAGCGTGCCCTTGGAGAGCTCTTTGCGGCCCACGGGACGATCAAGCCGCTTGCCCCGGAACGGCTGATAGCGGCCGAAAATCTGGATCTCGACCTCGGACGCGGGATCCGCCTGCGGGCCGTTGCAACGCCCGGCCACTCCCCCGACCATCTGTCCTTCTATGAGCCCTCGACCGCCGCGCTCTTCGCGGGAGACGCCGTCGGCGTGGTTCTACCCTCGTTTCACTTTCTTGGCCCGGTCACGCCGCCTCCCGCCGTGGATGTCGAGGCACAGCACGCGACCTTCCGGACGCTGCTCGATCTGCCGATCGACCATCTGCTCTTCTCGCACTGGGGGCCGAGCCGCGACCCGGCTCACGACGTGATCCGCCGGCTCCGTGAGAGCTACGATCACTTCGACGCACTCGTCCAGTCTGCGGTGGATCGGGGCGAGGTCGACGAGACCGCGATCGTGCGTGACATGCTGCCGGATGGGCCGCTCCCCTCGGGAGCGGAACGGCTTATCTCGGGATGGGTGCGGATGAGCGTCCAGGGGATGCAGAGATATCATACAAAGCTTCGGGAGCAATCAGGCTCTTGATGTGAGCAAGAAGTCCTCCCTCTGTCTGCCATTTGCCTCAACGGAGGGCGACGGCCAGGAGTGCATAGGCCGGCGTATTCTCGGGAGTGCCCCTGATGTAGTTAGGCATGGTGTGGTCTCCTTGTAGAAATGTGGCAGACAGCAGTATACCGAGCCATGGGCAGGATCGCGGCCTGTCAGTCTCCGGTATAATCTCGATCTATGGCTCACACCGATCGACCTGTGTGTCTCTCAAACAGCCTGCTCGTCGCCGTCCTTGGGGTGCTCGGCCTGACGCTCGTCTTGATCGCGACTTCGAAGTACGGCGCGGGATTGAGCGCGGACTCGGCGTCCTACGTCTCGACGGCGGCAAGCGTGCTTGCCGGGCGGGGATTTGTGCGCTACGACTCGACCCCGCTGGTCGACTTCCCACCGCTCTTACCGACTGTGCTGGCGGCGTTGGGCAGCCTGGACTCGAACCTTTATGCCGTGGGACGGTATGTGAATGCCGCCTGTTGCGCGCTGATCGTCTTTGCGACAGGTGTGTGGCTGCTCGGCCGGACGAGCTCGCTGCGGTATGCCGCTCTCGGCGGCGCTGCTGTTCTGCTCGGCAAGCCGATCTTCCTCGTCTCGTCGTTCGTGTGGTCTGAGCCACTTTTCATCCTCTGCTCGCTTGGTTTTCTCTTCTCCATCGAGCATTTCATCCAGTACGGAGATGTGCGCACTCTGCTGATCGCCGCTGCCTTGACTGCACTTGCCTTCTTGACACGCTACATCGGCGCGGCAGTGGTCGTGACCGGGCTGATTTTGATCCTGAGCGCTCCCCGGCGCAGCCTGTCGCGTAGGGTGGCGAACGCGGGTCTATTCGGGTGTGTATCGCTTGTGCCGGGGCTTGCGTGGATGGCTCGCAACTATCTGGTCTCCTCGACGCCCACGGGAACACGCGCGCCGGCGTCCTTCGGTGCGCTGCTGAATATCTACTTCACGCTGGATACGATCTCCCAGTGGCTCTTGCCCGTGGCTATACCTTCCCGGAACCGGATCCTGCTGGCCGTGCTCATCCTGGGAGCTGTGATGGCCGCGGCTCTGTGGTGGATCAGGCGTGGCGACAGATGGACTGAGATGGAGCTAGTACATCTTCTGCCTCCGGCCTGCTTTACGGGCATCTACACGTTGGCACTGCTCGTACTCGCCAGCCGTACCGCGTTCGATCGAATCGACGACCGGCTGCTATCGCCGATCTATACGCCACTCGTGTTGATCGTGGTCGCCGTCGTCGCGCGTCTCCACCGGTGTGCACCTGAGAAGAGTGCGAGCCGATGGCGGAGATTAGTGGGCATCGGGGTTGCCGCGCTCTGGCTGGCTCTATCGGCGTGGCGGCTGGTCGGCGATGTGCGATCGGCGCGGGCGAACGGAGCAGGGGGGTATGCGACGACGGCCTGGCATGACTCCGAGATCGTTCGCTACATACGTGGCGACCCGGGAGTCGCGGGATCGTACACCAATAACCCCGAGGCGATGTATATGCTCGCCGGGCTCCCGGCCAAATCGAGCCCCCGGAAATACCTCTACAACTCGGCCGGCAGCAGGACCGACGACCTGGCGCAGTTTGAAGTGTCAGTCGCAGCAGATCCGGGCCTGCCTCTGGTTTGGTTCGACAATGTCGCGCGGCCGTTTCTCTACAGCCTGCCGGAGCTCGGTATCGCGGTCGATCTGGAGCCAGTCGTCGAAAAGCAGGGCGGCGCCGTCTATCGTATGGTCCCGAAGCAGCGCTAGCCCTCGCGGTGAAGGATGCCGGGAGCCGTCGCGGGGCAATGGCTGAGCCTGCTGCGAGACTTGCAGATTCTCCTCATTGCGCTAGAATGCCTGCAGAAAGTAAGCTACCCTCGTTCGCCGGCGCTTGCATACCCCCTTTGGACTCTCGGTCGCTGCCGGCTCACGCAGCGTGGCAGCACTTGGCTTCGAGGCCCGTGCCCAGCGGCGCCACTTCCTGAGGAGCAAGATGGAGGATGGGGTAGACGATCGGGAGGCGCTAATGGAGCTCGAAGAAGCTGCTGATGAGTTTGAGACGGCGAATATCCTCGTCGTCGAGGATGATGAGGATACGGCCGGGTTCCTGCAGACCTTTCTCAGCGAATCTGGGTATACCGTTACGGTCGCCGCTAGCGGGGAGGCTGCCTTAACCCAGCTCGATTCTCAGCCGCCCGACCTGATACTGATGGATCTGATGCTGCCGGATATGGATGGCTATGCCGTCACGAAGCGGATCCGATCGGGGGCGCTCGGGGAGGTGCCGATCATTATTGTCACGGCGGCCGGGTATACCAGTTCCAAGCTGCGGGGCTTCGACGTCGGCGCCGACGATTTCGTCGTCAAGCCGTTCCTCGCGCCCGAGCTTCTTGCGCGCATCTCAGTGCAGATCCGACGAACCCGTGCCATCCGAAACCTCGCGGACCAGAGCACCTTCCTGCGCGACGCGCTCGAGCTTACGTCGCATCGAGAGAAGGAAGCGGTAACCAATTTCGAGATCGAGCGCAGTATGCGTAACGATCTACTCCGCAGCGTCAATACCCATCTCGAATCGCTCTGCACAGTCTTCGAGGGGGAGTTGCGGCGTCAGCCGCCGGGAGCCGGGCGGGAAGCGCTGCAGCGTGTAATCCCGCGCCTACGCGGCGCGACGCTCGTCTACAAGATTTCGGAGGCACTTACCGGCGAGACCGCGGACTTTGGCGCATTGCTGCGATCGATTGCCTCGTCCCTGAAGAGTGTCTACAGCCCGCGCAAGCGCATCCCCATCAGCGTCGACACAGACAACCTTGAGCTTCCGAGCACAACCGCATCGCCGCTCGCGATGGTCGCGAGCGAGCTCATCACCAACGCTTTCAAGCATGCTTTCCCTCACAGCCGCTTTGGCGCGATCACAATCGCCTCGCGTATCGAGGGGAACGAGCTCAGTCTCGAGATTGCTGACGACGGCGTCGGCCTCGGCGAGCATACGCCCGGAGCGTCCCGTGGCCTCGCGACAGTGTATCAGATCGTCGCCGATCTCGGAGGGACGTTCGAGATAGCGTCCGGCGCGAATGGGACGTCCGCACGAATACGCGTGCCCCTGAGGTCAAGGACGGAGTGACGCCGCCTCCAATTCTGCTCGAAACGAGCAGACTAGCGCGAGGACTGCCTGTGGAACGACGTGGAGCCATAGCGATCGGAGCCGCCAACGGCCAGCCATGGCCGGATGTCATGAGCAGGGATCTGCTCATGGCAGTGCTGCAGCACGGGCCAGCCGGCATCGCCATTCTGAATGCGCACGATCTCCGTGTCCGGTACATCAATCGACAGTTTCAGTCTCTGCTTGACGAGGCTCACCACAGCACAAGTTTGATTGGCCTCGAGCTGCGGTCCGTGCTGCCCCAGCCGGCGTGGAGCGCGATTGCGGGGCTCATAAAGCAGGCCGGCCGCTCAGAACGGGTGGCGACGCGGGAGGCGCTACGCCTTGAGGGTTTCGGCCGGGGAGCGCTCTACTGGGATACGACGGTTGTGCAGCTCCAGGAAAAGCTGGGTAGCTCCGCGGCGGTTCTCTTGCAGGCAGTAGACGTGAGCTCCGACGTGCATGTCGAGGCGGAACATGAGCGGCTGCTGGCGCTCGCGGATCAGCGTGCCGAACAGCTTAGCGCAGCGCTGGAGCGTATTACGGACGGCGTCGTCGTCGTCGACGTAGATGGCAAGGTGCGGCGTATCAACCCGGCGGGCATTGCCATGCTTGACCTGGACCAGCCGGAGTCGCGCGGAAACGAAGAGCGACCGGCGGACGGTCTGCCAGCCGACGGAGCGGGGCGGTACCGCGTGGATCTTCCTCCGCTCCATCTCTCGCTACGCGGGCAGACGGTGCGTAACTCCGAGCACAGCATTCGGAGGCGGAATGGCGAGACCACCTGGCTGAATGTCTCCAGTGTGCCACTCTACGATCGGCATGGCAGCGTGTGGGGAGCTGTAGCAGGCTTCCACGACGTAAGCGAACGCCGCCAGCTGCAGCAGCTCAAGGACGACTTCCTCGCCGTGACAGCACATGAGCTGCGTACGCCGGTTACAGCCCTGCTGGGCTACACCAACTTGATGGTCCGGCGCGCCGAGCAGGGCGACTGGACCGATCGTGACCTGCACGCGCTGCGCATGATCGAGACCCAGGCGCAGCGCTTAACGCAGCTCGTCAACGGCTTGATCGACGTCTCAAGGGTTCAAACGGGCACGATCGAGCTTAGGTGCCAGCGGGTAGATTTGCTCGCGCTTGTCGAGCAGGCAGCCGCAGCGCTACGCGCGAATGTGGTCGACCACACCATCGAAGTCACAGGACCCGAATATCCCGTGGCGGTCTGGGGCGATCCGCGGCGCCTCGACCAGGTCATCAGCCATATAATCGGGAACGCGCTGAAGTACAGCCCATGGGGCGGAGCGGTCCGAATTAGGGTATCGACTGACTCGACTGCACGCATCGCGGTGTCCGATGAAGGGATAGGCATTC
Source organism: Chloroflexales bacterium (assembly GCA_038254585.1). Lineage (GTDB taxonomy): Bacteria > Chloroflexota > Chloroflexia > Chloroflexales > Kallotenuaceae > JBBSGA01. The sequence goes on along the minus strand of JBBSGA010000104.1, from coordinate 8,816 downwards.
CCGAGCAGGCCTTGCCTTTGCTCTTTGAGCGCTTTTATCGCGCGGCAAACGTCGACTCGGACCGGATCAGCGGGCTAGGGATTGGCCTCTACCTGGTCAAAGAGCTAGTCGCCGCCCACCAGGGCCACATCGACGTCCGGAGCGCTCCTGGCGACGGCACGACCTTCGAGATTACGCTTCCACTGTATAGCGATCAACCATCGACGACCAACGACTGACGACGATTGGTCAACTTTGGTCACCGCTCATCGGTCGTCAGAGGTCGACCAGCAGGTCGTACAGGCGCTGGTGGCGAGCGGCGCCCGCATCGTAGATCGCCCGCCGCTGGAGCACAGGCTGGCAAGTATGAGCTGTGATTGCCGGCAGCTGGTCCAGGCTGCGGATCTGGCCAAGTGCCGACAGCGCGAGGACGGCAACGCCACGGCTGGTCGCCTCCGTCTCGGCCGAGAGCTTGATCGGAACCCCTAGAATATCGGCAATAATCTGTGCCCAGGCAGGCGAGTGCCAGATTGGACCTCCCGATGCGATAACCTCGGTCGCCGCCGGGGCCACCTCGTGAGCCAGCCTCGCCAGCAGCGCGAAGCGATATCCGATCGCCTCGAGCCCGGCCCTTAGGATTTCGACCGGCCGGGTATGGAGGCTGAGCCCGTCGATCGCGGCGCGGGCCGCGCCGTGCCAGCCAGGGCTGCGCTCGCCAGCGAGGAACGGCAGCATCGTCAGCCCGTGGCCGTCCGGCGCCAACGCCGACAGCTCCGCCTCGACCGCCGCGGGGTCGGGGTTGAGCTTGAGCATCTCTTGGAGCCAGGCAAACAGATTGCCACCTTCGCTTAGCGCGCCGCCCAGCAGGCTGTGCCGACGATCGACACGGTAGACCCAGAGGCCCGGGGGTATATGCTCGACGTCGTGCTCCACCATGACCCGGATCGCGCCGCTCGTTCCGAGTGCCAGAGCCATCTGGTGCGGGTGTACACAGCCGCACCCGGTGCTGCTGGCCGCCCCATCTCCGACGGCCGGGAACCAGGGCACCGCGGCCAACGCAGGCCAGCGCGCCGCGAACTCAGGCCGGAGGCCGGAGTGAGGCTGGTCGCGGTCGACAAGCGGTGAGAGCTGATCGAGCCCAACACCCGTGGCCGCCAGCAACTCGGCATCCCAGGTGAGCTCGCGCCGATCGAGCATGCCACTCCAGGACGCTACGGAGAAGCTGACCGACGTCGAGCCGAAGAGGCGCAGGTAAACGTAGTCGGCGACCGAGATCCAGCGATGGACGCGCTGCCAGAGATCGGGCGCCGCTCGCTTGAGCCACCGCAGCTGCGCGGGCATGTAGCTGCTGCGCAAGGGGCAGCCGGTCCGGTCGTAGACGGCGGCCTCGTCCAGCTCCTGCCGAAGCTCTGCCGCGGCCAAAGTGCCGCGTGTATCTGCCCAGGTGAAGACAGGAGTAATGGCCTGCCCTTCCGCGTCGACCCCCAGCACATTGCCGACCAAGGTCGCACCTGCTACCGCCGCGATGCGTGCTGCCAGCGGGCCAGCCTGTGTTAGCAGTCCGTCAAAACAGCCGGCAAGGCCTTCGAAGAGGGCGTCCGCATCGATCTCCACACCTCCGTCGGCGGTAGCCCGCGTAGGGGTCTCGGCTCGCGCCTGGCGCCCGGGGATAGGGCGCGCATCGCCGTCGAAGAGCATCGTGCGCAGCGAGCTCGTGCCGATATCGAACGTGAGGATATATGGGCCGGCTGGGGTCGCCGTCATTCGTGCCCCTCTGCAATACGCGGATCCGCTCCACTCAGGCGCGGAGCGCCAGCATGACCATGTGATCCACCACCATCGCCCCGAAAAGCAGCGCGAGGTAAAGCAGCGAGTATTTGTACAAGCTCCACGCGGAGCTCGTCCCGGGCTCGTGGAAGAGGCGGATCGCATACTGCAGGAAGCGGGCGCCGAGTAGAAGCGCCAGGATCATGTAGACCGGCCCCATCACCTGCATCGGCGCCGGCAGGATCGACACGGCGATCAGGAGCACGGTGTACAGTACGATCTGCCACTTGGTCTCCGCTTCGCCGCGTGCAACGGGCAGCATCGGGATCCCGGCGCGTGCATAATCGGCCCGACGCAGGAGCGCCAGCGCCCAAAAGTGCGGGGGCGTCCAGTAGAAGATGATAGCAAAGAGGAAAAGGGCGCCAAGACTCAGATTTCCGGTGACTGCGGCCCATCCGACGAGCGGGGGCACAGCGCCCGCAGCGCCGCCGATCACGATATTCTGCGGCGTCGTGCGCTTGAGCATGCGCGTGTAAACCAGGACGTAATAGATCGAGCCGCCGATGGCCAGGCAGGCTGCCAACAGGTTGGCGCCAAGAGCGAGGACAGCAAACGCGAGGAGGTTGAGCGCGAGCCCATAGATCAGCGCGGGGCGCGGCATAATCCGGCTGCTCGGCACCGGACGCCGGCTGGTGCGGCCCATCAGCGCGTCGACGTCGCGATCCAGGAACATGTTGATCGCATTGGCTCCGCCCGCCGCGAGCGCACCCCCGATCATCGTCCAGAGCACGAGCAGCGGCGAAAGGGGCGCGGGCGCCACCACGAACATCGCCGCAAGTGTGGTAAGCAGCAACAGCGAGATAATGCGCGGCTTGGTCAGCGCCACGTAGTCACGCACGAGCGCCTCCCAGCCCGAGCGGTTGGGAGCACCTTGCTGCGCCTCGGTTCTTTTTCGCCCAGCAGCGATCGTCTCACCGCGACCCGGAGCGGCCGAAACTTGCCCCTCTTGCTCTGCAGAATCAGCCACGTCCTCGCTCCTCGCGGAAGCAGCCGTACCTGCCCCCATCCATATACGAGAGAAGGCCGGCAACCACGGCATGGAACAGATGCCGTCGCCGCCTACTCCAAGATGATCAAATTCAGGATCGCATCCTCGGCCCGGCCAACGCGACAGGGCTGGGCTTCCAGAAATAGTATCTGATGCAGATTATACAGGGTTAAGGCACTCGGCAACCGCCGATTCCAGCATACTACGTTTTGCTGGAGGGTAGTGCCCGGCTCGTCTCCATCGTGGCCGGGCCGGTCGGCGTCAAGCAGGCCTGCGCTTCGATCGGCGCTGTACGAGGTTCCGAAGATCGCGCAGCTCGGCTACTCCGAGCAGCGCCGCGGAGCCGAGATAGACGAGCGTGCCGACGAGTCCGGCGCCGGCCAGCCATGCTAACAGGCGGAACGCGTCGGCGCCGACGCCATAGGCGCCCGCGAGCGTTACCATCGGCAGCCACGTACGCGATAAGGAGATGAGCAGCGCCAGGACTCCACCCATCACCGCTGCACTCACGGCCGAGCCGGCGAAGGATCGGAATATGCCGGCGCCGGTACCCCCGAGACGGGCCAGGAGCAGCAGCAAGAGGGCCAGGGCCTCGAGATTATTTGCCACGCTGAATGCCAGCGCGAGCCCGGAAGCCCCGAGGCTGGTCCAAGTCACGGCTGCATATCCAAGCACGACATTGACTGTAATAGTGGCGAGCGCGACGTAGACGGGAGTCCGCGTATCCTGCATCGCATAAAAGGTGCGAACCAACGGCTCCGAGGCTGCGAACGCGACGGCCGACGTGAGATAGATCAGCAGCGGCGCCGCGACTAAGGCCGTCGACTGGGCGTCGAACTTGCCTCGCTCGTAGAGCAGCCGCACGATCGGCACGCGGAGCGTGGCCATGGCCATCGCCACCGGGACGGTCACGAAGATCACCAGCCGGACGGCGCGGAAGGCCGTATCGCGGAACGACGCGCGCTCACCGCTGGCAAAGAGCTGGGACATCTGCGGAAAGAGCACCGTCACCAAGCTCATGACGAAGATGCCGTGCGGAAGCAGCATGAGCTGGTAGGCGTTGCTGAGCGGACCAATCTCGTGCCCAGGCAGGAGCGAGGCAAAGCTGGTCGTCGCAATAAAGTTGATCTGGACGGCCGACTGGCCGATCAGGCGCGGGACGATCTGGCGCCCAACGCGTCGAACGGCGGGATCGCGCAGCCCGAGCGAGGGCGAGTAGCGCATGCCGGCGCGCACCAACCCCGGCACTTGCACGAGCAGATAGAGCACGGCGCCAGCGATCAGGCCATAGGCGACGCCCCAGATACCGTAGATCGGCGCGAGCACGAGGGCGCCCACGATGATCAGGAGGTTGTAGACATTGAAGGCGAGCGCGGGCAGCCCGAAGCGCTCGCGCGCATTCAGCAGACCCATCGCGACGCCTCCGACCCCGAGGAAGAGCGGGGACAGGAGGAAGAGGCGCGTCAATCCGGCGATCAGCTCCTGCTGCTGCACGGGCTCGGTGGGAAAGAGCAGCCGCACGATCGAGCTGGCCAGGAGGGCCACCGCGGCCAGAAGGACCGCCAGGGAGAGCAGAGCCAGGTTCAGCACCTCACTCGCCACCCGCCACGCCCGCGCCTCGCCCTGCTCGTGCCAGACCTGCTGGAAGACAGGGATCAGCGTGGTGGACAGGGCTCCTCCGATCACCACGGCGTAGAGGAAGTCGGGGATACGAAACGCGGCATAGTATGCGTCAAGCGCGGCGTTCGGCGGCGCGAAGTGGCTGAGAATGGCGGCATCGCGCACCAGGCCGAGGACGCGGCTGAGGAGCACACCGGTCATCACGATCAACGTGTTGACGACGAGACGCCAGCGGCCCGTGCCCGCAATGTTATGTTTCGTAATTCCAGGGACCAGAGTTGCGGCTCGCTTTCCGTTTTGCTATAATTGCTCGCTAGCCTAGCGATGGACCGACCGGGGGCGTTCGCGGGTCTCCCACAACGTCCCCGCTGCGTGAGTGACGCATTATAACCAGCTTTTGGGAGGGATACCTTTGGCGAACACGAGGTCGGCACAGAAACACATGCGCGCGGACGAGAAGAAGCGCATCCGCAACCTGATGGTCCGCTCACGGGTCAAGACGTTGATCAAGAAGGCCGAGCGATCGGTAGCGACGAAGGACGCGGAGACGGCCGAGGCGATCCGCATCGCGTGCGCGGAGCTTGATAAGGCGGCTTCGAAGGGCGTTCTGCATAAGAACAACGCCGCCCGCCGCAAGAGCCGCCTGATGGCCAAGGTCAACAAGGCGAACGCCGCGGCTGCGTAGCGACGCCGGGCACGGCCCGCTTAGCTTCGAGCAAACGGCCCCACGCGCGTACCTGCGCGTGGGGTTGTCGTATTAAACGACCCCTGCTGGTCGCAGGTTTCCCCTATCAGAAGCTCGAGGGCGGCCTCGGGCTCGATCCTGCCGGTCTTGGACCAGTGATCCAGCTCGACGAGCCGGTCGTGAAGGCGCAGCAGCGCAGCACGGTCGAAGCGTCCGGCCTGACTCAGGGCTTTGCGAACGACAAACGGCTTCTGGCCGAGCTCGGCCGCGATCGCTTCCGGCTGCATCCGCGCTGCGGCCAGCTCCGCGACTCCGAGCATGATGCGCACCTGCCGGCCGACCATGAAGAGCAGATAGGTCGCGGCGGCTCCGTCGTCGAAGAGACCGTGCAAGAGCTGGAGGGCCGGCGCCATGCGCCGCGCCGCGAGCGCGTCTACGAACTCGAAGACCGAGCTCTCACCGTTATCCGGCACGAGCAAACGTACCTCCTGCGTACCGATGCTACCGCCCGGCCCGACGTACATCGCGAGCTTGGCGAGCTCGTTGGCGAGTGCGCGGCTCTCGTTTCCGACGAACTCGACCAGCAGCTCGCCCGCCTCGGGCTGAAGCTGCGTGGCCAGCAGACGCGCACGCTGCTGCAGCCAGCGCTGCAGCTCCGCCCCCTCGCGCGGCGGAAACTCGCGAATCGCCTTAATCTGCTTGAGGAAGTTAAAGAGCGCCGAGCGCCGGTCGACCTCCGCTCCTTCGACGAAGATCAGCGCTGTCGTCTCCGGCACGCGCGGGAGGTATGCCCGGATCGCATCCCGCTCCGGGCCCGCCTTCAGATGCTTGAGCGCGCCTTCCACGAGCACGAGCCGCCGATCCGACAGGAAGGGCAGCGCATCGCAAGCTCCGGCCAGAGCGTTGGCTTTGAGGCGCCTGCCGTCGAGGACGGCGATGTTGAGATCGGCAAGATCGGAGGGAATGCTCGCCTTCTCCGCGGCAATCGCCTCGGCGATCGCAAGCTCATCCGCGCCGAAGAAGAGCGCAATCATGCAAGGGAGCCGAGGTGGCGATCGAAAAACTGCGCGACGCGTGTCACATAGTACGGCCGGTCGGCAAAGTACGCTCCGCAGTGCTCCGCCCCCGGGACGACCCACAGCTCCTTGGGCTCACCGGCCGCCGCGAAAATCGCGCGGCCGTGGTCGACGGGGATCATGGAGTCGGCGGCGCCGTGGATCAGCAGAACCGGGCGGGGCGCGATCGGCTCCACCGCATCGAGGAAGGTGCGCTTGGCCGGCCCGTTGAGGAGGCGCGTCGTATAGGCGGCGATGCCCAAGGCTCCGGCCGCGAGCGCGCTGCCGAGGGGCAGCGCAAGACGCAGCGGGTGCTGAATCGAGCGTCTACGCGGTGTCGACCTATTCATGGTGCAAACGCTGTGTCAACGTTTCGTAGAAATACTGTGGCGAGCTCACACGGGCAAAGCGGGCGACGCGCGCGGAGCGCCGCACCGTCAAGACATCGCCCATCTGCAGCGGGACCGAGATCTGTCCATCGACCGAAAGCGTGGCAGCATAGCGTGAGCGCAGGCTCAGGGTGATCTCGGCATCCTCATGGAGCACAAGCGCCGGGACATGCGTGAGGTGCGCGGCAACCGGCACAAGGGCAAGGGCCCGTGAGCGGGGATCTATGACCGGTCCACCCGCGGCAAGCGCATACGCGGTGGAGCCGGTAGCCGTCGACACGAGGACGCCGTCGGCATGGTAGGAGGTCATACGCACCCGATCGATCGCAACCTCGACCACGACCGCCCGCGCGATTTCGCCGCGTCCAACAAGCACTTCGTTGAGCGCCGTATAATCGCCGCCTGCGCCCTGGACCGGCTGCAGATGCGCGTCCACCAGTGTTCGCTCCTCGATCCAGAAATCGTCCAGCAAAATACGTTTGATCGCCGGACGCAGCTGCTCGGGCGTCACCTCGGCCATGAAGGAGAGATGGCCGAGCGCAACCGGCAGCAAAGGTGTCCCGAGCGGAATCGCGAGCCGTGCCGCCCGGAGCACGGTTCCGTCTCCACCCAGACAGATCAGCAGCGAGCACGAGCTCAGCGGCAGAGGATCTTCACGCGCATCGTGCGAGACACCCCGCCAGGTGGCGACACCTTTGCTCGTGAGCCAGGCCTCGAGCTCTTCCCCGAGCTTGGTCGTAGGCGGCGACAACGGGTTATAGAGAATGGCAATGCGATCCATGCGGCGTAGAGGCCTATCTTCCTTGTCTGCAGCTAGTATCACTCCGATCAGTCCAACGGGGACCCGGTCATTGGATTATAGCATGGTAGACCTCGCCGACCTGATCCGACTGCGGGTATACATCTTGCGAAAACTGCATGCAACGATATACCACCTACTGAAAAAGGTGTACCGTGGCCGTGAACTTAGCGGATCTCCACCCAAGCCAGTCCCAGAAGCGGCCGCCAAGCTCTGCCCTACGCCGGCGCGCCGTCGCAGCTGTGCTCGGGGCGCTGCTGTTACTTGGTTGTGCGCCTGTCGAGGTGCGTGTGATCGGCCCTGGCACGCCAGCTCCGACGGCAACGGCCGCCGAGCAACAGCAGGCCGAGCAGGCACAGACTCCTTCAGTCGACCGGGTTACTGAGAAGATGCTCGGGACGGCTGTCGCCTATCTCACCGCCTTTGCGGAGGCCTGTGGCGCCGCGGTGATCGCGATCGCGCTGGTTCAGGGACTGCTCCAGTATTTTCGGTTTCTGCTCCAGCACAATTGGTCAGATAGGGCCAAAGACGACATACGCCTGCGGCTAGGGCGCTCGCTGGCCGTGGCCCTCGAGTTTGAGGTGGCGGCGGATATCCTCAAGACCGCGGTTGCGCCGACCTTGGGCGTGATCGCCCAGCTGGCGGCGATTATTATCTTACGGACGCTGCTGAATTATTTCCTCGAGCGAGAGATCCGTCAGGCCGAAACCCGGCCGGCCGGAATACCTAGCCCCAGTGCGAGGCGCGAGGAGTCGGGTACCGATTAGCGTGCGCCGCAGAGAGGTGCCGTCCCGCTCCACGGCCGGCACGTGCGCGCAAATGCCGGAGTAGAATAGGCATGGACACCACACGCGTGTCACAAGATAGGAGCATATGAAACTCGAAACCTCAGACCGGGAAAGATCTCTACCGGTACTTGTCGCCGGAGATGTGGTGGCGTTGCTGTTGTGGGTCGTCGCCGGCCTCGCCACCCATCAGATGTATAGCCACTGGCTCTTGAACGTGATCCGGGTCGCCGCACCGTTTTTGATCGGGTGGTTTGTGGTGGCGCCGTTTACCGGCGCATATCGCCTACCCGCGCCCAGCCGCCGTGACTTCTTGGCGCGGTCGGCCCTTACGTGGCTGGCCGGGGTTGCGATCGGCCTGCTCCTGCGGGCGACCCTCTTCGGCAATGGCTTTGTGCCCATTTTTGCCGTGGTCACGCTCGTCGTGACGGCAGTTTTCGTGCTCGGGTGGCGAACGGCGTTTGCGTTCCTCCTCGACCACTAGTGCGCCCGGGGGCCCAGGGCCCCCGCGGGCGACCCAAACACCCCCCAAACCAACAACCAAGAGACCGCGCCACACGCCCCATCCCGCGGCCCCCCCCACACACCACAAACAACAACAAACCGCCCCCCCCCCGCCCCCAACCCCCAACCGCGCCGCCCTCCGCCACATAAACCAACCTCCGTAACCAAACACACAACACACACAC
>JBBSGA010000103.1:0-17687 GCA_038254585.1 Chloroflexales bacterium | reverse complement strand
GCGGCGGGCGAGGGAAACCGGCGTCCCCTCTCCCATCGCAATTGGAGGGGGGTCAGGGGTGAGGGCCTACCCCATACCCCCCTCCAGCCGTGGCCGCTCGGTGGGGCCGAAAGCGACGTTCATCTTCCGATCGATCGCGACTCTATCCCCTACGAAGCGGCAGCTGATCGCGATCTCGAAAGGCGTTTCGTAGAACCAGAGCCGCATTGCAAACGTCTCCTCGTCCGTCCAGGCGCCGCTCGCCGCGACGCGTCGCGGCTCGTCGTTCTCGAGGCTGGTCTCGCCCTTCACCCAGGCCCCACTTCCGCACCGGATCTCGCGGGCGCCGCGGCCATCATTCAGGGTGAAGCGGCAGCCCGCGTCGTCGAAGTCGAACCGGGCCGACGTGATCTGCTCCGGATTGGCGTCGAGGGCGTACTGCTTCCCCGACACCCGCCCGGTCACGGCGGACGAATCCGCTCCCGGTTGCGGCGGCAGAGCCAGGCTCGCGAGCTTCCGGCGCAGTGCCTCCGCCGCCGCGGAGCCTTCGGGCAACGGCTCCGGTCCCATCGCCGGCAGCAGGTGCTTCCAGACCAGGTTGAGCACCACCTGCATATCCGATACTCCGGCAGTGATCGCCAGCACCGCCTGCTGCTCGGGCATGACCATGCAGAACTGGCCGAATGCGCCGTCGCCGCGATAGGCCCCATGGCGGCAGCACCAGAACTGGTAGCCGTAGCCCTGTGCCCAATCACTGTCGGCGTCGCTCCCATTCGATATCTGGCGCGCGGTTGCCTGCTCGACCCAGGCTTCCGGCAGGATGCGCCGGTCCTGCCACAGACCCTTCTGGAGGTAGAGCTGGCCGAAGCGGGCGATATCCTCGGTCCGGATGCTCAGCCCCCATCCTCCTGTATCGATACCCTGTGGCGAGGTTTCCCACGCCGGATCCTCGATGCCTAAGGGCTGGAACAGACGCGACTGCAGATAGTCCAGCATCCGCATGTCTGCCAGCCGCTGCACGATCGCCGACAGCATGTAGGTAGCGCCGGTGTTATAGAGGAAATGGGTGCCGGGCGCGTATTCGACCGGCCGGGCGAGAAAGGCCCGCGCCCAGTTGCCGTCCGGCGCTTCGTGCAGGTACCGGAGCGTGTCCTCCGCGTGCCCAGTGGACATCGACAGGAGATGGCACACGCGCATAGTCCGCAGGTGCTCGCCGGGCTGGGCCGGCACGTCGCCGGGAAAGAAGTCCAGCACCAGATCGTCCAGAGATAGGCGGCCTTCCTCGATCGCGAGACCGACCGCGGTAGCGGTAAAGCTCTTACTCAAGGAGAAGAGCATGTGCGGATCTTCGGGCGTATAGGGCGACCACCATCCCTGCGCGACCACACAGCCTCTGCGCAGGAGCATGAAGCTGTGGAGTGAGCGAATCTGCTGCTCCGCCTCGTCCACGAACGCCCGAATGGCAGATGACGCGATGCCCTGCGCCTCAGGGCTGCTATGGGGAAGCTGATGGTCCTGGTTCACAAGCAAAGCTCCATTGCAAGGGGTGTATGAGCTCTCAGGGGCTCCTCCTGTTTAGGCCGTCTGCCGACAGTATACCGTCTTGTGCTCGCCATACCGCGCGTTTTCCTGCCGTGCGTCAAATGAGCCACGCCCATTCACTACGGATGGGCGTGGCTTGTGAGCCAGCCATGTCAGAATCTACACCATTACGTTGCCCTGGACGTAGCGCGGCCCTTCAGCCGCTTACGCATCACGCTGCTGCCGTCCACGCATCGACGGCAGGCGCAGCCGGGCACGCAGGCGGCCGCCGCTCATCTCGGCCACGGCACCGTTGGCCTTGCAGCCCGGACACAGCTCTTCCTCGTCGATCAGCGCGCCTTTGCGGCGCTCGATCCAGTGGCTCGTGCGCAGCCTGACGCCGCAGAGAGCGGTGTAGCCACGGGCGTCTTCTGCCGGCCGCGCCACGTGAATCGGGTGTCCCGGAGACCAGCGCGTAGTAATGACGCCCGTCCGTCCAATCGTTACCACGATACCCTCCTTATGCTATCTGCGGTTGCGACGTTGCGAGAACCATCTGAATCGTAGCGATTCTTCGACCGGTGTGCAAGCTCCGGTGCGCGCGCCGCTGCAAGCGTGATGCCTCTATAATGGAAACAGATGTGTTGAGTGAGGCGGGGCACGCAGGGTTTGGCCGTGGAGTATCGACAGCTGAAGATCGTCTCCTGGAACGTCAACGGCATTCGTGCCGCCGAGAAGAAAGGCTTTCTCCGGTGGCTGGCCGAGACGGACGCCGGCATCGTCGCGCTGCAGGAGACCAAGGCCAGCCCGCAGCAGCTTTCCCCGGCGCTGCGGGAGCCGCCCGGCTTCCACGCCGCGTGGTCCGCGGCCGAGCGCAAGGGCTACAGCGGGGTCGTGACCTTCTCGCGTGAGGAGCCGTTGGCACTGTCGCGCGGCCTCGGCGACGTCCGCTTCGACTCCGACGGGCGGGTGCTCGTGAGCACCTTCCCCGACCTGGTCTTCTTCAACGTCTACTTTCCGAACGGCGGCCGCGGGCCGGAGTGGGTCACCTATAAGCTCGACTTCTACGCGCGCTTCCTCGAGATCGCGGCCGCTTTGATGGCGGCCGGCCGGAGCGTCGTCGTCGCGGGCGACGTTAATACCGCCTTCGCCGCGATCGACCTGGCACGGCCGCGCGAGAACGCGAAGACCTCGGGCTTTCTGCCGGAAGAGCGGGCGGCCCTGGGCCGGTTTTTCAATGCGGGGCTGATCGACACCTTTCGCCACCTCCACCCCGCGACGGCCGAGTACAGCTGGTGGGCGCCGTGGGCCGGTGCCCGGGAGCGGAATATCGGCTGGCGGCTCGACTATATCTTCGTCTCGCCCGATCTCCGCGAGCGCATCGTGGACGCCGAGATCGAGTGCGACGTGGCCGGGTCGGACCACTGCCCGGTGAGCCTAACGCTGGCGATGGCGTAGGGCTGCAGTAAAAGCCGTCCACGAATACGAGCACGAATACACGAATATTCATGACTCCATTCGTGTATTCACGTCACATTCGCGGACGGTCTGATTCTCTTCATAGCCAATTAATACCTGAATCTCGACTACGGTCGCGGCCGGCCTCAGCCACGCAGCCCTGCCGCGTCCAGCAGCGCGTCGATCCAGGCCGCGGCCAGCCACTGCTCGTACTCCTCCGGCGGCCATCCGCGCTCGACCACCAGCAGCCGGTAGAGATCGGCCGAGCCCAGCGCCCACAGCAGATCAGCCGCGCGCTCGACCGTTACGCCGCGGCCGAGCGCGCCCTTCTGCGCCAGCGATTCGGCCACCAGCCCGTCGTCCTGGCGGTGCGACTCGCCGAGCTCGCGCCGCAGCACGGCGATCTCCGGCTCCGCCGCGGCCGCGCCCCGCACGATCTCGAAGAGGTCCGTGGTCCGGCCGTGGATCCGCCGCGCGTTCGCGGCATAACGTTCCAGTTGGCGTATCGGCTCGGGCTCGCGCAGCACCGCTTGCCACCACTCGCGCTCCGCTAACGGCGCCGGCTCCGCGTCGCCGCGCACGGCCGATTTGATGAGCGCATCCAGCAGCGCCGGCTTGGTGCCGAACACCGCCGTCACGGTCGCCACAGCCACGCCCGCCTCGCGCGCGATCGCGGGCAGCGTGGTCGCGACGTACCCGTCGGCGCCGAACCGCAGGCGCGCGGCCTCCAGGATCTTGTCTCGCGTCGCCTGCGCCTGCGCCTGCCGCTGCAGGGAGTGATAGCGGCGCTTCTGCCCGGACTCGGTCACACAGTTCCTCATTCACCAGTATTGACTTCTAATGAATATAGGAATAGTATAGCGAATATACAGGAATTTGCAAGGAGGGTACGCCGTGGAGAACAGAACGGGGAGGATATCCAGCCCTGCCGAGTGCGTTCGGGGCATCGAGCGGGCGATCAGCGGGCACGATCTCGACGCGCTCACCGCGTGTTTCGATCCCGACTACCGGAGCGAGTTCCCGGTGCATCTCGACCGGGCCTTCCGCGGCCATGCCCAGATGCGCAAGAACTGGGCACAGATCTTTGCCGGCGTTCCCAACATACAGGCCACGCTGCTCCACACGGTCGAAGACGGCGACACGGTCTGGGCCGAGTGGGAATGGACGGGCACCCGCCGCGACGGCGCGCGGTTCTGGCAGCGCGGGGTGACGATCCAGGGGGTGCAGCACGGTCGTGTCGTGTGGGCGAGGCTGTACATGGAGCCGGTGCAAGAGGCCGGCGCGGGGACCGATTCCGCGGTCGCGCAGATCGTCGCCGGGGAGAAGCCGGGTGACACCACCCTTGGCCCCGCGGCGATGCATGGAAGGTAAGCGATGATCTTGATCGCCGGTGGAACCGGGAAATTGGGGACGCAGATCGTGCGCCTGCTCATGGCGCGCGGGCTGGAGACGCGGGTCCTGACGCGCGACCCGGCGCGCGCCGCGCATCTCCGGAGCGACCTGGTCGAGCTTGTGGCGGGCGACGTGCTGGACCCGCGGGCGGTGGAACAGGCCGCCGCGGGAGCACGGACGGTCATCTCCGCGATGCATGGGTTCATGGGGACCGGAGCCTACAACCCGCGGTCCGTAGACGGCCAGGGCAACGCCAACCTGCTCCGGGCCGCGCAGGCCGGCGGCGCGGAGCACTTCATCCTCGTGTCGATCCAAGGTGCGGCACGCGACCATCCGATGGAGCTTTTCCGGATGAAGTACCTGGCCGAGCAAGAGCTGCGGGCGAGCGGGCTGGCCTGGACGATCATCCGGCCGACCGCTTTCATGGAGACCTGGGCGCAGCTGATCGGGGAGCCACTGCTCAAGCGTGGATCGACGATAATCTTCGGCCGGGGGCGCAACCCGATCAACTTCGTGTCGGTCGCCGATGTCGCGCGGTTCGTCGAGCAGGCCGTCGTGGACCCGGCCATGCGCGGAGAGGTGGTGGAGGTGGGCGGGCCGGAGAACCTCAGTATGCGCGAGGTCGCGGCGATTGTGCAGACGGTTACCGGAAGGACGGGCACGACCCGAGCCGTGCCACTGCCGCTGATGCGCCTGATGGCGGTGCTGATGCGACCGGTGAATCCGATGCTGGCGCGGCAGATCCAGGCCGGCGTCGTCATGGATACGCGCAACATGGCCTTCGACCCGTCGGAGACCCGCCGCCGTTATCCGGCGATCGCCCCGACGTGCCTGGCCGAGGTCGTGCGGCGCGACTACGGCGCGGGCGTGTGAAGCCTCGGCGGGCAGCGCGGCGATTGTGATTCAGGATACGCTTGCATGGCAGAAGAAGACGAAAAGTTTGCACGATTGGTTCAACAGATTGATCCCCCAAGCAAGCTGCTTCGCGCATGGGACTTGAAGGGCGGGGTCTCAGCGCAGGTGACGGCGCTTGAGATTGAGCGGCCGGACGGCCAGACGCGAAAATTGGTCGTACGGCGGCATGGCGCGGTGGACCTCAATCGGAACCCGCATGTAGCAGCAGACGAATTCAAGCTCTTACAGATATTGCAATCCGTGGGAGTGGCCGTGCCGGATCCGTATTATCTCGATCGATCCGGCGAGATTTTCGCCACGCCGTGCATCGTCGTCGAATACGTCGAGGGCGAGACCGACTTCGCGCCCGCTCATCTCGCCGGTCTCATCCTGCAGCTGGTCACGCACCTGTCCAGGATCCACGCTGTCGATACCTCGACCCTTGATTTGTCCTTTCTACCGGCACAAGAACAGCTCGTTGGCGAAAAGTTGCGAGCACGACCGGCACAGGTTGACGAATCGCTGGACGAAGGGCGTATTCGTGAGACGCTGGCGTCGATCTGGCCGTTACCTCGACGGAACAAGCCTGTCCTGCTTCACGGAGATTTCTGGCCGGGCAATATCGTCTGGAAGGACGGCCGGCTGGCGGCCGTCGTCGACTGGGAAGACGCGGCCGTGGGGGACCCGCTCGCCGATCTGGCCAACAGCCGGCTTGAAATCCTGTGGGCATTCGGCGTCGACGCGATGCATAGCTTTACGCAGCACTATTCTTCGACGACGGGCGTCGATCTCACGCACCTTCCGTACTGGGACCTCTGCGCCGCCCTGCGACCGGCCGGTCGACTGGAAGAGTGGGCCGGCGGCGAGAGTGCCGAAAGGAAGATGCGCGAAGGACACCGATTCTTCGTCGCCCAGGCATTCGAGACGCTATAGCCTGGATTATTCATGATCGTCCGCTGAGCCCACCGAATGAATTCGGTGTCTGCTACGCGAAACGCGCTGAAGCGGGTTGGAGCGCGGCGGCGGTGGTTGGTGAATAATGTAGGCTAGATCAGTTTGATTCGAGCGCCGCGCTCACGTCCACGGCGAAGCCCGCGAGCAAGACCGAGGTGGCCGTGGTACCACGCCGGAAGACGCCGTGCTCGACGTAATGTTGGCCGGCCAAATGGAGAACGGCGATCGTCTCCGCCTCGGGATCGACGATCCAGTACTCGGGAATACCGGCCTCGGCGTAGTCGGCCCGCTTTTCGGTCGTGTCACGCTCCGGATTGTCGGGGCTGACGATTTCGACGACCAGGTCGGCGCCGCGCCAGTAGCGATCCTGCCGGCGCGGGTCATTCGCGTCGCGCACCAGGATAATGTCCGGCTCACGGTACTTACCGGCACGCATCCGGACGCGCAGCGGCGCAAAGCGCACCTTGCTGCCATGCTGCGCGACGTATGCCCGCAGGGCGAGGAAGAGGAGCTCGAGGATCGCCTGGTGACGGTCGGTCGGCATGGGCAGGACCTCGATGTAGCCATCGGTAAATTCGATCAGGCGGTTGGTCTGGTCGGTCAACAGGAGGTATTGCTCGGCCGTCCAGCGTCCCTGCAGCGGCGCCAGGCTAAGCACGAGCTCATCCTCTTCCCAGGTCATGTGGAGGGCCGGCTGTCGAATGCCGATGTCTATCACCTGCTTCCTTTGCGCGGGATCGGCTGCTAAGGACAGTATACGCTGCAAACCGATGGAGCTGTCGTTATTGCGCCCACACGGCGCCATGGGTCAGCTGTGTGAGACCGCTGCCGTCGCGATCGATCACGAAGATCTCGTGATGCCCGCCGGCGATAGTGCTCCGCTGAGATCACCCAGTGCAGGTGCATCTCCGTGCCTGGTAACTTTGTAGCCTGCCCTGCTAGACTACACACCCACCGTCCCGCAATCGTTACGGGAAAAGTTACGGTAGTGGCGCCCTAACGCGTTCTGGCAGAGGTGCGCGGTCTGGGAAGCAGCCGTGCTATGATCGAGGGTAGGGCGCGGCTTTGCCGGGCGTGGGTGGAGGCGGCGAATAGACGTGAAGGGCCGGCTGCAGGGCTACTCGATCCAGGCACGATGGGCCGTCACCGGGCTGATGGTGTGGCTCGTCCTCGTGGCCGCGATCGTCCTGGCGAGCGAGCAGTGGAAGTACCGCCGCGGCAGCAAAGTGCTGCTGCCGATCGCCGGCGGGGCGGAGCTGCGCGTCGAGGTATGGCCGCTCGTCGTCCTGGCCGACCGCTTCAGTCCCTACGGGTACTCGATGTTCTCCAGCGACAACACGAACGCGCGCTGGGTCGCCGTCTGGTATGAGAACCGCCGAACCGGTACCACCACCCGCCTGGCGGCCTTCACGTTGCCCACGTGGCCGCCGCTGGCGATGGCCGGGACGGCGATGCTCGCGGCCGGCTGGACGTGGCGGGACCAACGGCGGGGCCGCGCGGCACACGGCCATGCACCTACCTGATGCGCGAGGCTTCACGGAACGTACTGTCGCGGCGCAGCATTGGGCATGTCTCATCTGCAATTCTCCTTCCTCTCATGTGCCGCCCATCTGCGCTGCCTATAGTATTGGACCATGGCTTTCCCTCCGCGAGAGCGGCCGGTATCAGTTGGTCGGCGTCGCGCCCGTTCGGCGCGGACGTCGATGGGGGCAGCCTTCGCACATTGGTCAGCCACTATGCACCGGCGGGTGCACTGGTGGCCGCCTCTGCTCTTTCTGAGCCTCAGCGTGGCATTTTTCCTGCCGGCCCTCGTGACTGGGCGCCTCCCACTCCCCACCGAGCATCTCTACACCTTCCCCGATCGCTATTGGCTGCCGTCCCGGCCCGCCCGGCTCGCCAACCGCCCGGATCTCGCGGGCTACGATTCCGGCTGGGATATCAACTACCAGTGGTTTCCCTACCGGCTCGTCGCCGTCCGGCGGCTACTGCACGGGCAGATCCCGTTGTGGAATCCCCAGATTTACAGCGGCATGCCCTTTTTAGGTGCGGAGCAAGCGGCCATCCTGTACCCGCTGAACCTCATCTTCGCCCCGTTCGGACCCTACGATAGCTGGACAGGGACGGCCATCGCGCGGCTCTTCTTAATGGGCTGGGGCCTCTTTCTGGTCATGCGCCGCCTGCGGGTGCATTCCCTCGCCGCCTGTTGGTCCGGGGTAACCTATCAGTTTTGCGCCAGCGGCATCGCCTACTTGCATTGGGTCAACCACAACGTGCTGGCCTTCTTGCCGTTGGCGCTCTACAGCACCATGCGGTTGGTCGAGGCGCCGCGCGGGCGCTGGTTCCTGCTGCTCACGGGGTCTTTGGCCGCCGCGTACCTCGGCGGCCATCCGGAAACCGCGCTGCTGTTCGCCCTCATCTGGGGCAGTTTTGCGCTGCTGCACCTCGGTCAATCACCGCGCCGCCTGCGCTCCTTGCTCCTCCTGGCCGGTGCCGTGCTGGCCGCGATCGGCCTCACGCTGCCGGAGTTGCTCGCCGCGGTCGACCTGATTCCGCGGAGCGTCACGTATGTGCTTCGGTCGCACGCGGCAGCGCTCGCCACGCTCGGACAGAGCACCGGCACCTGGGCCAACCTGCGGTCCTGGCTGCTCCTTGTCAATCCCTATTTGTTTGGGTCCCCGGTCGGCAATCGCCTCTTCGTGCCGGGGATGAACTACCACCTCCTCGTCAGCTACATGGGCATCGGGACCCTGCCCTTCGTCGTGGCCGGCGCCATCGGCGCCCGGTGGCGCGCGATGACCGGCTACTGGGTAGGCGTTGCGGCCCTGTCGCTGGCCCTGATCTATCCGTTGCCGGGAGTCGACCGCCTCCTCACCCTGCCGCTGCTGAATGTGAGCGGGGGCATGCGGCCAAATTTCAGCTGGAGCCTGGCTGCCGCCGTACTTGCCGGTCTGGGAGTCGACGGAATCCTGCGCGGAAGCCGGCGTGCCCGCTGGATCGTGGTCGTGGCTGGGACCCTCGCGATCTTTCTGCTCGCGGCGACCGTGTATGACCTCACGCACGCGGCCCGCGGCTCGTGGCTCCTCGGCCCACGGCCACGCCATATCTCCCTGCGGCGCATCGCGGCGTTCTACCAGCCGCGCAACGTCCAGGTCGTCGGGTTGTTCGCCGCAGCCGTCCTGGGCTGGCTTGCGCTGCTGGGCCTGCCGTCAGTTCGCTGGCGCGGCGCGCTTCTCACCGGCATGCTCGGAATCACCGTGGTCGATCTCTTCTGCAATGGCGTCCTGTTCAATGACGTTGCCGTGCGGCAGCTGATGTATCCGGAAACACACCTCACGCGTGTTCTGCATGCCTCTGGCGGCCTGTTTCGCATCGCCACGACCGACGGTGTCATGTTTGGGAATGCGTCGATGACCCAGGGGTTGGACAATGCCTTTGGCAACGACGACCTGGTCGATGATCGCTATCAGCGCTTCGCCGATCACGGACGCCAGATCCACGACCTAGGGGGCAGCGCCGTGATCGGGCCGGCCGCCCAGCGCTTCTTCGACCTCGCCAACGTCAAATACCTGATCAGCGCCAAGCCGGTCCAGCCGGCGGGTGGTGGGCCGTCCTGGCACCAGGTAGCCCGTGAAGGGCACCTGCGGGTCTACCAGAATCCCATGGTGCTGCCCCGCGCCTACCCGGTCGACAGGGTGCAGGTTGTCGCGCCCGAGCAAGCGATGGCTGCGAGCTTCGCACCAACCTTTGATCCAAGCCGGTCCGCTATCGTCGAAGCGCCGGTGCCAGAGCTGGGGAACGCGGCTCCCGGTCCGGCCGCAGCGCAGGTCACAATCGTGGACGATCAGCCGGAGCACGTGGTGCTTGCCGTCAGTGCCGGATACCCCGTCTTGGTCGTGCTCGCCGACAGCGACGCGTCGGGCTGGCAGGCGACCGTCGATGGGGCATCCCGGCCGGTGTACCGGACGAATGTAGTCTTTCGGGGGGTGGTGGTCGGCAGCGGTCAGCACCGTCTCGTCTTTCGCTACCAGCCGGTGGCCTGGAGACGCGGACGTGTCGTCGCACTTGCGACGCTCCTGGTCTGTCTTGGCGGTTGCGCCTGGCGGCGGCGAAGCGCCTACAGGGCGGAAAGCGTGGGCGCCCCCGCTGGCCGGGGCGGCTTGTTTCACGGACTCGTCTCGAAGACCGCGATCGCGCCGCACTCGACGCGCGGGATGGTGACGGACCAGCCGCCGTCGTCGCGGCGCAGCGGCAGCTCGCCGCCGTCCGGCGCGAGGTAGGCGCGGCCGATCGCGGCGTCGATCGCGAGCGTGACCGCTACGTCGTGCAGCGGGATCGGGTCCTCGACGTACTCGGTGTGCTGCGGGCCGCGGCGGCTCGGAGAAAAGTTCACGACGTGGACCATCCAGCGCTCGGGCCGCCCGGCCTCGGCGATCTGGTGCGTGACGGTGACCTCGCTGCTGATCGGCGCGTTGGTCCGCGTGAGACGCTCCGGCAAGACCGCGTCGAGCAGCCTGCCGAAGATCTCGCGGTAGATCCAGTAGCCGTGGCGGTAATAGCTCGACCCGATCGGGAAGGCCGCGGCGGCCAGGCGCCCGCGGCGGACGACGGCGACGTAGTCTGTATCGTGGTCGACGGGAGTCTGGCCGTGGCTGGTGTAGTGCTCGGCGCTGCGCTGGAAGAGTGGCTCGGCCAGATGTGCCATGACCGCGCCTCCGGCACCGTCCGCGGCCTGCCACTGGGCGGCGCCGTCGTAGAGCGCGAACTCGTAGTCGGGCAGCGTTGCGCTGAGCTCCGCGCCAAACTTGATGTAGACCGGCGTGAACGGCGACTCGCCCGCGTAGCGCAGGCCGAGCTCCTCGGCCCAGACGCGGCCGGTTCCCGCGAGCCGCAGCGCCTCTCGGCTCGCCAGGATCGCCCCGCCGCCGTCGAGATAGGCCCGGAAACGGCCGGCAAGTGCCTCGTCCACGGGGAGCGCGTCGGGCAGGACCAGCAGGCGGTAGCGCTCGAGGTCGTCGCCGCCTTCGACGATGTCGAACTGGACGTGATGCTCCATCAGCAGCTTGCTCGCCCCGAAGACGCTGCTGCCGAGCGTATCGGCCATGCGCTGCTCGACGGTCCCGAGATCTTCGAGCGGCCGGCCTTGCACCACGACCGCCGCCTCGACGACGGGCGCGGCATGTTCCAGGAAGGGCTCGAGGCGCTCGATCTCGGCGTAGCACTGGCCGATCGTCGCGTAGACCGCCGGGTCGAGGCGTCCCGAGGGCGGCAGCTGGTCGCCGATGTCGCACTGCGCGCCCTGGGCGATGATGCCCGCCAGTTCGGTGCGGAGCTGGCTCGGGTGCTTGAGGCCCCCGAAGTCGGCCCAGCTGCGGTGGAAGCGCCCGGTCATGCCGCAGACGCTTACGCCGAAAGTGCGGGCGTAGCGCACGGTCGTCGGATAGTAGATGTAGCCCCAAAAGGCGGTCGGCAGCGCCTCGATGTCGACGTTGTCCAGGTAAGGCGCGCGCGCCCCCAGCCCCAGGCGCGTCTGATTGTTCTGGTCGACCTGGATGCCCGGATCGAGCTCATGCGCAAGCTCATGCGAGCGGCGCATCCAATCGACGAGCAGCTCCTGCTTGTGGCGCCGCTGCGCCGTGGCGTCGAACGGATCGAGGCCGGCGCCGCGCAGCGCTGCGAGGCAGTTGCGACAGAAACACTCGCCGCCGATCGGCAGCGGCATGTCGTACCAGATCCCGTCGAGGTCGTAGGAAGTGATGATCTCGCGCGAGTGGTCCAGCGCAAGCTGGACGAAATCCTGGTTAGACAGGCAGAGCCCGGTCCAGCCGGGCGCCTCGTCGAACTTCGGCAGATAGGTTGTGCGGTCGCGCTTCCAGACCAGCCACTCCGGGTGCTGTTCGGCCAGGTAGTTATCCCAAGTCACGCAGTAGTAGGCGTAGACCTTGATGTTGCGCTCGCGGCAGGCGGCGACCTGCGCGCCCAGCAGGTCGCGCGCGAGGCCGGGATGCACGGGACCGTACTTACTGGGATAGTAAAAGTAGCCGTGCATATCCTTGGCGAAGACGACGATCGAGTCGACGTGCCCGGCCAGCAGACGGTCGCCGAACTCGTCGGCGTCGAAGGCCGCCCCGATCTTGGGCATATGCTGGCTGTTATGGTAGTCGAGGTGGATCTTGCGCCACGGCCGCGGTGGCAGGTGGTGCAGACGGGGGTCGATCCAGAACGGCCGGGTTGGGACAGCTTGGCTCATGGTAGCTCCTCATTACGACGTCTTCGTGGGTACCGGGTCGGCAGCGCCAGCCCTCGCCCATCGCAGCGGGAGAGGGGGCAGGGGGTGAGGGCGCGCCCTTCCGCTTGGCGGGACGGCTCTAGGCATCGCGTCGGCTGAGCTGGGCGCCGCACGAGACCCGCACGATCAGCTCCGGTGGGAGAACGACCCTGCGCCAGTCCGAGACCTCGGCGCCGTCCAGCCGGTCGAAGAGGAACTGCGCCGCGACCGTGCCGAAGGTTCGCGCGGGCTGGGCCATGACCGTCAGGAACGGCTGGAGCGCAGAGGCGAGCTCGATGTCGTCGAAGCAGACGATCGCGATGTCGCGCGGTACGTCGAGCTTCGCGTCACGCAGGGTTTCGATGGCGCCGATCGCGAGCAGGTTGTTGGTGGCGACGATCGCCGTCGGGCACTGCTCCGGCGGCAGTGCCAGCAGCTGCTTCGCGCCGTCGCGGCCGCCGGAGCGCTTGTAGTTGCGCTCGACGATCATGGCCGGGTCCGGCTCGATGGCGTGTGCCCGCAGCGCCTGCTCGTAGCCGATCAGCCGGTCGGCGGCGGTCGGCACCTCTCGCGCGCCGTTGATCAGTGCAATGCGGCGATGGCCCAGGCCGATCAGATGCTCGGTCAGCCGCCGCGCGCCGGCGACGCTGTCGCCCATTATGCTGTCCGCGGGCACGCCCGCGAACTGGCGGTCGATCAAGACGAACTTGGTGCCGTGCCGCGCCAGGAAGTCGAGCGTCTTGCGCGATCCGCTGTCGACCGGCGAGATGATCAGGCCGTCGATGCGGTTGCTCAGCACGGCATGGACGTACTGGCGCTCCTTCTCGACCGACTCGTCGCTGTTGCCAAGGATGACGGTGTAGCCGTGACGCCGCGCCACGTCTTCGACGCCGCGCGCGATCAGCGTAAAGAACGGGTTGCCGATGTCGCTCACGATCAGGCCGATCGTTCGCGTGCGCCCCTTCAGCAGCCCGCGTGCAAGCGCATTCGGCACGTAGCCAAGCTCGTTGATCGCCTGCTCGACACGCCGTCGCGTCCCGGCTGCGACGCGCGCGTGGTTGTTGATGACCCGTGACACGGTCATCGCAGAGACCCCGGCACGGGCCGCTACATCCTGGATGGTTACAACCGAGCTCGTTATGGTCATGCGAATGTTATGGATATCACAAACTTTGCGCTGGAATGGCCGCCGGTGCCCATAGCATACTGCACCGTCCGGGCCCGCGTCAACCACTTTCCCAAACCCAATCTTGACATCTGCCGAGGCTGCATGCTACTATCGATGTTAGCCATAACACTCTCGAAGACGTCCCGGCGCTTTGCAATTTCCAGGGAAGATCGGCGAAGGTTTCCCGATCTCGAACCAAGCGGCACGATCATCTCGCGAGCGCGGTGACCCCCGTCGCCGCCGCGTTTGGCCCCCGGTCTGTGGGGCGGCGGATACCAAGGAGGCGTTATCGAGCTGCGAGCGAGCGAACCGATCTCTGCAGATGTTCGATGCCCGGCGTGAGGCCGGCGTCAAATGGGGGAAATCAGAAGATGGCAGATCAGCACGAGCAAGAGCTAGCACGCGAGCTGGTGCGCCGTGGCTACACGCGGCGCCAGATTCTCAAGATCGGTCTCGGCCTGGGGCTGGGAGCCTCGGGACTTTCCACCCTGCTCGCGGCCTGCGGCAGCAGCGTAACGCCGCAGACAACCGAGGGCCAGAAAGCGGCCGCCGGGACCTCGGTGGCCGCGGGCGCAGCCGCGACGTCGGCCGCCGCGCCGGCTGCTTCGGCGGAAGCACCGGCGGCGGTAACCAGCGCCGGCTCGCAGTACAACGAGGCGGAGGGCGCCTCGGGCCCATGGCCGAAGAGCTTTGTCACGGAGCCGGGGCAGAAGGTCACGATCAGCGTCGCCCATGCCTGGGATGCTTCCTTCTGGCCGCGCCAGGTGCAGTTCGACAACTTCTTCATGAAGCGGCATCCCAATATCGTCGTCAAAGGCGAGAACACGCCCTGGGGCGATTTCCTTAAGAAGTACCTCGCGCAGGCGGCGGCAGGATCGCTGCCGGACGTAATGTACTGCCAGTACGCCTGGGCGCAGCAGTTCATCAAGCAGGGCTCGGTGATCGCGCTCGACGACTACGTCAAGCAGCAGCAGGACTTCAACCTCGACGACTTCACCAAGCCCTCGCTGGTCTCCTACAAGGCCAACGGCAAGCTCTACGGCGTTCCCTACGACGAAGGTCCGGGGATGCTCTACTACAACAAAGAGATCTTCGACAAAGGGAACGTCAAGTATCCGACCGAAGACTGGACGCTGGACGACCTGAAGAACGCGGCGATCAAGCTGACCAGCGGCGAGGGGACGCAGAAGGTCTTCGGCTTCGCCGGTACCCCCACCCCTGCCGACAGCGCCGTGGCCCCGCCGTACCTCTGGCCGTTCGGCGGCGACTACATCAGCGAGCCCAACGAAGATAAGTGCCTGATGACCTCGCAGGCGACGATCGACGCCTTCAAGTGGTGGATGGACATGCGCTTCAAGGATAAGTCCGTCCCAAGCCCGGCCGACCTGCAGACGGTTCAAGGCGACCCGTTCACGTTCGGGCGCATTGCGATGATGCTGAACGGCTCCTGGGCGACGCCGCCGCTGACGCAGAACGCCAAGTTCAAGTGGGACGTGGCGATCTGGCCCAAGGGCCCCAAGAAGCACTCCACCTGGAGCCTCGGCAGCGCCTACATGCTGACAAAGGACAGCAAGCAGCGCGACGCCGCCTGGATCTACGTCAACGATTACCTCTCGACGGCGGGCATGGCCTTTATGTGGGGCATCACCGGCCGCGGCAGTCCGGCGCGCAACTCGGCCTGGCCCTCCTACATCAAGTCGAAGTTCGCGCCGGCCAGTGCTGCCCTGATCCAGAAGGCCGAGAACTCGATCGCCAGCCACGACGTCATGGATAAGCCGACGGGACCCAAGGTGACGAATAAGGCCGGACCAATCTGGGATCTCGTCGTGAACGGCCAGATGGGCATACCCGAGGCCCTGAACAAGATCTGCCAGGATATCGAGCCGGTTCTGGCCGAGAACAAGGCGTAGGAGGGGACAGGGGACGCGGTTACAGGGGACGATTGGCGGATGGGGAGGATAAATGCTGTTCCCTGTAACCTTCCGGAGAGTTGCGCCCGGGTGTATCCTACGGAGCACGATTCCGACGAGCGCCGCCGGGACGGTGGAGTGAGCTATGCAACTACAGCAGGAACTGAGCAAGCCGCACGTGAAACTGTCCGGCCGGCAGCGGTTGGGCAAGCTGGCGCGCAAAGAAGAGCGCGAGTTCTACCTGTTTATTTCGCCCTGGATTATTGGGTTCATCCTCTTTGGGGCCGGGCCAATCCTCGCGTCAGCGGTGATCAGCTTCATGGACTGGTCGCTGCTCTCGTCGCCGACCTGGAGCGGACTCTCCAATTACAAACACCTGGCCGCCGATCCGCTCTTTCTGATCGCGCTCAAGAACACGCTGATCTACGCCATCGGCAGCGTTTTTCTCGGCGTCGTCGTGGCGTTCTTGCTGGCGCTGCTGCTGAACCAGAAGGTCTGGGGCATGGCCCTGTTCCGGACGATCTTCTACCTCCCCTCGGTCGTCAGCGGGATCGCAGTCGCGCTGCTGTGGGTCAATATCTTCCACCCCGACTTTGGGCTGATCAACTACGCGCTCGGCAAAATCGGCATCCAGGGCCCAGGCTGGCTGACGTCGCCGCAGTGGGCCATGCCGGCGCTGATCATCATGAGCATCTGGGGGGCAGGCGGCGGGATGGTGATCTACCTGGCCGGGCTGCAGAGCATCCCCGAGCACCTCTACGAGGCCGCTGCCCTCGACGGCGCGGGCGCCTGGAAGAAGTTCGTGCACGTCACCGTGCCGATGATGTCGCCGGTGATCTTCTTCAACCTGATCGTCGGCTTCATCACGTCGCTGCAGGCCTTTGTGCTGATCTACGTCATGACCAACGGCGGTCCGGCCAACGCGACGCTGGTCTACGGGCTCTACCTCTACCGGAACGCGTTCGAGTTCTTCGAGATGGGCTACGCCTCGGCGATGGCGTGGGTGCTCTTTGTGGTGATCATCATCATTACCGCGATCCAGTTCCGGCTGGCCCAGCGCTGGGTCTACTACGAAGGCGACCTGAAGAGCTAGGAGGAGCGAGATCATGAAGGCAACGCAGAACATCCGGCCCGCGACGCTGCCTGCCAGCCGGGGCCGGCTCCACACGGGGATGCGCACGGCCCACATCCTCCACCGCATCCTGGTCTACTTCCTGCTCGTCGCGCTCGGCATCGTTTTCATGATGCCGTTCATGTGGATGATCACGACCTCGCTCAAGCGGTCACAGGACGTCTTTACCTTTCCGCCCAATTTCCTGCCGCACAGCTTCGAGTGGCACAACTACCGCGACGGCTGGACGATCCTGCCGTTCAACACATTTCTGATGAACTCGGTGATCGTGACGGGCGCGAATGTCCTCGGCAACCTGATCTCCTGCTCGCTGGTCGCCTACGGCTTCGCGCGCCTGCACGCGCGGGGACGTGACTTCCTCTTTCTGATGGTGCTGGCGACGCTGATGATCCCGCGCGAGGTGACGATCGTTCCGACCTTCATTCTCTTCACCAAGATGCACCTGGTCAACACGCTCTGGCCGCTGATCCTGCCGGCGTGGTTTGGCTATCCGTTCTTTATCTTCCTGCTGCGCCAGTTCTTCATGAGCATCCCGCACGACCTCGACGAGGCGGCGCGCATCGACGGCGCCTCCAGCCTGCGCATCTTTACGAACATCATCCTGCCGCTCTCCAAGCCGGCGCTGGGCACCGTCGCGATCTTCGCCTTCATCGGCAACTGGAACAACCTGCTGGACCCGCTGATCTACCTGCGCTCCCAGGAAAAATATACGCTTGCGCTCGGCCTCAACCTCTTCCGTGGGCAGTTCCTGACGGTCTTCAATCAGCTGATGGCAGTCTCGATCATCCAGCTGCTGCCGATCCTGGTCGTCTTCTTCCTGGCCCAGAAGTACTTCGTCCGCGGCGTGGCGCTGTCGGGCATGGGCGGACGGTAGGGGCTCGTCAACCGTAGAGACGTTATGATGAAGATTGAGATATTAATCGGGAATCCCGACGTGCGGCCACCGATTTAAATATGGGTGGGGTTCACCAAAACCGGGGTGGCGGGGGGGTTGGGCCCCCCCCGGGGGGTAGG
>JBBSGA010000102.1:0-17972 GCA_038254585.1 Chloroflexales bacterium | reverse complement strand
GAGCTTCACTGGACCGGTTCGGGCGACACCGTCCACCTCAGAATCCTGCTGCCTCGGGATGCCCCGACGAGTTTACGGGCTACACTCGACGGGCAGCCCTCGGCCGGCACAATCGAGAAGATCGATCAGAGCCGCTACTGGGAAGCCGATGGCGCCGGCAGCGGCAGCCTCGCGATCCACTGGTAGTCGGGAACAGCCGCCTCCTTCTCCTTGTACGTGACGAACGGCTCTGCAGAGTCACTTGCAAGCGGATTCGTCGTGGGCGTGTGCTGGCCTCGGTAGTGCAGAGAGGCCGAGTCTACTAGCGACTTTGCTTATATTAAGGATGGCTGAGAGTGCTATTATTTTGTCCACAGAACTGGAACAACTATCCACGCGCTTGTGGATAACTTTGGAATAGCCGGACCGGGGAAAGGGTCACGTGCACGGCATCAGAAAGCTTAAGGCAGCTCAGAGCGGCGAGAAGCGGAAAAAGTTATCCACATCAATGGGGAAAAGTTACCCACCTATCCACAGCCGAAACCCGGCCTAGCATTGCATTCCGGCTCGATCAAACAGGCTGTATTATAAGAAATCGTTATGGAAGGACAGGGACGATTCGCTTGAAGAAGGCGTTGGGGTGGAGTATGATGAGCGGCAGTTAAAGCGGTGTAATTCCCCAGCTTTGATGGTGTCTAGCGCAGTGCGGACTGGCTGCCGGTGTCAGGTAGCTTTTTCGTGCGTGGAGGCTGTCGCAAGTTGAATACCAAGCAGATCTGGCAAGCGGCGCTGGGCGATCTCCAGGTACAGATGCCGCGCAATGAATTTGATACGTGGATCAAGCCCACATCGCTCGTCGCGATTGAGGACAGGCTGGCGATCGTGGGAACACCCAATATTTTCGTCCGGCAGGAGCTAGAAGGACGCTACGTTTCGCCGATCACGGAGACGCTCACGACGATCCTCGGCTACCCGGTTCAGATTCAGGTAGTCATCGGCAATCACAGTGAGAATGGCTCGGAGTCGATCGAGGAGCCGAGCCGCAGCAACGGGAACGGAAATGGCAACTGGCGCTATCCAGCGCCGCCGAGCCGTGGGAATCTGGCCCAAGGGGAGACCAACCGGCGCGTCGAAATGGCCCAACTCGAGCTGCCGACGCCTCGCACGGCGATGCTCAACAACCGCTACACATTCGACAGCTTTATCGTGGGGTCGTCCAATCGCCTCGCACATGCCGCGTGTCTGGCGGTCGCCGAGCATCCGGCGCAAGCCTACAACCCGCTCTTTCTGTACGGGGGGGTTGGGCTGGGCAAGACCCACCTGCTGCACGCGATCGGCAATCTGGTCCTGGATACGAATCCCGAGGTCAACGTTCTCTATGTCTCCTCCGAGAAATTTACCAACGATCTGATCAACGCTATCCGGCGGCAGAACACGGAGGAGTTCCGGCTGCGCTACCGCAACATCGACGTCCTGCTGATCGACGATATCCAGTTCATTGCCGGCAAGGAAGGCACCCAGGAAGAGTTCTTTCATACCTTCAATACACTTCATGGCGCGGGTAAGCAGATCGTCCTATCCTCCGATCGTCCTCCGAAGGCAACGGTTACCTTGGACGAGCGGCTGCGGTCGCGTTTCGAGTGGGGCCTGATCGTCGATGTTCAGTCGCCCGATATCGAGACACGGACGGCGATTTTGCGCGCCAAAGGCGAGTCGCTGAACGTACATGTGCCGGACGATGTCGTCGACTTCGTGGCGCACCGCATCCAGAGCAACATCCGCGAGCTCGAAGGCTCGCTAAACCGTGTCGTCGCATTTGCGAACCTCAACCGCCAACCGATCAGCGTCGAGATCGCGGCGGCCGCTCTGAGCGAGCTGCTCGACAACTCCCACCGGCAGCGCATCAGCAACGATGCGATCGTGGAGGCGATCTCGAAGTTTTACAATATCGACCTCAAGGTGCTCAAAGGGCGGGGACGCTCCCGCAACATCGTCGTGCCGCGACAGATCGCGATGTACCTCATGCGCGAGGAGACCGAATCGAGCTTGATGGAGATCGGCCAAGAGCTCGGCGGCCGCGATCATACGAC
Source organism: Chloroflexales bacterium (assembly GCA_038254585.1). GTDB lineage: Bacteria > Chloroflexota > Chloroflexia > Chloroflexales > Kallotenuaceae > JBBSGA01. Next base: position 15,903 of record JBBSGA010000102.1, on the reverse strand, counting down.
CGTCCTGCATGGCTGCGACAAGATCGCGACCGAGCTCAACACCGACAACCGTCTGCGCGCCGACGTCCTGGCGATCCGCGAACGGCTGTACAACGGCCGCAACGGCTCGGTATCCAATCTCTGAGGGGCGGCTCTCGGCGAACGCGCCCTTTAGTTTAGGGGCCGACAGAGTAGTCGGCCCGGCTGCATTTAAGCCGGGTCTCACCGGACACAGGGAGGAAGAGGCGGATCTTCTCCGCCCATCACTGGGATAGGGAGCTGCTGGTATACAATAGGCGGCGTGCTGACACTCGACACCTTTGAGGCGCTGCTTGGACCTCGCGGCCAGGAGGCGCTGGCGGCTGCAGAGGCAAAGGCGCTCTCCGACGTGACGCTCTTGAGCGATCTCGAGGCACTGCGCGACCAATTCGGCCGGGTGTTGGCAGCAGCGGCGGTCGAGACCACGATGCTGCGGAGGCGCGCGAGCAGCAAATTCGCCGGGGCAGCCGCGATGTACTTCACCCGGGACGCACTCGAGCAGGCGACCGACGAGATAGTCTCCCGGCATCGCTCCGAGCGCTACGCCGGCAAGGAACATGTCTGGGACCTCTGCTGCGGCATCGGCGGCGATCTCCTGCCGTTGGCGACCCTCGGCACACGCGTGACTGCCCTCGACATCGATCCCCTGCGGCTACGCATGGCGGAGCATAATGCCACGGTATATGGGGTACGCGAGCGGGTCGCCTTCGAGGAGCTCGACATCATGCTCTGGAGCCCGCCGCCGCATGCCATGATCTTCTTCGACCCAGGGCGGCGGCGCGGTGGGCGCCGGATTCACCGGCCGGAGATGTACCAGCCACCGCTAGGCGTGCTCGATCGCTGGCTGCCGGTCGCAGACGGAATCGGCGTGAAGGTCGCCCCGGGCATCGACTACGATAACTTAACCTCCAACCCGGACGAGGTCGAGCTTGTCTCGCTCCGGGGCGAGGTAAAAGAGGCCATACTCTGGTTCGGGCGCCTCGCGCGCCATGGGCGGACGGCAACACTCCTGCCGTCGGGGGCGACGCTCAACGCGATCGAGCTACCGGCGATCGCCGTCGCACCCCCGGCGAGCTACCTGTACGAGCCGGACGGTGCCGTGATCCGAGCGCATCTCGTGGAACAGCTCGCCTCGGAGATCGGCGCGACCAAGATCGACGACGACATCGCCTTCCTATCGACGGCCACGCGGGTCGAGACCGCCTTTGCGCACGTTTTCTGCATCGACGAGGTAATGCCCTTCAATCTCAAGCGCTTGCGTCGATGGCTACAGGACCGCCGTATCGGTCGCGTCGTGGTGAAGAAGCGCGGATCGCCGATCGATCCTCAGACACTGGAGCGGCAGCTCCGGCCGGAAGGCGAGGGCTCGGCAACGATCGTTCTGACCTACGTGATGGGCAAGCCGAGCGTGATTATCTGTGATGTCCGCGGCTGAGCCACTGCGCCGGGAGCGTGCCGACGCGGCCGTGATCGGAGGCGGCCCGGCGGGATCAGCCGTAGCGGTGCGTCTAGCCCGGCACAGCCTACACGTCGTACAGCTGGAGCGGCGAGTCTTTGGCGCGCCGGAGAACGATGCGATCAGATCCGGCGAAGGCGCACTCCCGTCGACGATGAGCGAGCTCACAAGGCTCGGCGTTAGCGTGGATGCCGAAGCATGGACCTTGCACCGGACCACGGGCGTTCGGATGCGCTGGCCCAACGGGAACGTCACCGAGGATCGCTTCCCGGCCGGCCGCTGCATCCGCATGTTGGACCGGGAGCGCTTCGACACGGCATTATGGCAAGCGGCGCTGGATGCTGGCGCCGACGGCCGGTGCGGCTGGAACGTCCAGCGCCTACTCGTCCAGAACTCCGGCGTGGCAGGTCTGGTGGCACGCGATCCAGGCGGCGAGCTCGTCGAGATCCGGGCTCCGCTGGTGATCGATGCCGGCGGTCGCAACGCTCCAAGCATCCTGCAGTTCAACCTGCGCCGTGCCAACGCTTCCGACGACTTTGTGGTGGTGGTACTTTTCTTCGATCAGGTTCCTGAGCTGCGCGACGATCTCTGGGAGATGCACTTCTTCGGCGCCGAGGCACCCGCGGTGATTCAAGGGGCATATGTGAAGCAGGGTCTGGCACGCTTTGGGCTGGGAGTCCCGCTCTACGTCAAGCTTGGCAGCGGGCTGAAGCCGGAGGAATTCTTCTGGGAGAGCCTCCGAGCGCATCCGGCCCTCGAGTCGCGGCTGCGCTCGGCGCGGATTGTCCGGCCGCCCTACGCGCGGGCCCGTCTTGGTTACCATACGACGGCGATCGCCCGCAGCGGCCTGCTGCTCGTCGGCGACGCGGCAGGCTACCTCAATCCGATCTTAGGGGACGGGATTCTGATGGCGCTGCGCTCGGCGGCGGCTGCCGGCGACGTCGCGGCGCGCGCCTTCGAGCGGGGCAACTTTTCGGGTGCGGAGCTGCAGCGGTACGAGCGGCGATGGCGCCTGGTGCGCCGGCCGCGGGTGGCGATCGGCCGGGCGCTGATCGCGGCGAACGGTAGACAATGCCTCCTCGGCGGGCTCGGGCATGTCGCATCACTGCGGCGCCTGCTGCTGACCATCCTGATGCGGCCATGAAGCGACGCCCGCAGCCGGTCGAATGGTGGCGCAGGCTGCCACCTGCACTCCGGCAGGCCATTGCTATGGGCGGCATCGCTACGCTGGCGAAAGTAGCCGTTCAGGTTTACATTCAGGTACGGCCGCATATAACGCCTCCGGCCGCCGGGTTTATCCTCCACAGCACTGCGCGCCGGCGGTACCGGAGCTTCGACCGCACGCTCCGGCCGGCGCGGCTGGCAGAAGGGCTACGTGTCCTGGAGGTCGGCGGCGGCACGGGCGCCTTCACCCTGCCGCTCGCGGCCGCCGTGGGCGAGACAGGATCAGTCTTCTCGATCGAGATTCAGCGCGGAATGCTCGATCAGCAGAAACGCCGCGTGCGGGCAGCCAGAGCCGCAAACGTATCCCTCTCCCAGGCGGACGCTCTGGCGCTCCCGTTTGCCGCCGCAGCCTTTGACCGGGCCGTCGTCATCGCCTGTTTGCCGATGCTTCTCGACAAGCAGCGCGCGCTTCAGGAGCTCCGGCGGGCGCTCAAGCCCGGGGGCCTGCTGCTGGTGAGCGAGGAGCTCTTTGAGCCGGAGTACGTGCCCGTTGCAGTAACCCTGCGCTGGTGCACACAGGCCGGGTTGCGACAGGTCGACGCGCATCGCGAAGTACTCTTCTATGCCCTGGTCTTCCGGAACCCGTAGTAACAGAGGGCACAAAGTACCCCCACCTCCGATCTCGGTGATGGCACGAGAGGAGATGGGGGCAGAACCGGCAAGCGGGGTCAGGCGACGACGACCGGGATCGGACGCAGGGCGATCGTCAGAACCTGGTCCATGTTGTCGACCGGGATCAGCTCGAGCTCATTTCGTACCTTTTCGGGGAGCTCGACGATGTCCTTCGCGTTCTCTTTGGGCAGAATGAAGGTCTTGATGCCGGCGCGGTGCGCTGCGAGGGTCTTCTCCTTCAGACCGCCGATCGGCAGTATCTTGCCGCGAAGCGTGATCTCACCGGTCATCGCAACATCCTTACGAACCGGCCGCCCGGTCATCGCCGAGACGAGCGCCGTCGTGACCGTAATGCCGGCGGAGGGCCCATCCTTAGGCACGGCGCCCTCGGGCACGTGAATATGGATCGCGTGATCGTCGAAGTAGCTCTGCGGCACCCCCAGATCGTCGGCGCGGAAGCGCACGTAGGAGAGCGCGGCCTGCGCCGACTCCTGCATCACCGAGCCAAGCTGGCCCGTTAGCCGGAGCTCGCCCTTGCCACGCAGAGGGAGAACTTCGACCGATAGAATATCACCGCCGGTCGGCGACCAGGAGACGCCGGTCGCCACGCCGACCTCGTCGCTTTCCTCCATCAGCCCGAACGTGAATCGCTCCGGGCCAAGCATATCCTGCAGATCGTCTTCGTCGACGACGACGCTGATCGGCTCGTCCGAGGCGTTGGCGACCTTGCGAGCCGCCTTGCGGCAGAGCGCGGCGATCTCGCGCTCGACGTTGCGCACGCCCGCCTCCCGCGTGTACTCTCGAATGAGCTTGATCAGCGCCGCGGGCGTCACGTCGAACTGTTCGGCACTCAGCCCATGGAACTCGCGCTGTTTCGGCACGAGGAAGCCTTTGGCGATCTCCAGCTTCTCGTCTTCGGTATAACCGCCGATCTCGATGATCTCCATACGGTCGCGCAACGGCATTGGGATCGGATCGAGCTGATTCGCCGTGGCGATGAAGATCACCTGCGAGAGATCGAACGGGATCTCCATGTAATGGTCGGAGAAGGTGCCGTTCTGCTCCGGATCAAGCACCTCGAGCAGAGCCGACGTCGGATCGCCACGGAAATCGGCGCCGAGCTTGTCGATCTCGTCGAGGATGAAGACCGGCTGGTTGCTCTTAGCAGTCTTGATACTCTGGATGATGCGGCCCGGCATCGCCCCGATGTAGGTCCGGCGGTGGCCGCGAATCTCCGCCTCGTCGCGCACACCACCCAGCGAGGCACGTACGAACTGGCGGCCGAGCGCGCGCGCGATGGACTTGCCGAGGCTCGTCTTGCCGACTCCGGGCGGTCCGACAAAGCAGAGGATCGGCGAGCGCATCTTCGAGCCGGCCAGCTTCCGGACCGCGAGATATTCGAGCAAGCGCTCCTTGACCTTTTCCAGGCCATAGTGGTCTTCGTTGAGCACCTTCTCAGCCTCGATCAGGGAGATCGGCTGCTGCTCTTCGTGCTCCCATGGCAGCGCCAGGATCCAGTCAAGGTAGGTCCGAATCACGCCGGCTTCGGGCGAATTCATGCCCTGCTGGATCAGGCGCTTGAGCTCGTGCGTTGCCGCCTCTTTGACGTAGTCCGGCGCCTTGAGCTCCAGGATCTTGCGCTTGAGCTCGTCGATCGGATCCTCGTCGAAGTCATCCTCGCCCAGCTCGCGGCGGATCGCCTTCATCTGCTCACGCAGGAAGTATTCCTTTTGTGACTGATCGAGCGCATCCTTGGTGTCCGACTGAATCTTGGCGCGCAGGCGCAGAAGCTCGAGCTGGTGCGAGAACTCGACCTGCACCTTGTGCAGACGCTCCATCGGATCGAGGGTGTTGAGCAGCTCGAGGCGGTCTTCAAATTCGAATGCCGGACCGTATGCGACCACATCCGCGAGATGGCCGGGCTGGTCGATGCGCTGTACGAAGGCATTCGCCTCCTGGGAGACGTCCGGCATATAGCCGATCATCTCCTCGATCTGCCCCTTGACCTCGGTCATCAGCGCCTCGGCCTCGGTTCCCGCGATCTCAGGGTCGGGCCGTGCGATGCAGCGCACGCGATAGAAGGGCTCGCTCTGGACGCACTCCCGGATCTCGGCACGTACCTGGCCTTCGAGGATGATGCGCACCGTATCGTCGGGGAGCTTGAGAAACTCCTCGAGCTTGGCGATCACGCCAACCGGAGGGAGCTCCTGCCGCTCGCTCCCTTTATAGCCTTCGATCTGCTCCTCGGAGACGAAGATCAGGAGCACCTCGCGGTCGCCCTCCATGGCCTCTTCCATGGCACGGTATGACTTCCCTGTTCCGACCTGCAAGGGCACCGGAATACGGGGCATGATCACCATCTCGCCCAGGACGACCAGCGGCAGCGTTCGCTCTTCAGCCACTGATAGTCTCTGCTCGATGTCCTCTTCCCCTGTTGCGTTTACTTGCTCTTCGACTAGGTTGCTCATGCTCTTCCGTGCCTCGTTCTGCGGACCCTATGCCCGGCAAATGACATACTCTTGGGTGCTCCAAACGACAAGGCGGCCATCAGTTACACCGGGGCCGCCGCAAAATATTCGCGTTAGAGCTGGTATTATACCGCGTTTGGCACCTGACGGCATGGCTCGATTGGCGCTCCACCGGGCGCGCCCCGCCGAAAGATCCGAAGGACAAGGCAGAGACAGCGTGTCAGGAGATCTTGTCGGCGGGGCCGGCAACCGTCTCCCGCCCGTACTGCAACGAGTGGAGCCGATGGTAGAGACCGCCCTGCTCGATCAACTGGTCGTGCGTGCCCTGCTCGACGATGCGGCCGTTCTCCAGCACGACGATGCGATGCGCAAACTGTACGGTGGAGAGACGATGGGCGATAATAAAGGTCGTGCGATTTTGCATCAATCGCTCGAGTGCCTCCTGTACGAGCCCCTCTGACTCGGAATCGAGCGACGACGTTGCCTCGTCCAGGATTAGGATAGCAGGGTCCTTAAGCAGCGCACGCGCGATCGCAATGCGCTGCCGCTGGCCGCCCGAAAGCTTTACGCCCCGGTCGCCCACGAGCGTGTTGTAGCCGTGGGACAGCGCCCGGATGAACCCATCCGCATTTGCTGCCCGCGCTGCCTCGATCAGCTCGCTCTCCGTGGCATCCAGCTTCCCATAGAGCAGGTTCTCCTTGATGCTGCCTGAGAAGAGGAGCGTCTCCTGGGGAACGATCCCGATCTGCTCGCGCAGCGAGGCGAGCTTGAGGTCGCGCAGATCAAACCCGTCGATCGCAATGCTGCCCTCGGTCGGATCGTAGAAGCGTGGGATAAGATTGACGAGCGTCGTCTTACCGGCGCCGCTCGGCCCTACCACGGCGACGATCTCGCCGGGACGGATGTCAAGCGTCACATCCTGCAAAACCCGCTCGTCGTCGTCTTCGGCTGGATAGGTGAAATAGACATGGTTATACTCGACGCGTCCCTTGACTGCCGGCAGATCGACGGCACCCGGCTTGTCACGAATATCGGGCGTCGTATCGAGGATGCCAAAGACCCGGCTCGTCGCGCCGAGCGCCTCCTGGAGCTGCGAGTAGAGGCCGGTGAAGGTGCCAAGGGCCGCGGCAATCGTTCCGGCATAGAAGAGGAACGATACAAGATCGCCCGAGCTCATCTGCTTGCTCACGACCTGCTGGCCGCCGTACCAGAGCACAAGCACGAGAGCGCTAAAGCCGAGGAAGCTGACGATCGGCAAGAAGGTCGAGCGCAGGCGCGTACGGCGCATCGACGTGCGAAATGCACCCTCTACAGCAGCGCGGAAGCGACCGATCTCATACGGCTCACGTGCAAAAGACTGGACCACCCGGATGCCCGCGACGGTCTCCTCGAGGACCGCCGTCGCGTCTGCCAGCCGGTCCTGTATCTCCGTGGAGATATTCCGGATCCGGCGTCCAAAGAGGATTCCGGCAAAGAGCATGAGCGGAACGACGACCATTGTCAACAGCGTCAGCTTGTAGGAAAGGAAGACCATCAGGGCTATGCCGCCGCCGAAGCTCACCAGATTCTGCAAAAATGTTGCGACGTTGACGGTCGTCGTCTGTTGGATGACTGTCACGTCGCTTGTGACACGCGAGGTGATCTCGCCGACTCGCCGGTCGTTGAAATACCCAAGCGAGAGGCTCTGCAAATGCTGGTAGAGCACGATGCGCAAATCGGCGACGACGCGTTCGCCGGTATAGGTCAGCAGGTAGCTTTGGGCGAAGTTGAAGAGCGCCTGCACGACGAAGACGCAGAGCATGACGAGCGCAACCCAGTTGAGCACACCGCCGCGGAACTGAGGTGGAGTGCGCTTGAGCACATCGGTATAGAAATTGAAGACGAAGCCGAAGACGGCGGAGCGGCCGGCAGTGTCGGCGCCCGAGATCGCGTCGACAAGTAGCCCTGCAACCAGCGGCACCATCAGGCCAAGCAGGCTCGAGATGAAGAGGCAGACGATTGCGACAGTTAACCGCCGCCAATAGGGACGCACGTAGCCGAACAGCCGGCGCCAGTTGACGGCTGCGACGGCGCGCAGCCCAGTCTCTTGCGATCTATCGTCGTCCCGCTCCGTATCCGTCATGCGCTACCACTCTTCTGCATGCCCGCGATTCCGGCGGGGGATACTGCCAAGTACTGTGCCAGGAGCATGCTCTCTTTGACGAGCGCCTGCGCCGCTAGTTGCAGTATAGGATCATCGCGGGGGGTGTCAACGGCAGGCGAGATCATCGACTCGCAACCGGCGGGCCGAGCGCCGAGGCTGCTCGCGGCCCGAGTCGCCGCAGCCGGCGGCACCGGCACCGGCATGCATTTACGAGCCGCGGTCTGCGTCGTCTCCGAGGCAGCCTTCTGCGAGATCGATCCCGGTCTGGAGCAGGCGCTTGACCTGCTCGTCATTGGGAGCCTCGGCATAGATCCGGAGGACGGGCTCGGTGCCCGAGGGCCGGATCAAAAGCCACGAGTCATCCTGGAGCAGATATTTTACGCCATCGCGGTCGTTGATGCTGGCGAGCGGCTGGCCTGCCAGCTCTTTCGGAGCGGCTTGGCGCAGGCGGGCGACAAGCTCCTTCTTGGAAAAGGGCCGGACGCGGCGATCAACACGATCATAGGCAAAGGGGCCATATTCGTGTTGAAGGTCGCCGATCAGCTCGTGCAGCGGCTTACCGGCACGCACAATGATCTCGAGCAGCAGCAGGCCCATCAGGATACCGTCGCCCTCCGGAATATGCCCAAGGATCGAGATGCCGCCCGACTCTTCGCCGCCGATCAAGACCGGCTGCTTGAGCATGTAGTCGCAGATGTAATTGAAGCCGACCGGCGTCTCTTCGACCGGCAGGTCGTAGGCAGCGGCCAGACGGTTGACGAGCTGGGTCGTGGAGATCGTCTTGACGACGAGCCCGCGCTTGCCCTGCACGACCAGGTGGCGCAACGCCAAGGCGATGATCAGATGCGGGCTGACAAACTCGCCGCGCGCGTCGACTGCGCCGATGCGATCCGCATCTCCATCCGTGGCGAGACCCAGGTCATAGCCGCCCTCTTTCACCAGGTCGATCAGCGGCTGGAGGTTACGCTCGATCGGCTCCGGGTGAAGCCCGCCGAAGCCCGGGTTGAGCTCGCCATGAATCTCTGCCACCATGACGCCGAGCTCGCGCAGCCAGCGCGCGGTGTAGCCCCGACCTGCTCCATACATGGCGTCGACGGCAACGCGCAGGCCCGAGCGCGCGATCACGCCGAAATCGATCAGCGTCCGGAGATGGCGGAGATAGTCCGGAAGCGGATCGAAGCGCACGATCTCGCCCGGCCCCGGCTTGCGGCGCTCCTGCCACGACGCCTCGATAGAGTTCGGCACGCGTCCCTCGCGGAGATTCCGGTCGAGAAAATGCTCGATGCGGGCGGTCTCCTCGGGCATAGCCGAGCCGCCGAATGCCGCCTTGAACTTGATGCCGTTATAGCGTGGGGGATTATGCGAGGCGGTGATCATAACGCCGCCGGCGCACACCAGATGCTTGACGGCGAGCGACAGCGCCGGCGTTGGACAGTCGGCTTTGCTCAGATAGACCGGGAGGCCATTGCCGGCGAGGACGTTCGCGACGGTGATCGCATAGCGATCCGACAAGAAACGCGTGTCGAAGCCGACGACGACCGGGCGCAGCACAGCATCTGGCTCGACCCCGTCGAGCAGATGATCGGCGATCGCCTGCGCGACATGCCGCACATTCTCGAACGTAAAATCCTCGCTGATGACGGCGCGCCAACCATCCGTACCGAAGCGAATCGCCACTATCTCACATCTCCTCAGCTAGAAACCGTAACCCGCAGTTCCTAATCTTCCTGCCATGCAGGCAGGTGAGCGCGTATTCTACCACTACGGCTCGTATCCCAAGGCTGCGCCCCAGCCCTGGAAGCAGGCACACACGCTGCTTGACGCCGCCCGCGGCGATCGGTTTGAGGCGCTGTACCATGTTGCGCTGTCACTTGGCCTGCGGCAGGGAGAGGCATTAGGACTACGCTGGGACGACGTCGATCTCGATCGCCGTACCGTACGTGTGGCCGTTGCGCTCAAGGGCAAGCTCGCCCTGGTTGAGCCGAAGACGGCGATGAGCCGCTCGATGTCCCAAGGCCTGAAGCATGTCCGCGGTCAGGCAGTAGACTGCTATAACTTGCCCGTCCATGAAGAAGTCCTCCTGAGTACTGGCTTTAGCATCCTTACTCTAGCACTTCTTCATGGACCCCTTCTAAGGTAGCAACTTGGGTTAAAGCTAGGTTAAGAACGAGTACTCTATCATGAATCTATCAGGTCGTAGCAGCCATGACGCAGGCCCGACGTCTGGTGTGCGCAGGGCAGTAGACACTCCCTTTCCGCTATGCTACAATTGGGGCGGAATTCACAAAGTCCTCGACGCCTCGTATTCGGCGGAGGCTCGTATGAAGCTTGAGCGCAACATCGGATTCGAGTTGGTCCGCGCGACGGAGGCCGCTGCATTGCGTTCAGGCCGCTGGATGGGACGCGGCGACAAGAACGGCGCCGATCAGGCCGCGGTCGACGCCATGCGTTTCGCGCTCTCGACCGTCGACATGGATGGTGTCGTCGTCATCGGCGAGGGCGAGAAGGACGAAGCGCCGATGCTCTTCATCGGTGAGCCGATCGGCAACGGCCAGGATCCGGCGGTCGACGTCGCAGTCGACCCGGTCGACGGCACGACGCTGCTCGCGCATGGCATGCCTGGTGCAATCTCCGTCGTCGCGATTGCCGAGCGCGGCTCACTTTTTGCATCGCCGGGCGTCATGTATATGGAAAAGATCGCCGTCGCGGAGCCGGCCGCGCGCGCGATCGACATCACCGCGCCGGTGGCGACGAACGTTCGGAACGTGGCCAAGGCGCTCAACAGGAATGTGGACGACCTGACGGTCGTCGTGCTCGATCGGCCGCGGCACGCCGAGCTGATCCAGCAAATTCGTGAGAGCGGTGCTCGGATCAAGATGATACGGGACGGCGATATCGCGGCCGGCGTGATGACCACGGTTGAGCATGCACCGGCCGATATGCTTATGGGCATCGGCGGCGCTCCGGAAGCTGTGATCACCGCCTGCGCCCTCAAGTGTCTCGGTGGAGAGATTCAATGCCGGCTCTGGCCGCGCAACGACGACGAGCGCGACTACGTGAAGCAGCGGCGGATCGATCTGAGCCGTGTCCTGACCACCGACGATCTCGTCGCGGGCCAGGATATTTACTTTGCCGCCACTGGGATATCGTCCGGTGAGTTTCTGCGCGGTGTTGAGTATTTTGGGAGTGGAGCGACGACCCAATCGATCATGATGCGCTCGCGCAGCGGCACCCAGCGCTTCATCGACGCGCATCATCGCTGGGATAAGCTGATGCGGATCTCGAGCTTGCCCTTCGATCAACGCAACAATGGCTAGGATTGTTGCGCTCATGTAAAGGCCGTGCTATACTATACGCCGAGCAAAGCGCCCTTCCCCTTTTGACGTGCCGGCGCGCACCAGATCGATGTTATCAGCACACGGTGGTTCCCCGCGCGATTGTTAGGTGTGAAACCAGAGCGCCCGAGAGCGTTTCGTCTATCACCCGTCTCGACTTTCACTCATCCAGAGTCTGGATAGTATCGTCTCCGAGCTGAATCTTCACGTATTCACCGCTCACGGCCGTGCACGGGTAGCAGCCGGATGTGATCCCAACACCGGCTCGTATCAACTTAGCTCGAGCCTCAATGCTCGGACAGAGCCTGCATATGAATCGTAGTCCATGGAGCCCCAAAATGAATATCGCGGATTTGGAAACCAAGGCCTTGAGCGATCTCCACGAGATGGCCAAGGAAATCGATGTTCCGGGCTACGCCCGGATGCGCAAGCAAGATCTCATCATAAAACTGATGCACGTCCAGACGGAGCAGCAGGGAAATATCTTTAGCTCCGGGATTCTTGATATTGTTTCTGATGGCTTCGGCTTCTTGCGTTCAGAGCGCATGCTGCCGGGACCGGACGATGTCTATGTCTCACAGTCGCAGATCCGCCGCTTCGGCCTGCGCACCGGCGATCGTGTCGCCGGGCAGGTGCGGCCACCAAAAGAGAACGAGCGCTACTACAGTCTCCTGCGCGTTGAGCTCATCAACGGCATCGATCCCGAGATCGCCAGGAACCGGCCCCATTTCGATCAGCTGACGCCAATCTTCCCGAATAAGCAATATAAGCTTTCCACCGACCCACATATCCTGTCGACCCGCCTCGTCGATCTCGTCTCGCCGATCGGGCGTGGCCAGCGCGGGCTGATCGTCTCACCGCCCAAGGCCGGTAAGACGATGCTGATGAAGTCGATCGCGAACGGCGTCACCTCGAACCATCCGGAGGTCCATCTGATGGTGCTGCTCGTCGGCGAGCGGCCCGAAGAAGTGACGGATATGCGCCGCTCGGTCAAAGGCGAAGTCATTTCCTCCACCTTCGACGAGTCGGTCGAGGATCAAACGAAAGTCACCGAGATGACTCTGGAGCGCGCGAAGCGCCTCGTCGAGGGTGGTCAGGATGTCGTGATCCTGATGGACTCGATCACGCGCGTGGCGCGCGCCTATAATCTCGACATGCCGCCGTCCGGCCGTACGCTCTCCGGTGGTATCGACCCGGTCGCGCTCTATCCACCTAAGCGCTTCTTCGGCGCCGCTCGGAACATCGAGGAAGGCGGGTCCCTAACCATCATTGCCACCTGCCTGGTCGACACCGGCAGCCGCATGGACGACGTGATCTACGAGGAGTTCAAAGGAACGGGCAATTCGGAGCTTGTCCTCGAGCGTCGGCTGGCCGAGAAGCGCATCTATCCGGCAATCGACGTGACGCGGTCGTCGACGCGGCGCGACGAGCTCCTCCTCGGGCCCGAGACCCTGCGCCACGTATGGACGCTACGCCGGATGGTAAGTATGCTCAACGAAAACGAAGGAACGGAGCTCGTTCTTACCCGCATGGCAAAGACCCGCACGAACGAAGAGTTCCTGTCGACTCTCGGACGCAATCTCTAACAGATGTGGAGCGGCCCGCGCCGTCTCGGGTCTCTACCCAGGATACCGAATTGGGGCGCCGGGACCATAGTGGTCTTGGCGTTTGCCGTTAAGGACAAGAGTGTACATGGCACGAGTAGCATACTGGGATTGCTTTTCGGGGATTAGCGGCGATATGGCGCTCGGGGCGCTAGTGGACGCCGGCGTCGATCTCGATCAATTACGGGCTGAGCTCGAAAAGCTCGGTGTCGGTGGCTGGACGATCACGGCCGAGCGCACCATACAATATGGAATCGCCGGTACGAAGGTCAATGTGCGCGTGGCGCCGCAGACGACGCATCGCCATCTTGCCGACATTTACCGGATGCTCGAGGCAAGTACCCTCGGTCTTCCTATTCGGGATCGGGCGATGGCCGTCTTTCGCCGCCTGGCCGATGCCGAGGGCGCCGTTCATGGCATGAGCCCGGCCGAGGTGCACTTCCACGAGGTTGGCGCCCTCGACGCGATCGTCGACGTCGTAGGCGTCGTAGTAGGACACAGTCTGCTGGGGATCGAGGAGATCCACGCCTCGGCGCTGCCGCTGGGAGACGGATGGATTGACGCGGCGCACGGGCGCATTCCCGTTCCCGGGCCCGCGGTTCTCCAGATCCTGGGCTCAGCCGGCGCCCCCACCAAGGGCGATACCACGCCTTTTGAGCTCGTTACGCCGACCGGCGCCGCCTTACTGGCCGAGCTGGCACACTTCACCCGTCCGTCGATGCATCTCGATCGTACAGGATACGGCTTCGGCACCCGGGACATCGGCCGGCTGAACGCGGTCCGTCTCTGGATCGGAGCGCGCGAGGAGGCCCTGCCTTCCGGATCATATTCGCCTGCCGAGACCCCAGAGGTGATCGAGCGCGTGGTGCTGCTGGAGACGAACGTGGACGACCAGTCCGGCGAGCAGCTCGCCTTCGCATCCGATCAGCTTCGCGCGGCCGGCGCGCTCGACGTCTGGTGGCAGTCGATTGGAATGAAGAAAGGGCGCCCGGCCGTGCTTTTCAGCGTGCTGGCTGCTGTCGGCGACGAGCCGGCAATGGTCGACCTGATCTTCCGCGAGACGAGTAGTCTTGGCGTCCGTCGCCACCCTGTCGAGCGCTGGGTATGTGATCGGGAAATCCGCACCGTATCGACCGAGTGGGGAGAGGTTCGCGTCAAGCTCAAGCGTTGGCGCGGGGCTAAGCTGGCCGCTGCGCCTGAATACGAGGACTGTGCGCGCATCGCGCGTGCCCATGATCTCCCCCTTCAGATGGTCTACCGCGCCGTCGAACGGGCGGCAGGCTCCGACCAGGGCTTCTAGTCGTCCGCCAAGGACGCATGAACGTTTGTAGAAGCCTTCGGCTAGATCCCAGGCTGGTCCTGGTCTGTCGTGAGATCGCGCAAGATCCGCCGGAGTACTACCAAAATATCACGCTCGTCTTCAACCAGAACGATCGTCGGAAATCTTCGTTGCATCATGCCTGCTTCACCCAAGGGCACGCCAGATTCTAGGCCTGCCGTGCCGTTCCCTGGAGGAGCTTCGGGAGCTCGGCCATGAGCTTGCCCCGGGTGACCAGCCTGTCGCATCCCGCGGCTACTGCCGCCCGCGACGCGCTGACGTCGACATGCGAGCCATACGCGAGCACCGGAATCGACGCGGTACGAGCGTCGCTCTTCAATGCGCGGAGTATCGCCTGCCAATCGCCCCGGTATCCTGTATCGAGGACGACCAGCGCGACCTCTGGGCCGGCTGCTACCGGCAAGGCATCGAGATCCGTGTCGACAGGGTTGAATCCGAGCGCCCGCGCCGCCTCGGCAATCCGGACACTGAAGATCAGGTCCTGAACGATGAGCAGGATCGTTCGTCCGCCGCTCATGGCTGCTGCTGGGCCGGGACCCAGGTGCTGAGCCATCCACCTAGACCGCCCACGCCGACGGCGATGAATTGAAGCAGTATGTTGGCGAGTGGAGCTTGAGCGCCAAAGAGCGACGAGACGAGCATGTCGATAATGCCGATGCCTCCAACCAAAATGCCATGCAGCACGTATTCGTGCTTGGCAATCCGGCCTGCAATCCAGCCTCCTACACCTGTCGAGAGCACGAGAAGTACGGCTGTGATGGCCCCCACCACGTTGCCGAACGAAACCCCACGCGCCAGATCGGGATCGAAATGGACGCCAATGCTTGAGATGATGACCGAGATGAAGTAATCGGCAAAGTAGCCGGCTGCAACTGCCAGCCACATAATGCGTGCGGGCCTGCCTGTCATGCGGACTGTTTTCCGCCTCCTCCAACGAAAGTTCGACGCCGTCATTCTACCATGCGCTAGCCGTGCCAGAGGTCGTACGAGCCAGTCAAGAGGCTTTCGCCCACCGCGCGCAGAACCGGCAGCCGGGTTGCGCTGCTCAGGTGCGCGGAGGCCCAGACGTCATGATCGGACTGCGAGCGGAAGACCGGGTAATAGATGCCGGTGGAGAAGTTCTGGACGAATTCGCTGCGCGTCATGGTCCGATTGCCAGGGTACCGCTCAGGCACTCCATCGCCGTCTCGGTCCACATCGTTTGTCTCGATCCCGAAGCCCTTGAAGTCGGCCGGGTACTGCGAGTCGACGAAGTAGTATTCCTCGATGCGATTCCCGCGTGCATCGGTATACGGGTCGCTATAGCCGACGATCACGATCGAGTGCTGTCCCCAGATCGTGAACGGCCCAAACATATTCGAGCCAATCTCGACGACGCTGGGGATGTCGCGATCGATCAGATCGCGGAGGACGGTCTCGCCGTCGGTCATCTTCAGAGAGCCGAAGTGTGTGCCGAAACCATGCCGCTTGATCAGCCAGCCGGTTACGAAGGAGGGCGAGCCGCCTGCTCTGCCGAAGAAGTTACGGTGGAACCAGAGGCCCGCCTCGCGCACGAACTGCTCCTTGTCGAACTTGTGATGACCGACCAGGACGTTGAGCGCATTTGCGGGTGCGGTACAGCCGCACTCATTGATTCCCTGCGGTTGGATCGGCCAGCGCATGGAATCGTCGTCGGATACGACACTATGGACATATGGTGGAAAG
>JBBSGA010000101.1:0-18044 GCA_038254585.1 Chloroflexales bacterium | reverse complement strand
GGGTGTGTTTTGAGCACTCCCAAAACCCCCCGCCCCCACGGGCAAAGCGCCCGGTTGTAGGTTCTATGCGGATCGGCGCTAGCGCGCGGCGGCGATAGGATTCTCGGGCACGCGCCTGTCCTCGAGGCCGGCAATCTCGCGCATCTGATGCTCGTTGAGCGACTCTTCACGCAGCAGAGCTTCGGCGAGCGCGTCGAGGCGGTTGCGGTTGCGGGTCAGAAGATCGACGGCTTTAGCGTAGCTCTCGTCGATGATACGCCGCGTCGCCTGGTCGACGGCCTCGGCGGTCTCCTCGCTGTAGGGGCGCGCCTGGCCGGGGCCTACGCCGGCTTCGAGGTAGTTGCCCTCCTCGGTACTGCTCAGCGCGACCAGACCGACTTCGGGAGTCATGCCCCAGCGCGTGACCATTGCGCGCGCCAGATCGGTAACCTGCTTGATGTCGTTCTCCGCACCGGTTGTTATGGAACTGTAGACGACCTGTTCGGCCGCACGCCCGCCAAGCGCGTTGACGATGCGCGCGCGGAGGTAGGGCTCGCCATAGTTGTAACGGTCATCCTCGGGCACGGAGAGGGTCACACCGAGGGCCTGGCCACGTGGAACGACGGTAACCCGCCGCACGGGATCGCCGTCAGGCTGCAGCAGCCCGAGCAGGGCATGCCCCGACTCATGATAGGCGACGCGCTTGCGCTCCTCGGGAAGCAGGGTCAAGCGCCGCTCGGCGCCGAGCGCGATCTTTTCAAGCGCCTCGGAGAAGTCGTCCATCGTGACGGCATCATGGCCCTTGCGCGCGGCCAGCAGCGCCGCCTCGTTGACGAGATTGCGCAGGTCCGCGCCGACCAGCCCCGGCGTCTCGGCCGCGATGGCGTTGAGGTCGACGCCCGGCGCCAGCGGCACGCCCCGGGTGTGGACGCGCAGGATCGCGGCGCGGCCAACGCGGTCCGGCGGCTGCACGGTGACGCGCCGGTCGAAGCGGCCGGGACGCAGGAGCGCCGGGTCGAGCACATCGGCGCGGTTCGTGGCGGCCAGGACGATCACGGCCTCGCGGGAGTCAAAGCCGTCCATCTCGATGAGAAGCTGGTTGAGCGTCTGCTCGCGCTCGTCGTTGCCGCCGAGCGAAACGGCGCTGCCGCGGCGGCGGCCGATCGCGTCGAGCTCGTCCACGAAGACGATCGCGGGAGCCGCCTTCTTTGCCTCGGCAAAGAGGTCGCGCACGCGGGATGCTCCCACGCCGACGATCATCTCGATGAACTCGGAGCCGCTCATGCTGAAGAAGGGCACGTTCGCCTCGCCGGCGACGGCGCGCGCGAGGAGTGTTTTGCCGGTTCCGGGCGGCCCGACGAGCAGAACACCCTTTGGAATCGTACCGCCGAGGCGCTGATACTTCGCCGGCTCCTTAAGGAAATCGACGATCTCGACCAGCTCGTTCTCAACCTCGTCGATTCCCGCGACGTCTTCGAAGTTAATACGCGTCTTGTCGCCCTCTACATCGTAGCGCCGCGCCCGGCTGCGGCCCATGCCGAACATTCCCCCCTGGGCGGCGCGCGCGGCGCGGCTGCTGAGCCAAAAGAAGCCGCCCAGCAGCAGGAGCGTCGGGGCAAACGACAATAGGAAAGTCAGAAAGACGGAGCGCGGCTCCTCAAGCGGGCGGGCGGTGATCTGCACGCCCTTCTGCTCGAGCAGCGGCATCAGCGTCTGGTCGGCCGCAAACGTCGGCGTATTAGTTGCGAACTTGGTGTAGGTACGCGCCTTCTGGCCGGACGGCGGGGGCGCCGGATCTGCTACGGACGTCTTGAAGAGGCCCTGGATCGCCTCGCCGCGACCGGTAATCTCGGCGACGTTGCCGGCCGCCACCTGCTGCTTGAAGAAGGTGTAGGGGACCGTCACGCGGTCATTGGGCGCCGGGAAGAGCAGCGGTACAAGGAACCAGTTGATCAGCAGCAGGACGAGCAGGGTGATCCAGAAGCGGCGGGTGCGCAACGTGTTGCGGAAATCCGGCTGCTGGCCGTCGCGGCCGGCGCCCTTACTCGTGGCCGTCGCGCCGCGTTTCTCTTCGGGGCCGGGAGGCCGTGGACGATCGCCGGGGCGCCAGCGTGACGCGGAACGTCCGGCGTCGACTGCCTCGGGGCGCTCGGGATTGCGTCCGTTAGCCATCGTTCTCTATGATCCTTTCGCTCGACTAACCAATCATCACTATCATACACTGCGCCTAGCAACCTGCGTACCAGCCCAGGCCAGCTGGTCCAGATTCTGCTAGAGGGCAACGGCGAGGGACATTATGGCACTTGACAATACCTTCGTAACCTAGGAAGATAAGCGCTCATGGCGAGTCACGGTACGCTCCCGCAAGTCGAGACAAATTATCCGCGCATGGTATCCTGTTATCACTACCCGCCAATCTATCTTTTTCAATTGTCCCGTCACGTGCGAGTCCCTTGCAAAACCTCACGTCCTTCCGACCGGGAGCAGCGGGTGAGGCTCGCGCCGCGGGCGCTTGGTATGTGTAGCCATGCCCAAACGTAAGCGAGCCTCCGACCGCACACGCGCCAGCACCACCACGCCTGACCCCCGCCAGCAGGGCGTACGAGCATTCCGGGCCGGCCGCTATGACACCGCCATCGCAATCTGGTCAAACCTGCGGCGTGACGACCCGTCGCTGGGTGCTGCGCTGGCCGAAGCTCATTTTCGCCGCGCACTGGCGCAGACCGGAACACCCCAGCTCGCCGATCTGCGACGCGCCGTCGAGCTGGCTCCCGGCCAGCTCCGCTACCAATATCACCTGGGCCGCGCGCTGTACCTGGCCGGCGATCTCCCCGGCGCGATCGAGCGCTACCGCGCGGTCTTACAGCACGATCCCGCCTGGAGAGGTGCCGGCATCGCGCTGGCGCTGGCGGTGCTGGAGCAGGATCCGCGGGCCGATATCGCGACCCTTCCGGGCAGCACGCCCAAGATTCGCAGTGCACTGGCTCCGATCCAGGCACTGGTGCGCGGCGACATGCCACGGCCGGAAGGAGATGAGCCCCTGGACCGGCTCTGGCAGGGGCTAGGTCTGGTGCAGGCAGGCGCGGGGGCGGCGCGCAGCGTGCTGGACGGCGGCAGGGCGCTTTCCTCACCGCGGGCAATGGCGGTCCGGCGCTACTATCAGGGCGTCGCCGACGCGCAGGCGGGCGATATGACGAGTGCGCTGGCTGCGTGGCAGGATGTCTATGAGCAGCGCTTGACCACGCCCTGGCTGCTAGACAATCTCGTGGCAGTCCTGCTCCCGCGCATCAGGGAATACCTCGATGCGGGCGACCTTGATCACGCGGCCGCCACGGCGCAGAGCGCGATCCCGCTTGCCGCGGGAAGTACCGCACTGGGCGAGGTGTTGGTGCAGACCTTCGACCGAGTGGCGCGCGCTGCCGCGACGACCGGCGACTGGGCGCGCGCGGCGGGACTATGGCAGCAGGCGCGGGAGGTTGTGAGCGCGAGCTCGGGCCTCGGGTCGCCGCGACCACTGCTCCACAATCTGGCACTCGCGTACGAGGCGCAGGAACAGTGGATCGAGGCAGCGGAAGCCTGGCGTGTGATGCTGCGCACCCGCCCGCGGAGATCGGCGGCGAAGGGCGGTGAGAAGGGGGGCGCGAGTGGCGGCTCAGATGCCCAGCCGTCCGAGCTCGGCGACGTAGAGTGGGGGTGGGTACGCAAGCGCGTGATCGAGTGCTACAAGCGTGCGGGCGCTCCCGGCGAGGCGGTTACCGTATTTCGCCAGGCGATCAAGGCCGACCCGGAGGACCTCGACCTGCGCCTCCAGCTCGTCGACGCGCTGCTCCTCAACGAACAGGACCAGGCGGCGTACAACGAGCTGCAGCGTCTCCTCGAGATCGAGCCGCGCCATCTCGCGGCGCGGCTCCAGCTGGCCAACCTCCACGCCGCTCGGCACGAGTGGCAGGCCGCCGAGACGACGCTGCGTGGGGTGCTCGCGGAGCATCCCGAGCGGGAGGATGTGCGGCGGCAGATGGCGCAGCTGATGCTGGCGCGGGGCCTGGAACAGCTCGAATGGGGGCAGCTTGCCGCTGCTGCCAAGGCGTTCGAGGACGGCCGGCAGCTCGCGCCCAACAATTACCAGTTTCCGCTCAACCTCGGGCGGGTCGCTATCGACCAGCGCAAACCCCAACGCGCCAAGGAATTACTGCAAGAGGCCTTGGAATTGGCCGCCGACCAGCCCCCTGCCTATACACAGGTGATTGAATGCTGGATTGTAGCGGACAGAATCGACGAGGCACGGGCCGTACTCGCTCGAGCCGAGGCTGCCCTGCCGCCTAGCCCGGATTTCTTGATTGACGTGGGCAGACTCATTCTGCAGCATAAGAATCGGATGGCGCTGCCGAATCCCTTCGCACCACCTATACGCCAGGAGAAAGAGGCAGATAGCCCCTGGACGGAGCTGGCGACCGAGCTACTAGACCGGGCGCTGGCACTGCAGCCGGAAGACCCACGTCTGCGCCTGCGGATCGCCGTCGAGCTGATGCCGCTGCGCCCGGAGATGGCGCTGCGCTTCGCCGAGGAGGGCGTGCGCTTGCTGCCCGACGAGCCCGGGGGCTTGATGATGCTGGGACTCTTGCTCGGAGTGAATGACCGCAAGCGCGAGGCAAAAGAGACGCTGCGGCGCGGTGCGCGGCTGGCACGCCAGCAGGGTAACCCGGAGCTGGCCCGAGAGATGGACGTGCTGCGCGAGGAGATCGACAGCCCACTGCTGAAATACGGGCTGAGCCTGGGAAGCATCTTCGACGATCTGGACGATGACGACGAATTCGACTGGTAAGCCCGATCCGCCTTATTATCGATAGTGGGCGGCCGGCCGCTCTTGTAAGGTAGTCTTATGGGTAAACCGTATACCGACCCGTATAGCGTGCTCGGCCTGGCCCGCACGGCGACGTCGGCCGAGATCAAGCAAGCCTATTTCGCGCTGGTGCGCACGCACCCGCCCGAGCGTGATCCGGATAACTTCAAGCGTATCCGTGCAGCCTACGAGCGGCTGCGCGATCCGGAGCGCCGCACCGAAACGGATATGCTGCTGCTGGACGGCTGGCCCGACTCCGCCCGCAAGCGCCGCCCTCCCAAGCTGGACCTGATGCTCCATCGTGAAGATGTGCTCGCGGCCGCTCGCGCGCTCACCGATCTCGAACGTCAGGATTGGCGGGAGCACTTTGCGGAGATTAAGCTGTGAGCGACCGCTCCACCGACCGGCGCGCGCGGTCGCCTCTGCTCCGGCGTCTGCTCGGGACGGGTACGGTAGACCGCCGTTCCTTGGAGACTGAGGAGCCCGAGCCGCAAGACGCCCCGGCAGGCGCGGTCATGCTTGAGCGGCTCGACGCGATCGAGCGCCGGCTAGCGGACGTGGCGCGGTCAACAGAGGCACGCCCGGCCGCTGCGCCTCCCGACGACGGCCAGGGCGAGGCTGCTCTCCAGCAGGCACTGGCGTCGCTGGAAAAGCAGATCAGCCGGGCAGGGCGAGAGCAGCTCAAGGCCAACACGCTGCTCGAGGCGCACGTGGAGCACCTCGATGCGGCACTGGAGGCGCTGCGTACCGCGGATGTGCGACGCGAGGCTGAGATCGCGATGCTGCGCGAGCAGAGCCGGGATGCAGAGGTTAACGCCCGGCTGGAGATAGTGCAGGCAATACTTCCGGCGCTCGACGGCCTCGACGAAGCGCTGCGCTCAGGCCAGCAGCTGCTCGAGCGCCCGGGAGCCCCACCATCGCAACGTAGACACTTCTGGTGGCCGCGCCACCGCGCACCCGCATCCTCGGCGGCTGAGGCTGCGCGACGCGAGGGCATGGCGGCCTGGCTCACGGGGTTGACCTTCGTGCGCCAACGCCTGCTCGACGTATTGGCCGCCGAGGCGGTCGTGCCGGTTGAAGCCCGGGGGCAGCCGTTCGATCCGCGGCGGCACGTGGCCCTGGAAGTTGTGCCTGCGAGCGACGAGGTACCGTCCGGCATGGTTGCGGCCGAGCTGCGGCGCGGCTACCTCGTAGGCGACCGGGTGCTGCGGCACGCCGAAGTAGCGGTAGCTAAGGAACAAGGAACAGAGCACAGAGGCTAGGGCGGCCTTGCTTGGTGCCTGATAATCGATCGAAGGTCGACGGAGTATATGATGAGTCCAGTTGTTGGAATTGACCTTGGAACGACATTTTCCGCCCTGGCGCTGGTGCGCGATGGCGTCCCCCAGATAGTGCCTCACGGCGATGAACGAATTATGCCTTCGGTGGTGGGCGTCACACTTGACGGATCGGTGCTGGTCGGCACTCCCGCCCGTAACCAGTATGTGCTCTATCCGGAGTGGACCGCCCGATCGATCAAGCGCAAGATGGGCCAGGAGGTGCGTGTGACGCTGGGCGAGCGCAGCTTCACGCCGCAAGAGATCTCTGCGATCATCTTGCGTGAGCTGAAGCGCAGCGCCGAGGCCCAGCTCGGCCAGCCAATCGAGCGGGCGGTGATCACGGTCCCGGCCTATTTTTCGGACGCGGCGCGCCAGGCGACGCGCGAGGCCGGCGAGATCGCCGGGTTCACCGTCGAACGCATCATCAACGAGCCGACGGCAGCGGCGCTGGCCTACGGGCTCGACCGCGGCGACGAGCACCAATTGGTGGCCGTCTACGACCTGGGCGGGGGCACCTTCGACGTCTCGATCATCGAGCTGGACGCGGGGGTGGTCGAGGTGCGGGCGAGTCATGGGAACACCGAGCTCGGCGGCGACGACTTCGACCAGCGCCTGGTGGACTTTCTGGCCGAGCGATTCGTCGAAGAGCACGGCGTCGATCCACGGACAGATCGGCGCGCGCTGGCGCGGCTGAGCCGCGCGGCAGAGGCGGCCAAAATCGCGCTCTCGGGCCAACCGTTCGTTAAGGTGCGCGAGGAGTATCTGCTGACCGAAGGCGGCCGCCCGATGCATCTCGACGTCGAGCTGACACGGGTTCAGTTCGAGGATCTGATCGGCGACCTGCTGGAAGGGACGATCGAGTCGTTCGATGCTGCGCTCGAGGATGCCGGGATCGAGGCCGACCAGCTGGACCACATCCTGTTCGTCGGCGGGAGCACGCGTATCCCGCTCGTATGGCAGATGGTGCATGAGCATACTGGCATCGAGCCTGAGACGGCGATCAATCCTGATGAAGCCGTGGCGCTGGGCGCGGCGGTCCAGGCCGCAATCATCGCGGGAGAGCCGCTGGATGCGATTCTGGTGGATGTGACACCGCACTCGCTGGGCATCGAGGTGGCCGAATGGGAGTTTGGACGGCTCGTTCCCGGCCGCTACAATGTGCTGATCCAGCGCAACACAACCATTCCTACCTCGCGCTCGGAAGTCTACGCGGCACTTCATCCGGACCAGACCGCTATACAGGTCAAGATCTACCAGGGCGAGCACCCTATCGCAGCACGCAACACCCTGCTGGGCGAGTTCCTGTTCGATCGCCTCCGCCCCGAGGCGCCTGGCCTGCCACCACGCATAACCGTGCAGTTCGACTTCGACGTCGACGGCATCGTGCACGTCTCGGCCGCCGACCGCGGCAGCGGCCGACAGGCGCGTACGACCGTCAAGGCCGCGCGGGCACAGCTCACGCCGGCCGAGATTGCGAGTGCGCGCTCCGACCTGGAAGCGCTCGATCTGGAGACCTGGGATGATGAAGAAGGATGGGAGGGCGAGGACGTCGAGCAGACCGAGCAGGATCGGAGCACTACACCGGTGGCGTCTCCCGGCAAGGAGCCCGACCCGACGACGCGTGCCTTGCTGGCGCGCGCACGGCGGGTCGTAGCGGACAGCCAACGTGATACGGCCCTTTTGGATCAGGCGATCGCGGAGCTGGAAGCCGCCGTCAGCAGCGGGGATGAGGCTGCCGTCGAGGAACATGCGGAGGTGCTCTTAAACGCGCTCTATGAGGTAGACGAGGACTGACGCTGCCATCGGTCGCGCCAGGAGCCGGTGCCCGCTGGCGCGGCTCTTGATAGTGAGCGGTATCCGCAGACACTTGAAGGATACCCGCAGCATGACCGGATTTTCATCACCGACGCTGATACATCTACTTGCCACGTATGGCTACTGGGCTGTACTGCTTTTCGTAGCGGTCGAGAGCATCGGCATTCCCGTCCCTGGCGAGACGATGCTCCTGGCCGCCGCGATCTATGCCGGCACAACCCATCGCCTGCATATCATCCTGATCGTGGCCGCCGCCGCCATCGGGGCCATCATCGGCGATAACATCGGTTTTCTGGTGGGGCGAGCGGGCGGCTATCGCCTGCTTCGACGCTACGGGCCGTATGTGCGGCTAGACGAGCGCAAGCTCAAGCTCGGCCAGTATCTTTTTCAGCGCCACGGCGGGAAGGTCGTCTTCTTTGGGCGTTTCGTCGCGCTGCTGCGTGCTTTCGCGGCGTTTCTCGCCGGGGCGAACCGGATGCCGTGGGATCGCTTTCTGATTGCCAACGCAGCCGGAGGGCTGACCTGGGCAGTTTTGTACGGATTCGGCGGCTACCTGCTGGGCAATGACGTCGGGCGTATCGCAGGACCGCTGCGGGCGGTAGCGGTGGCCACGACTGTGATCATCACGATCGCCTTCGTCATCTTCCTCCGCCGTAACGAGGCGCGCCTCGAAGAGGAGGCGGAGCGGACCTTCCCCGGCCCACTGGGCGCATCCGGCCGCGCAGTCAGACGAACCGATCGGCAGTGACCATTCCGCCGAACCTTCGCCGAAGAGGTGAATCTCCGGAAGGCGGGAGGCCAGACATGCACAGGGCGAGCATACACGGAGTTCCAGGAGAACTACGATGAAGAGGGCTATTGTATATGCGCGGGAAGTACCCGTCGAGAGCCTGCAAGCGCAGATCGAGGCATGCCGTGGGCGTGCCATCGAGCTAGGCTACACGCCGATCGCCGCGATGGTCGACCTGCAGACGCCAGGGCCGGCATACCGCCTCGGCTTGCGTGCCGTGCTGGATATTGTTAATACGGGCGACGCAGAGGCAGTGGTCGCACCGAGCCCCGAACGATTGAGCAAGGACCCGGCGCGGCTCAATTCAATACGTGAGATGCTGCAAGAGAAGAATTGTGTCCTACGTTATGTCGATCCGTAGTAAGATACGCACCGCCACGACGAGGAAGGATGTTGCCATGGATGCATCGACGGAGTACCGCTATAACTGGCTGACCTGGCCGGAGATGAACGGCGCGATTGAAGCGCAGAAGGTCGTGATCCTGCCGACCGGCTCGACGGAGCAGCACGGCCGGCACCTGCCGCTCGACACGGACGTCTTCTTAGCGGAGGCCGTCTGCCTCGAAGCGGGCAGGCGAGCGCCCGACCGCGTACTGGTGCTGCCGCCGGTAGCATATGGGCTGAACCTGCATCACATCGACTTCCCCGGCACGATCCACATCGAGCCGGAGGTCTTTATCGCGTTCTGCCTGAATATCACCAAGAGCGTGGCCTACCACGGCTTCAAGAAAATCCTGATCGTCAACGGGCACGGCTCGAACACGCCCCTGACCGACCTGATCGCGCGCAAAACGGTTCTCGCCACCGAGTCGCTCTGCGCCGCGGTGAACTATTTCGCTCTCGCCGGCGACGCCTTCAAAGCGGTACAGGAGACCCCGGTGATTGCGCACGCCGACGAGTTCGAGACCTCGCTCTACCTATACCTCGCAGGGGACCGCGTCCGGGCCGACCAGGTACGTGCCGGCAACGACGTCGTGGGCTGCTATCTCAGCTCCGACAGTACCTCCAACTATCCGGTCCGCTTCAACGACGTCTGGGGCCGTTGGACCACGGACGGCGTACACGGCGATCCGACGGCTGCGACGGCTGAAAAAGGCGAGCTGATCTTCGAGGCGGCAGTCGGCGGGCTGATCGCAGTGGTCGACGAATGGCGCTCATGGCCGGTGGGCGAGCGACAGGATCAGCATACCGGGCCGGTTCAATCCAAGATTCAGTGGTGATCCGCGAAATCGAGCGAGAAAGCCGGGAGGTTCGCGGCGTGCGCAGAACGGCGCTCCCATGCAGGAAGGACTCCCCGCACGGCCGCGGTGTAGGAGCGACAGTCGAGCAATGTGCGCCGCAGGCCACCATGCACCGGTGAGCCGCGCGAGGCCGGCGACCCCTGCGATATCAAGAGGCGAGCGCCAGTTCCTCGGCGCGGGACTGCTTGCACGCTTCGTAATAGGCCTTGTAGCTCATGAAGCTCAGGCCTCGTTCTTGTGCATAGCGGATGATCGCTTCAGTAGCCCGCATCTCGGGGTCCTCGCGGATGCTGCTCCAGTCATGCTGGCACAGGGAGAAGACTTTGTCTTCCGCGGCAGCGCGATCGATATAGGGCTTCACCGACTCCACGTATCCGTCCAGGTCTTCCCAGCCCAGCACCTCGGCACGGATCACACAGTCGTGCCAGGCATGAATCGGGATCTCAAGGATCTCGGGAAAACCCAAGGCATCGTACCAGTAGGGCTGCAGGTCCATCGAGACGGGATGCCAATCTTTCTCGTTCCGTCCATCGGTGCGGCAGAAGCGAATGCCTTCATCCCAGAGCACCTGCAGAATGTCGGGCCGGTCCCTTAGGCCGCGGTAATAGCACCACGGGCCCGTCAACCCGATGCACTCTACGCCGAGATGCCTGCGCAGAAGCTCGTTGGTCTTACGCAGCTCCTCGCGAGTTTCCTCCAGGCTAACACCGCGTTGGACCCGAATCGACTTTCCGTCGTCGATATACACGGTCTTGAGCAGTTGGTGAGAGTAGGTATGCTGCTGCAAATCGAACAGAGGATCGGCGGCGATAGCCTGGAACTGCGGAACCCACAGCTCGAGCGTCCGGCCCACGACGAACAGCGTGGCCGGGACTCCCAGCCGATTGTGGATGGCCGCGGCCCGCGCCAGGAACGGGACAGTCACCGGCTCCCGGCCCGGTGCCTCCACGTCATACCCGATCAACATTGTGCCCATGAGATCCTCCTGAGATCGAGAAGCGATAAGCGGGTGCATGATTTGATGGGCGGCCAGCCCTTGCTCCCGCGTCGTATGGGGCGGGAGCAAGGACCTTTTCATAACATCTGCGACCGTAGACGCGGATGCGCGGGCCACACGCGACCAGGGGTCTTCGTCCCGGCATCACGGGCTAGGTCACGCGGGGGGACCAGTTGCTCCGCTACCGGCCGCCTACCGACCCAAGCACCTTGTTGAGACCGGTAATAGTTTCCTCGATCTCCTCCTCATCCAGCAATGGGTTGACGTCGAGGTGGACGGCTCGGCTGAGCAGATCGAGCGTGCGCGGGCACATGTCTTTGCGGTACTCGACAGGCGCGCCCCAGCGCCAGGGGCCGCCCTGCGCCGTCCAGGTGCGCTGCTGCATGATCGGGGTCCAGTGCGGATAGACGTGGTAGTCGGACTTATCAGGCTTGTACATACCTCCGGCACTGATATTTTCAGCGCGCAGCGCCTGCTGGACGCGGCCGGCCTGCTCGGGCGTCGGCATAAAGAAGATCATCGAGATCGCGGCATCGCCCTCGGGGTCGTTGGACGTGCTCAGGGCTCCCCCGGCCTGCTGCAGTGCATCGGCCATCCCCGTCTGCAGCGCATGCTTGCGCCAGCGCATAGCGTCGAGCAGCCCGTCCAGCCGCGTAAGCTGGACGAGGGCCACCGCGGCCGAGAGCTCGGGCATGCGGAAGTTCATCCCAAGCATGATCTCGGGCTCTGGGATGTCGTTGCGCTGTCCGCCGATCGTGTCGTGGTACATCACGGCACGCTTGAAGACCTCGTCGTCCGACGTGATCACGATGCCGCCCTCGCCGCAGGTGATGATCTTATTGAACTGCAGGCTGAAACAGCCGACGTCGCCCAGCGTGCCCAGGCGGCGCCCATGATAACTTCCGCCATCCGCCTGCGCCACGTCTTCGACGATCCGGAGCCCATGCTCTTTAGCGACCGCCAGCAGGTCGTCCATGCGCGCCGGCAGACCGCGCATGTGGACCGGCATGATCGCCTTCGTGCGAGGGGTAATCTTGCGCGCGACATCCTCGGGATCGAGCGTTAGACTTTCGTCGACCTCGGCCAGGATCGGGATGCCGCCGGCCATGACAACCGACGAGGCCGAGGCGATCCAGGTGTAGGCGGGTACGATGACCTCGTCGCCGGGACCCACCTCGACTCCTGCGAGGGCGCACATCAGTGCTGCCGTGCCGGAGGTGACCGCGATCGCTTTGCGGGCGCCCATGTGGGCGGCAAAGGCTTGCTCCAGCTCCGCGGCCTTGGATGGCCCCGGCTCCGGACCGTAGTAGCGGAAGAGGCGCTTGCTGCGGATCACCTCGACGACGGCCTTTTCCTCTTCCGCGCCGATCTCGTTGCCGCCGGGATACATCGGCGGGTCCGGCCGCCGCCGGGCCGGAGTGCCGCCGTCGATAGCCAGTTTCTGGGTGTCTGGAGTCTGGCGTAAAGCTGTCATCGAGCATCTCCTTCTAGCTTATTTCACGCTGCCAGCGGTAAGCCCGGCAATGAAATAGCGCTGTAACGTGGCGTAGAGCACGATAATCGGGAGGCTGGCCAGGACGGAGCCGGCCATCACGACGGACGGCTGCTGGACGTTGCCGCTGCGCGCGACGACAGACAGCCACAGGGGAACTGTGAAGAGGCGGTCGCTGCGCAGAAAGACGAGTGGGCCGAGGAAGTCATTCCACGAGGCCAGAAAGACGAAGATCGCCAGCGAGATCAGCGCCGGTGTGATCACCGGCAGGACGACCTTGCGGTAGATGCCGAACTCGCCCGCGCCGTCGATGCGCGCGGCGTCGAGCAGCTCGTCCGGTACTGAGTAGCAGTACTGGCGCATCCAGAAGATGCCGAAGGCGTTCGCGATCCCCGGAATGATCAGCGGCAAGTAGGTATCGATCCAGTGGATGCGGGCCATGATGATGAAGTTGGGAATCAATCCGACGCCGCTCGGGATCATGAAGGTCAGTAGGATGCCGACGAAGAGCTGCTCGCGGCCGCGGAAACGGCGCTTGGCGAAGGTGTACCCGGCCAGCGAGCAGAAGAAGACCTGCAAGACCACTGCCGTCGTCGCTAAGAAAATGCTGTTCACCAGGCCGCGTCCGAAACGCGCCCGCGCAAAGAGTAGTACGTAGTTCTCGAGCGAGGCCGGGTGCGGGAACATAGGCATCGGCAGCGACAGGAACTCCGCGCGTGGCCGCAGGGAGGAGAGGACCATCCAGTAGAACGGCAGCAGGAAGGCGATGCCGGCCACGACGAGCAGGATATATACTGCCAGCTGCGCCAGGATCCGGCGCAGGCGGAGGTGGGGGGTAGGATCGGCACGGGTGACACTGATCGTCGCCATCGTCTAACCTCCTTACGCCGTCTCGCGACTGCCCAGCTTCAGCTGGAGCATCGAGAGCACGACGATAATGAGCGCCAATACCCAGGCGATCGCGGCCCCGTAGCCGAACTTGAAGTAGACGAACGAGTTCTGGTAGAGAAAAGTGCCGGTCACGAGGCCGGCCTGGTTCATTCCTCCGTCGGGACCGAAGAGCACGTACGGCTCGGCGAAGAGGTTGAAGCTCCCAATCGTCGAGATGATCAAGTCGAAGAGGATCACCGGCCGCATCAGCGGCACGGTGATGCGCCAAAAGGCCTGCGGCTCGGTGGCGCCGTCGACCCGCGCAGCCTCGTAGAGGTCGAGCGGGATGTTCTGGAGCCCGGCCAACATGATCACCATATCGTTGCCGGTCCAACGCCACAGCAAGGCGAGGATGAGGGTGACCTTCATCCAGGCCGGGTCGCTGAGGAAGTCGATCGCCGGAATGCCTACACCCTCCAGCAGACGGTTGACCAGCCCGAACGACGAGCTGAAGAGCAGCTCGAAGACCAGGCCGGTCACGACCAGCGAGCAAACGACCGGCAGAAAGTAGATCGTGCGGAAGAAGCCGCGATAGCGCACGCGCCGGGAGTTGAGGATGGCGGCAAAGACGAGCGCGAGCAGGATCATCGGCGGCACACTGCCGAGCCAGATGTACACGGTGTTCAAGAGCGACTTATAGAGCGCCGGATCCTGGAGCAGCACGCGATAGTTCTCGAGGCCGACAAAATCACCCGGCGTCGTACCGCGCCAGTCATACATGCTCACGGCCAGCGAGAAAACGATCGGCAGCAGGCCGAAGAGCAGAAAGATCAGGTAGAACGGCGAGATGAAGACGTACGGCGACAGGGCGTACCACCAGCGGCCAGCAGGTGGTCGCACTCTGCGATGAGCAGGGGCGCGCTGAGCAGTTAACATATCCGGACCACTCCTAACCCTTCTTAAGCTTGGCGCGCATCTCCTTCGCCGCGTCCGCGAGACCGGCGTCGACAGCTTGCTGGCCGTTCAAGATCGCCTGCAGATGGTTGCCGAAGATCTGCTGAGCCTCGGTAAAGCCCTTGCCCCAGAAGATTTTCGGCGCATCCTTCGCGATGTCGTCCCAGAGCTGGTAAATGTGCTGCCCGCCGAAATAGTCGTCACCTTTGCTCTTGAGGTCGTCCAGCAGCGGCTGATAGGCCGGCAGGACCTTCGTCTTATCATAGAGCGCCTTGGCGCCATCGCCGATCAGGCCCATGCGTGCGAACTCCCAGCCCGGCACCTGCAGCTTGCTTTGGCGCGGCTGGACCCAGATGGTCGGATACTGGTACCCCACGCGCGCTCCGCCCTGCTTGATCGCCGGGACGCGCATCAAGCCCCACTTCCCCGAGAGCTCGGGCATCTGCTGGGTCAGCGTGATCGGATACCACGCCGGACCGACGATCTGCGACGCGACCTTGCTCGACTTGAGCAGTGCGGTCATCTCATCACCGCTGTAGCCGCCCTTGGGGTTGCGCTGCACGTGCTTGGCATCCCAGAGCTGTTTGATCACGGTTACCGCCTCGACGATCTTCGGATCGTCGACGATGACTTTCGAATCGTCGTCGCTGAAATAGAAGCCGCCGAAACCCTGCTGGACCGCGAGGACCTCGTAGAGGTTGGTCTCGTTGGCGCCCATGGCATAGAGATTAACCTTTCCCTGGCTCTTATCGAACGCCGTGCTGCTTACGGTCGCGAGGTCGCCCCAGGTGTTGATCGACTCCGGCTTCAAGCCGTACTGGTCCCAGAGATCCTTGCGATAGAAGACGCCCATCGGCTCCGAGTCGGTGGCAAGACCGTAGATCTTGCCGTTGTACGTGCCGACCGAGATGGTCGGCTTCACGAACTTGTCTTTGTACTGCTCGGCCTGCGCGCTCAGATCCACCAGGCCGTCCACATACTGCGTCAGCCGCAACACGTCGATCGCACAGAGGTCGGGCGCACCTGAGCCGGCGACGATGGCGTTCAGGAGGTTGGTGTGGACGTCGTCATAGCCGAACTTCTTGACGTCGACCTTGATATTCGGATACTTTTTGTTGAAAGCAGGGATCTGGCTTTCCAGACCTTCGAAGGTACCTTCCCAGCCCCACGCGGTGAGGGTACCGCTCTCACCACCCCCCGCGGCGGGTGCGCCGGCCGCGGCGCTCCCTGCCGGCGTTGCCTCCGGAGCGGTAGCGGGTGCCGGGGCGCCACACGCCGCCAGCATGGCGCTTGTGCCGGCAGCAGCTGCCCGGTACAAAAACTCGCGTCGCGTCATGTGCGTCTTCATCTGTTACCTCCCATTGAGATCCCCGGCCAAGCCGGGCACGTGAAACCGTCAGATACGTCAACAGACGAAAGAGCTGAAGGACGGGCCTCCTTCCTCATACTTATGGTCGCCGGCCCCGCGAGGTAAAGATCGGGCTAGGCATGGGCCACGGACGCAAACTGGCGCGCGCCGGCGGAATCTCCGCGCCGCATGGCGAGGAGATTCGACGCATGCGGACCAAAGAGCGCGTCGAGGACGATCGTCGCCGTCCCCCGTGCGCCCGCCAGATCGTCGAGCAAGCTCCGCTCCAGAACGACACCATGCGACGCCTGCGTCAGGGAGCGCAGCTTCAGCATACGCCGCGTTGCATCGAGAAAGGCAGTCGAGGTGGCAAGTGGGCCGCCGGCGACGACCAGCCGGGGGCCGAGCAGATTGAGGACGACGGCCAGGGCGCTGCCGAGATATTCACCCGCCTCGGTCAGGATCTGGTAGGCAAGCCTGTCGCCGCTTTCGCCCGCCTCGACGATATCTGCGATTCCGAGCCGGTCCCCTTTGCGCCGCAGCACGGTCAGCATCTGGGAGTCTGTGAGCCGCCGGAGCGCCTGAGCGACGATAGCCGGGCTGGACGCGACCGTCTCGAGACAGCCGGCGTTGCCGCATTTACACGGAAGCGCTGCATCGGCGACCCGTATATGGCCGATCTCACCTGAAACATGGTTAGGGCCGAGGTACGGCAGGCCTCCCAGCACGATGGCGGCACCGATGCCAGTGCCGGCCAACACAAAGATGAAGTCCGGCTCCTGGGCGCCATGGCCGTAGCGCGCCTCGGCCAGTCCGAGCGCGCGGACAGTATCTTCGACGGCGATGTGGTGCCAGGGTAGGCGCGCGGCCAGGAGATCCCGCACAGGAAAGTCGCTCCAGACGGGCGACCAGGCCGGCGTGTTGGGCCAATTGCGGACCACGCCGGCCGTCGGATCGACGATGGCGCGGAGGCCGAGCCCTAGACCCAGGATCGCGCCGCGATCGAGATCGACCTGGCCGATCGCCCGGTCGATTAAATCCTCGATATTCAGCAGGATCTCGTCGCGCTCGGTCGAGAGCACCGTCGGCTCGACCAGGCTGGTGACGACGTCGCCGCGTAAGTCAGCGATCACGGCGCGCTGGCGCGTGCTGCCGACGTCAAGGCCGACCACGTAGCCTGCCCGCGGGTTGAGGGCGAGCAGGTCCGAAGGGCGGCCTCCATCCGATTCGGACTTACCGACGTCTCGAATCAGCTGGCGGCCGATCAGCTCATTGGTGAGCCGGCTCACAAGGCTCACGCTCAGGCCCGTGCGCTCGGCGATCCCGCGGCGCGTCAATTGGCCCGCCTCACGGATCAGCCGGAGCACGGCAAGGTGGCGCTCGAAAGCTGGCGAACCCATGGCGCTTGCCTCATGCAAAGAGAACTTCTGTGCAAGCCTAGCATAAAGTGCGGTGCCATTCAAGCCCCTTTTTCCATGCGAAGCACGATATGTCGAAGGAAATGGTGCTACCAGTGCAGCTTTGTCCCCGGATGCAAGAAATGCGCCGGAGATCAGGTTGTGCAGCGACATCGTGCTATGATGTGAAGCAGCCAGGAGGCCAAGCGACCGCCCGCGCTAAAGGCGGGTTACACCAGGCAAGCAGATGGGCCGGCCTGCATACGCGTAAACGGAGCAGGCCACATGAATCCCGCGCTTCTGGTGCCGCTGGCCGTCGTCGTCATCTGCACGCTCACGCTCTACGGCTGCTATATCGCCTTCGACCATCTGCAAAGCCGTGCGGAGGCGACCTATGGGCGCCAGCGGTGGGTCGCAATCGGACTCGCGACGGGAGTCGGGCTCATCGCGCTGCTCACCTTCTGGTGCTGCTTCGCCTTCAGCACAGGGCTATTCCAGGCGCTCGGACTTAATGGCCGGTAGCCGGCCGCGCGTGGTACTATTGCGCTCGAACTGAGCTGAGCTCATGCTTTCCGGGCTTCCGGCCCTTCGCAGCGCATCCGGGGCGCGACCACTGCAAGAAGATGACGCATTTCCTGCACAAGATCATCATCCCCCAGCGGCCGCCCTATCTCGTGCCGCGGGCGCGTCTGACCGATCTCTTGCAGACGATCGTCGATCGCCGTCTGATCACGCTCTCGGCGCCCGCGGGCTACGGCAAGACGTCGCTCCTAACCGATTTCGCCAGCGCGAGCCCGCCGCTGCCGGTCTGCTGGTACACGCTGGATCGTTTCGACGAGGACCCGTGGGTCTTCCTGGGCTACCTGGCCGGGGGGGGGGGGGGGGGGGGGGGGGCCGGCGCGCCCCGCGCCGCCCGCGCGGCCCGGGCGCCGCGGGCGCGGGCCGCGCCGGCAACCCCCCCCCCCCGCGCGGGGGGGGCGGGGAGGGTGGTCGGGGGGGGGG
>JBBSGA010000100.1:0-18083 GCA_038254585.1 Chloroflexales bacterium | reverse complement strand
GGAGTGGGTTACACGGTAACGGCTCCCCCGACCGCCCCCCCCGCGGGGGGGGGGGGGCGCGGCGCGTGCCCACTTTCCCGCCCCCGCGCCCCCCCGGCGCTGCTCCCAGGGCATAGCCGGGTACCTCGGCTGCACTGCATTGACATATCATGACCTATAGTGTATTATTGTGACTATCAAGTCAGAAAGTACCAGGGATGTCAAATAATGATGAAATGTGAATAATATCACGTTGAGGTCAACTATTATGAAAGACGCGCTTTCCACCGAACGTCGTCCTCTGCCCCGCCCATTAAAAGAGCGGCAGCGCGAGGAGCGCGAGGAGCTGATTCTGCAAGCTGCCGAGGCCGTGCTGACCGAGAAGGGCTATTACGACACATCGATCGATGAGATTGCCGCGCGCGTGGGCATTGCCAAGGGCACCGTGTATCTGCACTTTCCGAGTAAAGAGGATTTAGTGGTGGCACTTGTCGAGCGTGAGCTGCTGACCTTTCTTGAAGCAGTCGAGCAAGCTGTGGGGCAGGCCATGTCGGCGCGTGAACGTCTCGAAAGTATCCTGCGCGTGACCTACAGCGGCAGCCACGGCACCCGCACGCACCTCTTTCTGTCGCTCTCGAACAGCGCCGATGTACGCGTCCGGCTGTTCGAGAAGCCAAGTGTGCTGCGCGGCCATCTCGATCGGCTCACCGCGCGGATTGGCGCCGTTCTCGAGGATGGCAAAGCGGCCGGCGAGATCGACCCGGAGCTGCCAACCGCCGTGATGGTCGCCACCTTTGTCGGCCTGCTCTCGCCCAAGGCCTATGAGCAGCTGCTGCGCGACGAGCAGCTGTCACCTGAGGAGCTGGTCAACGCCGTTGGGCGCATCTACTTCCGGGGTGTAGCACCCAATTCAGCACGCCAACAGCAAGCGTAAAGGGAACTCATGAAGAACGCATCGTATCCAACGACGGCCGGAGCGGCGGCCGTCCCTGACCGTCTCACCGAAGCGGTGGTCGAAACA
The DNA here is from genome assembly GCA_038254585.1 of Chloroflexales bacterium. Lineage (GTDB taxonomy): Bacteria > Chloroflexota > Chloroflexia > Chloroflexales > Kallotenuaceae > JBBSGA01. The sequence continues at coordinate 17,083 of JBBSGA010000100.1, read as the reverse complement.
CCACGCTTTTCACGCCGTGAGACGCTGCTCACCATGCTCGGTGTCCTGCTGGTCATGCTGCTGGCCTCCCTCGACCAGACGATTGTCGGGACCGCTATGCCGCGCATTATCTCGGACCTGCAAGGCTTCAACCGCTACACCTGGGTCACGACCGCCTACCTGCTTACCTCCACGGTGATGGTCCCGATTTATGGCAAGCTCTCCGACATCTTCGGCCGCAAGCCCATCTTCCTGGTCGGCGTCGTCCTCTTCCTGCTTGGATCGGCCGCCTCGGGTGCTTCCCAGACCATGAATCAGTTGATTGGCTTCCGTGCCTTCCAGGGTCTTGGTGCTGCCGCCTTGCTGCCGATCGCCCTGGCGGTGATTGGCGATCTCTTCACACCGCGCGAGCGCGGCCGCTGGCAGGGCGTTACGGGCGCGGTCTTCGGTCTGTCTTCGATCCTTGGTCCGGCCGCCGGTGGCTGGATCACCGACCACGCCAACTGGCGCTGGGTCTTCTATGTCAACCTGCCGGTGGGTATCATCGCCATGCTGGTCCTCATCTTCTTGATGCCCACCCTGCGGAGTGCCAATCCCGGCAAGCCCTCAATCGATTATCTCGGCGCGGCGCTCTTGATTGGCGGTACGGTCCCACTGCTGCTCGGCTTCACCTGGGCCGGCTCGCAATACCCCTGGCTCTCCTGGCCGATTGCCGCGCTGTTCGGCGGCGCCCTGGTCGTCCTGGTGGTGTTTCTGATCTACGAAGCCCGCTTGGAACGGCAGCACGCCCAACCGATCATTGATCCCAGCCTGTTTCGGAACAACATTTTCAACGTCTCGGTGCTGATCACCATGATCACCAGCATGGGCATGTTCGGCTGCCTGCTCTTCTTGCCGCTGTATGCCCAGGGTGTCCTTGGGATTTCGGCCACCAATAGCGGTCTGCTCCTGTCACCGCTGATGGGCGGCTTGATCGTCAGCAGTGTCGTCTCCGGTCTGCTCGTCTCACGCTTTGGCAAGTATAAGCGGATCGCCATTAGCGGCATGCTGATCGCGATTGCCGGCTCGTTCCTGCTGCAACGCCTGGGCGTACGCTCGACCTATACTCAACTGATCGGGGCGATGATCGTCCTGGGCGTCGGTCTCGGCTTCAGTATGTCGCTCTACACGGTGATCGTGCAGAATGCTATGCCGACCCGGATTGGCCAGGCGACGTCGGCCCTCACCTTCTTCCGCCAGATTGGGAGCACGATTGCCGTGGCGGCGATGGGCTCGGTCTTGACCTCAGCCTATGTCCCCGGCTTCCATAACGCCATTCCGGCACCGGTCAAAGCCGCCGTGCCCCCGAAGTTCCTTGGTGTCTTCGATAATCCGAATGTGTTGCTGTCGGCGGAGCTGCAGAAGCAGGTGCTGGGGCAGTTCTCCGCCTTCGGACCGCAGGGCAAGGCCTTGTATGCCCAGTTGCTGGAAGCCGTGAAAGTTGGGTTGACCAGCGGTGTGCATAACGTCTTCGTGCTCGGCATGATCCTGATATGCGTCGCGTTTGTCGCGACCTTCTTCCTGAAGGAGATCCCCCTCCGCGGTGGCAAGCGTACCGCCGGCGAAGGAGAGAACGTCGAAGAAGCAGCGCCGATGGCCATGATGCATTAGCTGCAGCAGCGGTCGCTTGCCGCGGCGCGCAGCACACTTGCCCAATTCAGACCGTCTCTGAGCCAGGAGTCTCGTTATGGCAGTCATTACCATCGCCTATCAAATTGGCTGCGGCGGCCGGCATATTGGCCGGGCGCTCGCACAACAACTCAACTATACGCTGATCGATCGCGAGATTGTGCAGGGTGTCGCGCGCCAGTTGCAGCTGAGCGAGGAGGAAGCGGGGTGGCGCGATGAGTACACCGAAAGCTTGGTGCAACGGCTGGTCGGCAGCTTCGGCGTGCTGGGGACACCCCTGTATATTCCGCCGAGCGATGCCGGCGCATCGCAGATCGACCAGCAGACCTATATTCGTGCGACCCAGAGCGTGATCGCGGCGACCGCCAACCGGGGTCGCGTCGTGATCATCGGTCACGGTGCGAATTACGCGCTGCGGGATCGACCGGGAGCGCTGCATCTGTATTTGTATGCCCCCGAGGACCGGCGCGTCGCGACGATCCGGGAGCGCGACGGCCTCGACCCGGCAGCGGCAGCCCGCTATGTGGCCGCCTGTGATCAGGAGCGCGCGCGGTACGTGAAGCGGGTCTACCATCAGGACTGGCAGGCGCCCCTGTCCTTCGATCTCATGCTCAATACGGCGCACTTCGACCAGGCTCGTGTCGTCGATCTGTGTCTGCAAGCTGCGCATCAGATGGATGCATATGCCTGACCTCCTACTTCACCTGCGGATGACCGGCTGACAAGGGTGTAGGGCACGATGGATGTCGTCCACGATGACGGCTTTGGTGGAAACGAATGTCCGGTCGAGATGCCGAGGACGGTGCGCAGGCAGTATGCCGCGAAGGTCCACGTCGGGCCGTCGCCAGGCACCATGATCGCGAGCGACAGATCGCTCCCCAGGGGCTCAGTTCTCGATTCGTACGACGGTGCCTTCCGTCTCGTCGACCAGCCAGGTCGCGCCCAGACCGGCGGCGACGGCTCCCGGCGCCGGTCCGATCCGGATCCGCGCTACGACCTGGTTACGCGCCGGGTCGATCCAGAGGAGCGTTCCGTCCCTCCAATCAACGACCGAGACGTGGTGCACGCCGATGGCGATGCCGCCAAGTGCGCGGCCAAGGTGGATACGGGCCTCCACGCGGACCGTCAGCGGATCGAGGCGTACCAGGTCGCCGTTCACAAGATCGGTCAGCCAGACGCCGCTCGGACCTGCGCGTATCGCGTCGAGGGCCGTCCCGACACCCACGGTGGCGACGATCTGCCCGGTCTGCGGATCGATGCGGAGCAGCGCGTTGGCATGCTGGTTCGTCACCCAAACGGCTCCCGCACCCGTGGCCAGTCCACCAATGCCGGGACCGACGTGAATCGCACCGGCGATCTGATCGGAGGCCGGATCGATCCGGTCGAGCGTGCCGTTCCGCAGGTCGGTGAGCCAGACCCCGTGCTCGTCGGTCGCGATCGCCCCCATCGCCGGGCTCACCTTGATCTCCGCAACCACGCGATTGGTCTGGGGATTGACCCGCACCAGGCTGCCGTGCGCCTCGTCGATCACCCAGACGCCGTTCGACCCTGCAGCCAGGCCGCCGAGTCCGGTGCCGATCGGGATGCGGGCCACCACCTGATTAGACGCCGGATCGATCCGATCCAGCGTGCCGGCCCGGAGGTCGGTTACCCACACCGCGCCCGCGCCCACCGCCACCGCGCCGGGGGCGAGACCCACTCTGATGGCCGTACGAATCGGACCGGCTGCAGGAAATGCAGTTGCATCTAGTGCCGGATGGTCGAGCTGTGCGCTGCACCCGACGAGAGCCAGAACTACGAGCACGCCGGTTCCGAGCCGTTGGACGAGATGCCACGATCCCACCGTCACCGCATGCCCTCTAGAGCGGTCCACCATCGTTACGCTCAGCGGTACGCCCGCGAGCAGCGATAGTCGCGCGCTCATCATGGCCCTGAAACCTTGCGTCAACCTCAAGCCAAGGCTTCGCCCCCTCGCGTAAGCCTCACGAAACCAGCATTCCTGGACCGGCGATCGCGATCAGGCCAGCGGCCGAGCGGCGGGCTGTGCAGCCGCCGGCAGGGAAAGACACGATCCGGCAGATCCGTTACAGCTCGAAGCGGTAGCCGGCCCCGCGCTCCGTCAAAATGTGGCCGGGGGCGCGTGGATCGGCTTCGATCTTCTGGCGTAAACGGCTTACGTGAACCCAGAGGTACTGGCTCTCGCCGCCGTACTCGGCTCCCCACACGTGGTGCAGCAGCTGCTCATGCGTCAGGACCTGGCCGGCATGGCGCGCGAGATAGATCAGCAGGCGATACTCCGTGGGGGTCAAGTCGAGCAGCTGCTGTCCGCGATACACGGAGCGCCGCGCGGTATCGATGGTCAGGTCGCCGGCGTTGATCAACACCGGAGCGTTGGTATCACGACCAGGACGCGCCCGGCGCAGCAGCGCAGCCACGCGGGCCAGCAGCTCGTCCATCTTGAACGGCTTGAGCAGATAATCATCTGCGCCGAGCTGAAGGCCGCGCACGACGTGGCGCTCGTCCGCGGAAGCCGTCAGCATCATGATCGGCGCCTGTGTGAAATCGCGCAGGTGCTGCAGGACCCGGAAGCCGTCCTCGCCCGGCAGGAGTAGGTCGAGCACGATCAGATCGGGCCGCTCGGTCGCCGCGTATTCGACGGCGGCAACGCCCTCTGCCACGGATCCGACCGTATAGCCGGCGTCCGCCAGACTCGCCTCGACCACCCGGCGCAGCGTCGGCTCGTCGTCCACGAGCAGGATATGCGCACCGTCATGCGCATGCTGCGCCACCGTCTCGAGGGTAGCTTGCGGCGCGGCAGCGTAGCTTTCGGGAGGCTGCAGGGGGAGAGTAAACTGCACGAGCGCACCGGGTCCTGTTCCATCCGCCACCCCGATACGCCCGCCGTGTGCCTCGACCAGCGCCCGGCAGATCGCTAATCCCAGCCCGGTTCCTCCGGGAGCCGGGCGTGATGTCCCCTGATAGAAGCGCTCGAACACACGCGTGCGCTCGGCGGCGGGAATGCCCGGACCCTGATCCTGCACACCGATCTGAATCTCGGCGCCGGCCACATGCGCAAGCACAGTGATCGTGCCCCCGGGTGGCGAGACCTTGCGGGCATTATCCAACACGTTGAGCAGGACTTGCTCGATGCGGCGCGGATCGGCGGCGACGACCGGGAGCGGCGTAGGGATGCTGGCCTGGATCCGGAGGTCGGGGAGCTGCATGGCAACCTGCCGCACCAGACTGCGAATCAGGCGCTCGATATCGAGCGGCCCGCGCCGCAGGCGTAGTGCGCCGGCTTCGACTTGCGAGAGGCTCAGCAAGTTGTCGATCAACTCCTGCAGCCGGTTGCTCTGCGCATCGATGATCGTCAGAAACTCGTGCGTTCGACCCGTTCCACCGCTATTGGACCGCAGTAACGTCTGAGTACATCCCTGGATCGCAGTGAGCGGCGTGCGCAGCTCGTGGGAGACCATCGCGACGAAGTCCGACTTCAGGCGCTCGACTTCGCGGAAGCGGCTCAGGTCCTGCAGCACCGCGACGACGCCGCGCACGACGCCGGCCTCGTCCTGCAGGGGCACGGCCGTAACCAGCGCCGGCACGCGGGTGCCAGCATCCTGCTCGATCAAAACTTCGGCGCGCACTTCGGTTGTGTCCGCTATAGCCCGAAGCAACGGCAGGTCATGAGCGGCAATCGGTGCGCCATCCGGTCGCACAAAGCGGGCGACAAGGCCCGGATCCCGGAGCTGCCTGCCCGCCAGCTCGTCTTCGCCCAGGAGCGCACGTGCCGCGTGATTTGCCAGAGCGATCGCGCCGGTCTCCGCTTCGGCGAAGATCAGCCCCTCCGGCGATTGATCGAACACCGCCTGCAGACGTTGCCGGTCGGCGCCGAGTGCCTCATACAGGCGGGCATTATCGAGGGCGAGACCGGCCTGGTTGGCAATCGTGGTGTAATAATCGACCTCATCAGGTTGGAAGATGCCGGGGGCAACGGCCGCAAGCACCAGGACGCCAATCGCACCTTCCCGCCCATACAGCGGCAACAGCAGGTAGCTGCCGATCGGCGTCCTGGCCGCGGGCGCGAACGGAGCCGGCAGGCTGGTCGTTGCGAGGCCGTGTTCCGGTACGACGATCGGCCGTCCCTCGCTGAGCACACGGGCGACGAGTGGCACAGCGTCGAGGGCGATACCTCCCGGCTGATCGACGGTAGGTGAAAGACCGGCGGTTGCCACGAGATTCAGCGAACCGCGTGCAATCTGGAGCAGCCAGATGGCAGCGTGATCGGCCTTGAGCGCGGGAGCCAGCACGCCCAGCAGCCCTTCAGCCCGCGTCCGCACGGCGAGCGGCGCCGCCGAGGCTGCCGCCAGCTGATTCAGCATGATCAGCTGCTGATTGCGCTGGCGTGTTTCCGCGAGCTGGTCGTGGGCGGAGCACGTGGCCTGCGCCGCACGGACGCCTTGCGCTGCCGCCTCGGCCGCGAGACGGCTCGACCGGCGGAAGAGCCCAATCATATAGGCTCCTGGCAGGATCGCGAGCAGGCCCAAGGCGATCGCGAGCCCCCCTGCAGCCCGCTGGAGGCGAGTGTTGCTCGTGACGATCTGTGCCCGCGCCTCGCGGCCGGCCCGATCGAGTCGGTCGAGGCGTCCGACGACGGCACTGTAGAGCTGCTGCCCGCGTCCCGCGGCAACGTCCGCCACGGCTGCGGCCAGGTTGTGCTGTTGGACGAGTTGGAGATGCTGCCCGACCTGCGCGTGCCACTGCGCCGTCTCGGCCTCCACGCCGGTCACCTCCGCTGATAGTGCGGGCCCGATCTGCGGCGCGAGCTGCCGGAGGGCCTGCAGATCGGCCGTGAGGCGCGTCTCCGCCGCGTGATAGCTGTCGATGAACGCCGGCTGCTGCGTGAGGAGGTAGCCCCGCTCGGCCGCCTGTATCGTCTTGATATCGTTCTCGACAGCGCTACGCGCATCTTGAAAGGCCTGGACCTGACCTGTGCGTTGGCTGCGCAGCGCACCGCTCCACATATTCACCAGGGGCGGCACGACGACCAGCAGCAGCAAAATACTCAGCACGGCAACCAGGCCGAACACAAGCCCTCGCTCGCCCAAAGCCGAGCGACGACGGGCTCCTCCGCCCCCGCCGACGACTGCTCAGACAGCAACATAAGGATTCACAGGCACGACACTGCCTTTCACGCGTATCTTTCCCGCCGCGGCCTGACAGTAGTATACCCGCACGCTGCAGCCCTATCCCGCGACGTGCCGCGACGCCCGCAAGGCAACCGCAAGGTTTGGAGCGAGCCGCTTTAGGTCCGCGTCTAGGACTCGGTCTATGGTAGTCGCGCCGGACCATACACAGCAGCTGGGTCGAGAGCATGCAGCAGCCATCCCGGCCGGCGGCAAGACTCTGCTGCTGCGACAAGAGGAGCATGGCTTATGGGAATCCTGATCTTCATCCTGGGGCTGCTGGTCGGCGGCCTGGGCGCGATGCTGGGCATCGGCGGCGGCGTCATGCTGGTGCCGCTGTTGAGCGGCGTCTTCGGGGTACCGATCAAAACGGCGATCGGCGCCAGCATCATCAGCGTGATCGCCACCTCATCTGCGGCCGGCGCGGTCTACGTTGGCGGCGGCTTCTCACATACCCGCCTCAGTATGGTCATGGAAGTGGCGACGACGCTGGGCGCCCTGGCGGGCGGTATCACGGCGATCTTTCTCAGTCCGCGGCTGCTCCAGGCGATCTTTGGGCTCGTGCTGATCTACGTGGTCTACAGTATGCGCCAGGGATCGCGCGAGGAGACGAAACCGGCGCCGACCGGACTTCTGGACACTTCGTACGTCGATCCGCTGACCGGTACCGAAGTTCACTATGGCGTGCGGCGGTTACCGATCGGGCTGGGCGCCAGCTTCTTCGCCGGCAACGTCTCCGGCCTGCTGGGGATCGGCGGCGGGATCATCAAGGTACCGATCATGACCCTCCTGATGGGCATGCCTTTGCGCGCCGCGATCGCCACCAGCAACTTTATGATCGGCGTGACCGCCGCCACCAGCGCCGTGATCTACTTTCAGCGCGGCTTCGTCGACCCACGCATTGCGATCCCGACGGCCCTGGGCGTCCTCTTTGGCGCGCAGGCCGGCTCGCGCCTCGGCGGTCGCGCCCGTAGCTCAACACTCAAGCTGATCTTCCAGTGGCTGCTGGCGCTGTTTGCGGTTCTCATGCTCTACAAGGCGGTGCAGGGATGAAGGGACCACGCCCAGAAGCTGTGCGGGTGCTGGCGGACGAGCCGCCCGATCCGGCAGCGGCGGAGGCCGGGCCGGTCCAGCCTCGGGCGGGCGACGAGCAGGTGAGTCCGGACGAGGCGACGGTGACGGTGATTCCGTCGATCGCCACGCTGCCGCCGCCAGCCGACCGGCAGCGCAAACGAGCGCCGGATTCGGATGAGCTCAGGCAGGTCCACGTCAACCGCCAGGCGCTGGATCTGGTCACCGGTCGCGATGCCGAGACGGCGCCGGCACAGGAGGCCGAGCAGCAGCGCGACCTGAACCACATCGTGCACCAGGTGCTGATCGTCGGCCTCGTCTGCAGCGTCGTGCTCTTGCTGACCGGCGTCGGGCTCGACGTCTTCCGGCAGCACGAGCTGCCGGCCGTCATTCTCTCCCCCGTCGATGCGTTCCAGCGTGCCCTGGCCCTGCGCCCATCGGGCTTCCTGGCGCTCGGCCTGATCGTGCTGGTTGCCACCCCGATTGTGCGGGTCGTCGGCTCGTTCCTCGTCTTTCTCTACGAGCGCGATTGGCGCTACGCGGCAATCACGGCGGTCGTGCTTGTGATTACGATCGTCAGTATCCGCACCGGGTCCGGTTAGTTCGATCGTATCAACCGGGAGGCAATACTCATGGATCACGAAGCTGGCCAACAGCGCGACGCCAAGGCACTGTACGCGATTGCCGATGTGCTCAACTCGAGTCTGAGCGAGCAGGAGACGCTCGCGGCGATCCTCGAACGCACGGTTACGGAGCTGGGCTACTGCGCGGCCACGCTGCGGCTGCTCGACGACGAGCAGCAGACGCTCGTGTTGCGGGCGGCCTACGGCCTGAGCGAGGCCTATCTCACCAAGGGACCGGTGGCGGTGAAGCAGAGCGGCATCGATCAGCGGGTGCTGGCGGGTGAGCGCGTGGCAATCGCCGACGTCGCCCACGATCCGCTCCTTCAATACGCGGAAGATGCCGCGCGCGAGGGCCTCGCGAGTGTCCTCGCCGTTCCCATCGATCTTCGCGATCGGATCGTCGGCGTGCTACGCGTCTATACGGCCGAAGCCCACACCTTCAGCGCGGATGAGCAGACCTTTCTGGCCGCCGTCGCCAACCTGAGCGGCGCGGCACTGCAGCGCACGCACCTCTTCCAGGCCTTCCGGACGATCGCGAACGAGGTCAACTCCTCGCTCGATCTGTCCGCCGTGCTGGCGACCCTGCTGCTGCACTCCGTGCGCGAGCTGAACGTGAAGGCGGGCTCGATCCGCCTGCTTGGCCCCAACCAGCGCACGCTGCATCTCGCGGCGGCCTACGGGCTCAGCCAGACCTATCTCCAGAAGGGCGAGGTCGCGGTCGAGCGCAGTCCGATCGATCGGCAGGCGCTGGCGGAAGGGCCGATGCAGCTCAGAGACGTCACTCAGGAACCCGGCTTTCAGTATGTGGCCGAGGCGCGCCGGGAGGGTCTTCGCTCGGTGCTGGTCGTGCCGCTGCGCAGTCACGGCGCCAAGGTTGGTGTGATGCGCTTCTACTCGGGCCAGGTCCGGCGTTTCAGCGCGGAGGAGGTCACGTTCGCCGCCACCGTCGCCGACCTCGGCGCGATCGCCATCGAGAACGCCAAGCTGCACGAGGCGCTCAAGGCGCGCCTGGAGGCACTCAAGGAGGACGCGAGCGGCTGGTATCGCTTCCTGGCGCTCGGCTAACGCCTTCGTCGCGGTTGGACTGCGAGGGCTACCGGAGCTGGTGGCTGGGCCGGATCGGCGGAGCCGACGGTGCGCGCTAGAGCGACCGTTCGCCGCGAGCGGCCGGCGGCTACGCCGCTCTACCACAGGATGCGGTCGAGCGCGGCCTGGTACTGGGGAAAGGCGGCTAGATCGTTGTGGTGGCCGCCGTCGATCGAGATCAGTTCGCGTGGCGCCTTGATCAGCGACAGCAATTGAACGCTTGACTCATACGGGATCAGCTCATCGCGGGTGCCGTGAATGAGATAGATCGGACAGCGGACGGCGCCGATCCAGAGGTCCGTGCGCAGCCGGTACTTCAGGAGTGCCGGGGGCACGAAGGGAAACTGGCGCGTGGCGAGTGACTGCAGGCTCACGTATGGCGTCTCGAGCAGGAGCAGCCGCGGCGCAAGCGCCGCCGCCAGCTTGGCGGCGATCCCCGTCCCGAGCGAGCGGCCGTAGACGACGATCTGATCTTCGCGGTAGTGCCGTTGGAGGTAGCTGTAGGCTACCAGCGCATCCTGGTGGAGCATCGCCTCGCCCGTGATCCGGCTCGTGCTCTTGCCATAGCCGCGGTAATCCGGGACGAGCAGGTCGTAGCCGCGCGGCACGAAGGTCTGGGCGAGCGCGCCCCAGCCGCGGAGGCTACCGGCATTCCCATGCAGGTAGAGGATCACGCCTTTGGCATGCGCCGCCCGAAAATGGAGCGCATTGATCGTCGCCCCGTCGACCTGCCAGGTCAGCTCGTCGAACGGGATCGGAAAGTCGTACGTGAACTCCGGCGGCAGGACGTCGGGATGAAAGATCAGGCGCTCTTGATAGACGTACAGCAGCGCACAGATCAGCGCATAGATCGCCCCGGCCAGAATCACCCCGGTCATCAGCATCCGGCTCATGCCCCCCCGATCCGGCGCAACTCGCGCCAGGCACGGTAGACATCGCCGCCCGGCCGGATCGCCTCCACCACCAACATTGGCGTGAACCAGATGCAGCCGCCGATCAACAGCTCGCGCGCCCCTAGGATCCGCCGTGCTCGTCCGTAGAGCGGGATGCCGAGGCCGGTGAGCACTGTGAAGAGCGGGCCGGCCAGGTACATCGCCAGGCGTGCGCCCGGAGCTGCCGCGCGGAGGGATGCCGGATCGGTCCGCGCGCTGAAGAGTGGGAGATGCCGGAAGATCCAGCGCAGCCCGGGCGGGTACCAGCCGGGGCTGGTGGTGCCCTGCACGCCGTAGCCTACGAAGCGGATGCCGCCCAGATAACCGGCGGCCCAGTGGGCGCCGGCGTGATCGCAGAAGTAGGTGACCAGCCATCCTGCCAGCAGCAGACGTCGCCGCCAGGGTCCGCGTGCGCGCGCGGCTCGCGCGACAAGGGTGAGACCGCCGAGCAGCCCGGCCAGCTGGATCAAATTGCCGGCCGAATTGGAGAGCATGAACCAGGGCTGCGTTCGCGTGTCGTGTGCCATACGATCCTCCTCGCTCGGAGCCGCCCGCGCGTCGATCGGACGGCCCCTTCCTCCGTTACGGTACTACTAAGGTACCATGCACTACCGAACCTCCAGCGGCTGCCCGTCGCCGGCCGGCCCACTTTCGGACGCCGCGCCGGCCCAGAGCTGCCGCATCTCCGCCGAGGTTCGCAGCAGCTCGTCGAGCGTGCCCGCGGCCTCCACCCGGCCGGCCTTCAGCACGACGATGTGGTCGGCGCGCCGGAGGGCGGCACGGCGGTGCGAGACGACCAGGCACGTTGGCTGCGTCTGACCGGCACCATCTCGGTCGTCCAGGGGGTCGTGCTCCGGGCGCAGGCGCTCCCACAGCGTCCGCTCGGTCTCGACGTCGAGCGCGCTCGAAAGATCGTCGAAGACCAGCAGCTCGGGTGCGTGGGCGAACATGCGCGCCGCGGCCGCGCGCTGGACCTGGCCGCCCGACAGCCGCACTCCGCGCGGGCCGACGAGGGTGTCGAGGCCATCGTCCATGGTCGCGACGTCGTCTTCGAGCACCGCGTTCCGGATCGCCCCTGCGAGGTCGACCAGCTCCTCCGGCTGCCCCAGCAGGATGTTCTCGCGCAGGGACTCACTGACCAGGCGCGGCACCTGCGGTGTGTACGCGCAGCGCGGCGGCACCAAGGCGGTGGCGGGGTCGTCTACCAGGGCACCGTTCCAGCAGATCTCGCCGGCATTGCGCGGAAGCAATCCCAGCAGCGCGCGCAGCAGCGTCGTCTTGCCCGCCCCGACACGCCCGGTGATAACGGTGAACGTTCCATGCCGCAGTGTCAGGTCCGCATTTTCGACGCCGCGGCCCGAGCCTGGATAGCGATAGGTCAGCCCGCGCACCGCGAGGACGTCGAGCCGGTCCGCCGCGCTGCGGGCGACGACGGGCACCTCCGGCGGCGCGCCCTCGAGATGGATCGGCGTGGGATCGACCAGCGTCTCCGGCGGCGCGCCCGGCAGCAGCGCCTGCATGCGGTCGAAGGAGACACCGGCCTGTTTGTGGCGCGCCACGAGGCGGCCGATCCAGCGCGGAAAGGCGGTTACCGAGCCGAGGTAGCTCGCGAAGAGCGTAAAATCGCCCAGGGTGAAGGCGCCCGCGCGCATCGAGCGCGCGGCCAGCAGCAGGATCAGCCCGATCCCGATGTTGACCGTGTTCATGTTGAACGAGTCGAGCAGCTCGGTGAAGAGCCGGTCTTTGAGCGCAGCCTGGCCGCGCGCGGCGCTCAGCACGCGAAAATGGTCCGTGGCGCGCCGCTCGGCCGAGGCGACCTTGACGGCCTGCACCGCGCCGAAGATCTCTCCCAGGAAGCCGGTGACCCGCCCGGTCGCCTCGCGGCTGCGCTCGCGGTAGCCTTTGATGCGGCCGCTCAGCATCCGGGTCACGGCCACGATCCCTGCCAGCGGCAGCGCGACCACCAGGGTGATCAGCGGATCGATGCGCACCATGATCGCGAGCGCGACGACGGTGAAGACCAGGAAGCTGCTGCTGTCGATCCAGGCGTCGATGAACTCCATGATCTCCTCGACGTCGTCCCGGAAGCGGTTGGCTGCCTCGCCGGGTGAGCCGGGCAGGATTCGCGCGCCGGGTCCCTGCACCAGCCAGCCGAGCATGTTGCGACGGAGGAGCGCCTCCGTGATCTGCCAGTAGGTGATATAGGCGTACATCGTCGACACGAAGATCAGAATCCGTGCGCCCTCGGTGCAGGCCAGCAGCAAGATCAGCATCCAGACGCCGGTACCCACCGGCGCGTGGCCGTTCAGCGTGTCGAAAAAGCGGCGCGTGATCAGGCCCGACGCCAGCGGGATGCTGACGAAGATCAGCCACATCGCCCAGCAGAAGAGGTAGCGCCGGCGCTGCAGGCGCGCGGTACGCCACGACAATCGCCAGGTATTCATGCCAGCAGCTCCTGCAGCCCAGTCTGTAACAGCTGCGCGAAGTACGAATCTGGCTGCTCCTGGAGTGCGGCGCGACTGCCGCGCTCGCGGATCGATCCGGCCTCGAGGATAATGATCTCGTCGGCCCGTAGCACGGTGTGGAGACGGTGGGCGATTACGATGCCGGTGCGGCCGACAAGTAGCCGGTCCACGGCGCGCTCGATCACCGCTTCGGTGGCAGGATCGATGCGTGAGGAGGCTTCGTCGAGCACGACCACGCTCGGATCTTTCAACAGCGCGCGGCTGAACGCCAGCAGCTGCGCCTCGCCGGCCGACAGACCGCTGCCACCCGGCGCGAGCTCGGTATCCAGCCCGCGTGGCAGTGCCGCGAGCCATTCCCACAGCCCCATCTCACGCAGCACCGCCAGGATCCGCTCGTCCGGAATAGCGCGGTCGAAAAAGGTCAGATTGTCGCGCACGGCGGCGTGGAAGAGCTGCACATCCTGGGTGACGATCGCGACCCGTGCGCGCAGCTCGGCCAAGCTCGTCGCGCGGATCTCCCGGCCGCCCAGCCGGATCGTCCCGGCCTCGGGATCGTAGAGCCGGAAGAGCAGGCGGGTGACGGTGGTCTTGCCGCTGCCGGTGCGCCCGAGCAGGCCGAGCACGGTGCCGGGCCGCAGCCGGAAGTGGAGATCGCGCAGCACCGGCTCTCCGGCACCGTAGCCGAACGATACCCCGTCGAACTCCACGTCGAGCGCGCCCGGCGGCAACGGCGGTCCGTCGCCGTCCGCGATCGTCCGCACGATGCCGTACAGCTCGCGCACGCGGCCGATACTCGCCGTCGCCTTCTGCAGGTCCTTGAGCTGGTCGGTGATCTGCTCCAGCGGCCGGCGCAGCATGTCGGTGTATTGAAAGATTAGATAGACTGTTCCAGCCGTGATCGCGCCGCGCCGGAAGAGATAGGCGCCCATCGCCAGCGCGATGACGTAGCCCGTCGTAAAGAGGACGTTGGTGATCACCCACAGGGTGAAACCGCGCAGATCCGCGGAGCGGGCGGTTTTGAAGTTGCGCTGCATCCACCCATGCAGGCGCCGCATGACGTAGGCGCCCGCGCCGTTGGCGCGAATATCGTCTAGCGCGGCCAGCCGCTCCTCGATAAAGCCGAACATGTCGGCGCGCGCCGCCCGCGACGCGGTGAAGTAGGAGACGGCGATGCCGCGAACCCGGCCCAGCACCACGAGCGCGACCAGGGCGAAGAGCGACAACACCGCGCCGATGCGCCAGTCCTCACGCCAAAGCAGGACCAGGACGCCCACCAGCAGCAGCCCGCTGCCGAGCACACGCAGCACGAACTGCGAGAAGAAGTTGGCGAGCGCGGTCACGTCGCCGTCGATGCGCTCGATCATCTCGCCGGGAGTACGCGCGTTATGGAACGGCATGTCCAGATCGAGGCAGTGCTGGGTAAGGTCGGCACGCAGCGTGTTAGTCGCGAGCCAAGCCACCTGCTCGCCCACGTAGGTCGCCGCGACCGACAGCGCCTGCGTGACCAGGGCCACGCCGATGAAGAGCGCCGCCGCGCCGAGCAGCGCCGCCATCGCGCCGCCGCGCGCGGCGGTGTCGATGAAGTAGCGCAGGATCTGCGGGTTCAGCAGCTGCAGCCCGATGCTGCCGAGCAGCAGCACGGCGAGCAGAGCGACCCGCGGCCTCCATGCTCGCAGATACTCCGCCAAGAACTCCCAGTAGCTCCGCAGGGACATCCCCGCCTCCTGTTTCAAACCTAAACACCGCGGGATTGGGACTCCCCCGGTGTTTGCGGCGCAAAAAAACCGTGGGCGACGTCGTCGCTGCCACGGCAGATGCTTCAGGAATGGATGCTTAGCGCATCACGTTCTGAGCCTCCTGCCGTCGGGCACACTGCTCCCAGAGCGGGCAAAGACGAGGATCGTGCCGCCGAGGAAGTGCTTGTCGCTGCTGTCTAAAATCATGGCCGAACCATACTCATTCGCGGTTAATCCGACGTGGGCGAGCATAGCATGCGCGAAAGTGCTTTGTCAAGGAGAGCAAATGGCTGCACGCGTCTACCGCAGCCGGTAGACGCGTGCTTCAAAGCGCCGGAGGACCGGCTGCCGAATATCCTCAGCCGTATCCCCAGGGTAGTTCGCGATCGGCAACTCGCTGTTGGCCGATGGGAGGTCATCCGGGAGACCAGGACAAAACGGGGGCTGACGTCCTGTTCGTTGGATTGAAGCTGCTGCAGCCGATCACATCCGGTTGGCGAGCCAGCCCCCGTTTTGTCCCGTCTCCTGCAAGACGTTGCGTGTCCTAACCCACTCGCCGCTGCTTCTGGGATGTCCCCGCCTGCGCGCGCAAGACCTTTGCTGAGCGCTCTGGCCGCGCTCGATTGCCTTTGCCGCCCGCACACGAGGCGGCGTCCCGCTGTCACCTGCGGAGTAGACGTGCCGGCCGGAGTCATCGATCCTCGGGCTCTGGCCCTGTGATCTCGTCGCCGAGCTGGTTCGCCCGCTCATGAAGCTGGGCTGCGCGCTCGTGGATCTGGGCTGCCTGCTCGTCCAGCTGTACGGCGTCGGCGCGTGACTCGTCGGCCTGCCGCGTCGTAGCCGCTGCCTGCTCCGATAGGCGATCTGCCTGATCGTGCAAAATCCCGGACACGCGACTGACCTGCCTCTCCGATTCAGTTTGCCCGTGCGTGGGTGGATCGGAGGACGGCTCCTGCGCTCGGCCCACGGGACGGCGCGCCGTCGCTGCAACCTTGGGCGTGCTCACTACGGCAGGCCGGTTGCCGGCAATGCGTAGGCCCATGCCCCACCGAGTGCCACGGTCGGGTCCGGCGCCTCGTGTGTACCGAAGCGCGCGCAGTAGGCCAGGTCAGCCGCGGCACGGTCCCCGATGTAGCGCCACGTTGGGATGCTGGGCCGGACTGTCAGCTTGACGGGCTCAATCTTGACCGTCAGTGGCTCGGAGTTTGTCATGCTTGTGGCTCCCAGATTGCCCATCTTCGGCCAACGTGGGGGCCGGACGGGTGGGGTGCAGTGTCGCGCTGCTGTTCGCCCCGTCGTGCCTGGCTTAAGTCGGTCCGGTCGATGTACGGAATTCCGAGATAGGCATCACGTAGGTCCGCGCCGCGGAGGTCGGTATCCATCAGGTTAGCATCGCTCAGGTAGGCTGCCTGGAGCTTGGCTCCCTGCAGGTCCGCATCCGCGAGGTTGGCTCCTTCCAGATGTGCCCCCTGGAGGTCTGCACCCCGCAGGTTGGCGCCACGCAGATCCGCGCTCTGCAGACAGGCGCCACTCAAGCAGGCGCCCTCAAGGTTGGCATGTGCCAGGTGTGCGCCTTGCAGAGAGGCACCGCGCAGATTGGCAACCCTGAGCGAGACACCTTCAAGGTTGGCCCCCGACAGGAGGATGGGCCGGCGACGCCGGCGGCCGTCGCCGATGAGTTGGAGCACCTGCTGCTGAGTCATAGTCGCATTCATTATCTTACGCCTCCGGAGCGAGTGGAACAGCCAGGAGCCCGTGGTTGCCTGGCCTTTCAGTGATGGCGAGCCCAGGTCCGCACCCCGCGGCGTGGCTACAGGACGAGATTCTGGCAGTCCGTGTGAGGCAGCGCCCTACCCGACTGACCCGATCATCTCCATCTGGATCAGCCGGTTGAGCTCGACGGCGTACTCCATCGGCAGTTCTCGCGTGAACGGCTCCATGAAGCCCAGCACGATCATCGAGAGCGCCTCCGCCTCGCTCAGCCCGCGGCTGCGCAGATAGAAGAGCTGCTCGACCCCGATCTTGCCGACGGTCGCTTCGTGCGCCATCGTCGCCTGGTCCTCTTCGATCTCGATGTAGGGAATCGTGTCCGAGGCCGACCGGTCGTCGAGGATCAGCGCATCGCAGACTACGTTGACTTTCGCGTTGATGGCTCCGGGCAAGACCTTGGCCAGCCCGCGATAGGTTGTTCGTCCGCCGTTCTTCGAGACCGATTTGTTGGTGATGCGGCTGGTCGTGTTCGGCGCGGCGTGCACCATCTTGGCGCCTGCATCCTGGTGCTGGCCCGCCCCGGCATACGCGACCGAGAGCACCTCGCCCTTGGCGCCCTCGCCCATCAGG